>JAPOYS010000175.1 GCA_026706455.1 Chloroflexota bacterium | reverse complement strand
CAGCGGCAGCGGGCGACCAGATTGGTCGCCCCTACGAGGCTCGCTTCTTTCGCATGACTAACTTGGTACTGCTGAGAGATCCGATGGCTACCAGCAAGGCTTGCGCAATCTGGAAACAATTAGATTTAGCAAACATATAATCTTTATAAGACTTTGCTCGTAATCCT
Source organism: Chloroflexota bacterium (assembly GCA_026706455.1). Lineage (GTDB taxonomy): Bacteria > Chloroflexota > Anaerolineae > Aggregatilineales > Phototrophicaceae > UBA6055. The sequence continues at coordinate 29,938 of JAPOYS010000175.1, read as the reverse complement.
CGAATTGCTCCAAATTCACTAATATAATGCCGTCTATTCTGATGCAGGTCATATAGTCGCCGGGCATGATGATGGCGTATTCCACAATCTTCAGGCAGAACTTTCACAGGGACAGTCTATGAGCGAAGTCAAGAATCCGGCTGAGGAGCTGGAACGCGTGGAGAGGTCAAGCGACGATGAGAGCGAGCCGGCCGACGAAGCGGCGCCGGGGCCCGACGCCGAGGCGCCGGACGCGCCAGAGGCGGATGTCGCGCCGGAAGCGGAAGTTGAGCTGCCGGAAGGCGTCAATCTGCTGCAGATGCTGATCGAGGCACAGAAAGAAGCCAAGGCCAACGAAGATGGCTGGCAGCGCGCCCGCGCCGAATTCGCCAATTACAAGAAGCGAAACGAGCGAGAACGGCGCGAACTCTTTCAGCGGGCGGCGCTCGATACCTTGAAGTCGCTGCTGCCGATCATTGATGACTTCGACCGCGCCTTTGACAGCGTGCCGGGAGCCATAGGCGACGATCCCTGGATCGGCGGCGTTGCCATGATTCAGCGCAAGTTCACGACTCTGCTGGAGCAGTACGAGGTCGAGGCGATTGACCCGACCGGCGGACCCTTTGACCCCAATTTGCATCAGGCGATAGGCGCCGAAGAGAGCGATGAAGTCGAAAGCGGTCATGTGATCGAGACGCTGCAAAAGGGTTACCGCGCTGGCGAGCATGTTCTGCGCCTGGCGCTGGTGAAAGTGGCCAGCTGATCCGACTAATGCGCGGGGGAAGCCTGAAGACGACAAGAGAAGGACAGGAGAAACGGCAATGGGAAGAATAATCGGCATTGACCTGGGCACTACCAATTCGGTCGTCGCTGTGATGGAAGGCGGCGAGCCCACCGTGATTCCATCGTCTGAAGGCGGCAATTTGATCCCGTCGGTGGTCGCCATCAATACCAAGACCGGCGAGCGACTCGTCGGGCGGGTGGCGCGCAATCAGGCGGTGGTCAATCCGGAAAACACTGTGTTTTCGGTCAAGCGCTTCATGGGGCGCAAGTACAGCGATTCCGAAGTGACCGACGCCGCCAAGCTAGTGCCCTACAAAGTGTCGGCGGCGTCGAATGGCGATGTGCGCATACGGATGAACGATCGCGATTACAGCGCGCCGGAGATTTCGGCGATGGTGCTGCAGAAGATCAAGGCGGACGCGGAAGCCTATCTGGGCGCGCCGGTTGATCAAGCGGTGATCACGGTGCCGGCTTATTTCAACGACGCGCAGCGCAACGCGACGAAGGACGCTGGCAAGATCGCCGGGCTGGAGGTGCTGCGCATCATCAACGAGCCGACCGCCTCGAGCCTGTCGTACGGCTTGGGCGACCGCAACGAAGGCATCATCGCCGTGTACGACCTGGGCGGCGGCACCTTCGACATCTCGATTCTGGAAGTCGCCGATGGCGTTTTCGAGGTGAAATCAACCAATGGCGATACCTATTTGGGCGGCGACAATTTCGATGACCGCGTCATCAACTGGATCGCCGATGAGTTCAAGCAGGAGAATGGCATCGACCTGCGGCAGGATCGGCAAGCGCTGCAGCGACTGAAGGAAGCGGCCGAGAAAGCCAAGATTGAGCTCTCCACCACACTCAACGCCGAAGTCAATCTGCCCTTCATCACCGCCGACGCCAGCGGGCCGAAGCACCTCAACATGAGCCTGTCGCGCGCCAAGCTGGAGAGCCTGGTGGATGAGTTGGTGCGCAAGTCGATCGAGCCCTGCCGGCAAGCCTTGAAGGACGCTGGCTTGTCAACTGGCGATGTGGACGCCGTGCTGCTGGTCGGCGGCATGACGCGCATGCCGGCGATTCAGGAAGCGGTGAAAGACTTCTTCGGCAAGGAGCCGACCAAGGGCGTCAATCCGGATGAGGTGGTCTCTTTGGGCGCGGCGATTCAGGCGGGCGTCCTAGGCGGCGATGTCAAGGACATCCTGCTGCTGGACGTGACGCCGCTGACGCTGAGCGTGGAGACGCTGGGCGGCGTGGCGACGGCGATGATCGACCGCAATACGACCATCCCAAGCAAGAAGTCGCAAGTCTACTCAACCGCGGCCGACAGCCAGACGCAGGTCGAGATCCATATTGTGCAGGGCGAGCGGCCGATGGCGATCGATAATAAATCGCTGGGCAAATTCATCCTGGATGGCATCCCGCCGGCGCCGCGAGGCCTGCCGCAAATCGAAGTGACCTTTGATATTGACGCCAATGGCATCCTCAACGTCAGCGCCAAGGACAAGGCGACCGGGCGCGAGCAGGCGATCACGATCACGGCGAGCAGCGGTCTATCGGACGACGAAGTCGATCAGATGGTCGCCGAGGCCGAGAAATTCGCCAGCCAGGATGCCGAGCGCAAGGAGCAGGCTGAGGTCGCGAACCAGGCGGAGGGCGCGATATTCCAGGCGGAGAAGCTGATCCGCGAGAACAAAGACAAGCTGCCGGAAGAGGTGGTCAGGCAGACGGAGGAGAAGATTGAAGCGGTGCGGGCGGCGCAAGCGAGCAACAATATCGCCGAGATCAAAGCGGCGACGGAAGCGCTGATGGCGCAGCTGCAGACACTGGGCGCGCAGATGTATCAAGAGGCGGAAGGCGCGCAAGATGGCCAGCCGGCGCCCGAGCCGGAGGACGAAGACGTCATCGACGCCGAGTACACGGAAACCTAGAAACCCCGCCAAGTTGAAAACTGTAGGGGCGATCTAATAGGTCGCCCGCCGAGGCAAATCTGTAGGGGCGATTGACGGGCTGTGTCCACGCGCCCCTGTGAATCGCACGCAGCAGCAGAAATGATACAAGGTCAACGATATGCCAAGAGATTATTACGATGTGCTCGGCGTCGCGCAAGGCGCGGACGAGGGCGAGATCAAGAGCGCCTTCCGGCGTTTGGCGCGGCAGTATCACCCGGACGTGAGCCAGGAAGCGGGCGCGGAAGAGAAATTCAAAGAGATCAACGAAGCCTACGAAGTCCTCTCCGATGAGGACAAGCGCGCGCGTTACGACCGCTTTGGCCACGCCGGCGTCAATGGCGCGGGCAGCGGCTTCGGCGGCGGGTTCGGCGGCTTTGAAGAAATCTTTGATATCTTCAATAGCGCTTTTGGCGAGCAGCCGCGCGGGCGCCGTCGTGGTCCCGCGGCCGGGCGCGACCGCCGCGTCGATGTGACGATTGATTTTGTCGAAGCGGTCTTCGGCGTCGAGAAGGAGATCGAGTTTCAGCGGCTGGAGCGCTGCGATGCCTGCGCTGGCACAGGCGCGGGCGCGGATTCTCGCCCGTCGCCCTGCGGCACATGCAACGGCAGCGGCGAGGTCCGGCAGGTGCAGCAGACCTTCCTCGGCTCGATGGTGCGCGCGCAGACCTGCCCCAACTGCGGCGGCAGGGGCCAGGTGATCAGCAATCCCTGTCGCAACTGTGACGGCTCCGGGCGCCGCCGCAAGCGCGCCGTGCTCAACGTGAAGATTCCCGCGGGCGTCAGCGAAGGCATACAGATTCAGGTGCGGGGCGATGGCGACGCCGGCGAACAAGGCGCGCCGCCCGGCAATCTATTCGTCGTGGTTCACGTCAAAGAACACTACTATTTTAAGCGCCAAGAGAACGACATCGTACTTGATATCGGCATCAATATCGCGCAGGCGACGCTGGGCGACCGGATACAAGTGGATACGGTCGACGGACCGACCGACTTGAACATCCCGGCGGGCACGCAAACGGGCAAGGTCTTCCGCCTGCGCGGCAAGGGTATCCCGCGTCTGCGCTCGGACGGCAGCAACTCGGGCCGGGGCGACCAACTGGTGTATGTGCAAGTGGAGACGCCGACGGCTCTGACTGAGCGGCAGCGCCATCTATTCGAGCAACTGGCGGAGACCTTAGGGCGCGAGAACAAACCGCAGACGGGTGGACGCGGTTTGTGGTCAAAGATGGCCGACTTCCTCTCCGGCGAAGATGACTAGACTTGCGCGACGGGATGAGCCGCTGGATAGAAGTCAGCCTGCGCGTCGATGGCGAAAGCGCCGAGGCGATCGCCGAAGTGCTGGAACGTTACGGGCATCAGGGCGTCTCGCTTGAGCAGACCGGCATCGCCCCCGATACTTGGGATGAGGGAGAGGTCCCGCCCGCTCGCGAGTTCCTGCTGCGCGCCTATTTCCCGGCGGACGAACAAGCCCAAGCGACCAAAGACGAGCTCGGAACCGCCTTGGGGCGTATGCGCCTGCTGTACCCTATGCCGCAACCGGCGTACAGAACGCTGGAATCGGAGGACTGGGCCGAGGCTTGGAAGGCGCATTATCAGCCCCTGCGCCTGGGCCAGCGGCTTCTCATCCGGCCCCTGTGGATTGATGCCGCAGCGGCGCCGAGCGATATTGAAATCGCGCTGGATCCCGGCATGGCTTTCGGCACGGGCGCGCATCCGACCACGCAACTATGCCTGGAAGCGCTGGAACGGCTGGTAAAGCCTGGGCAGGACGCGCTGGACCTGGGCTCGGGCAGCGGCATCTTATCGATTGCGGCGGCCAAGCTGGGCGCGCGTCGTGTGCTGGCGCTGGATATCGACCCGCACGCGGTTGAGGCGACGATTGGCAACGCGCGCGCCAATGGCGTCGCCGAGCGCATCATCGCCGAGCGCGGCAGTCTGGAAATTGTCCGGCATTCCGCGCGGCGATTTGACCTGCTAATCGTCAATATCCTGGCGCGGGTCATCCTGGAGTTGGCTGAGGAAGGCTTGGGCGCGACTCTCCGGCCCCGCGGCCGCGCGATCTTCAGCGGCATCATCGACTCGCAAGTGGATGAGGTGGAAGCCGCTCTGATACGAAGCGGGTTGCAGCCCAGCGCGCGCCGTCAATTGGGCGATTGGATGCTGGTCGAGGCCAGGCGGGCGGCTGACTAGGAACGGACATGGCGCATCTCAGTGGCGAGGAGCGATCGGAGTATGTGCGGGCGATGTTTGATCGCCTCGCCGAGCGCTACGACCTGCTGAATCGGATCATCAGCGCGGGCCAGGACATGCGGTGGCGGCGCTTCGCCGTCGAGGTCGCTGCCCTGCCGGACCACGGCACGCTGCTGGATATCGCGGCGGGCACCGGGGACATTGCTTTCGAAGCGCTTAAGCAGTCGCCGAGCGCGATCGTAGCGGCGGCCGATTTCTCGCTCGGGATGATGCGCGTTGGCCGGCGCCGACAGCCTTATGGGCAAGCAGTCGCCTGGACGGGCGCCGACGCGCTGGCGCTGCCCTACGCCGATGAGAGCTTTGACGCCGTCGTCTCCGCCTATTTGATGCGCAATGTAAGCGATATCCCGCAGGCGCTGGCCGAGCAGCGACGGATTTTGAAGAGAGGCGGACGCGTCGTAATACTGGACACATCTCCGCCGCCGGACAATGCGCTGAAGCCGATCATCCTACTGCATCTCAAGGTTGGCGTGCCGCTGCTGGGGCGTTTGGTCGGCGGCGCCGCGCTGGCTGACGCTTACCGCTACTTGCCAGAATCAACGCAAGCCTTCAAAACGCCGCAGGAACTCAAGAGCTTGGTCGAGTTGGCCGGCTTCGACGACGTTTGCATTCGATCATTCATGTTTGGCACGATGGCCGTCCACTGGGGAGTCAAACGCGACTAACGGGCTAAGGCCTTAGGCGGCGCGCGCAGACCTGTCCCTCAGCGCAAGATTTGAAGCTGGCGCCGCTGCAGCCAGCTTTTACCTTCGACGCAATTGAATGATGTAGCCGTGTTCCGATCGGGGGCAGTACCGCTCAGGTGCGCACACTGTCCTTGTGACGATAAATGATGCGCCCGCGATTCATATCATAGGGGCTCATCTCCACCCGAACACGATCTCCCAGCAGGATGCGAATATAGAACTTGCGCATCTTGCCCGACAAGTAGGACAAGACGCGGTGACCGTTGTCGAGTTCGACCATAAACTGTGTATTGGGTAAAGCCTCAATAACCGTGCCTTCTACTTCGAGCTTTTCTTCTTTCTTAGCCATATTCCTCCTCAACAGTGAACCTAGGGCTGAGATTGTACCAAATCAGATGGCCAGAAACTACGAATTGGCCGGAATTCAACAGGCTCGATTCATGGCGGCTGAATCCCAACTACACATGCGCGCCAGGAATCTAAGGCCTGAGCGCCCGCGAACTGCGCGCCAAATCCGAAACTGCCGGGAAAGTTAACCGGAAGTTGTCGGCGCGCGGATAGCGGGTCCGATCACATTTTCCGCTGGCGTCGGCGCGAGCGGCGTATCGCCTTCTTCTTTTCGATGCGGCGCAACTCGCTCTTTGAGATATGCCAGCGCTTGCGCCGTACCGTGCTCAGAATGCCGGCGTTGGTAACACGCTTGCGGAAACGCCGCAGCAATTGCTCTTGACTCTCGCCTGGCTTGAGTCTGACTGAAGCCATGCTGGTTTCACCACCTTCACATTGTTATTTCTGCCCTTGCCTGGTCCAGGCTCGGCAAGCAGTGTACACGACTTTATGCTTCAGCAACAGCCTCACTATCATCCAGGGTTTCTTCCTGCGCCTGCCCCGCCTCTAGTTGCGCTGCGGCGACGAGCTCGAGCTGCCGTTCTTCCCATTGCGCTTTTTCAGCCGGGGTGACTTCGGTCAGGCTCAAGCCGAGACGCTGCCTGTCCGATTCGATGCTGACTATGCGCATCAACAGTTTCTGCCCCTCATAGAGATGACGCAGCGGGTTATCTTCGGGATTGGCCGCTACCTGGCTGACGTGCAGCAGCGCTTCGATGCCAGGCTCCAGGCTGATGAAGGCGCCGAAGGACTCGAGGCGGCTGATCACGCCCTCGGTAAGCTGGCCGATGTGGTAGATATCGTCCACCAGGCTCCAGGGATTGGGCTGCAGGCGCTTGAGGCTGAGACCGATGCGCTTGCCCGCTTCATCCAGATTTAGCACGAAGACGTCGACTTCATCGCCGAGGGCGAGCACCTGGCTGGGATGGCGCACGCGATGCCAAGCCAATTCGGAAATATGAATCAAGCCGTCGGCGCCGCCGAGATCGACAAAGGCGCCAAAGTCGCAGAGGCCGCTGACGACCCCCTTTCGCGTTGAGCCTTCAGTCAGCTCCTGCAAAAGGGCGGCTTTTCGAGCGGCGCGGTTCTCCTGCTCGGCTTCCAACTGACTGAACACCAAGCGACGGCGTTTGCGGTTCACCTCAATAACCTTGACCGTGATTTCATTGCCCACCAGGTTTTGCAGGAAAGCGAGGCGCTCCTCTTCTTTGAGGCCCCGCGGGATATCGAGGACATGGCTGGCCGGCACGAAGCCGCGCAAATGGCCGAAGCCCACGATGACGCCGCCTTTGTTGGTGTCGACAATTTCGCCGTTCACCAGCGTCTCGCTCTGCATGAGTTCGTCGGCGCGCTTCCAATCTTCATTCTGCCGCGCCTGGGCGGCCGACAGAATCAGGTTGCCATCGCCATCGTTCAGATTCACGACGGCGACGTCTATCGCCGCATCCACCTGGAAGTCGGCGGTATTCATGCCCATGCGCTCAATATCGCCGCGCGTGACAATACCATCCTGCTTCCAGCCGATATCGACGATAAGACCTTGACTGTCAATTGAGAGCACAGTTCCGCTGACGACATCGCCCCGCTCAATCTTGCTCTCAGCCAGTGACTCTTCCAACAGGGCGGCAAAGTCCAACTCGTCGACTGTGTCTAGTACGGCCGAATCTGTCTGCATATCCAAGTTAGCTCCTCAATCAATTGATAGCGGTAAATCGGCGAGCGTCCCAGCGATTCAAACAAGGGGCGCGATGGCCCGCGCTCCACGATGCAAAGAGAGCGAGCGGCGGCCTTCGGCAAAATAAAACCCGGTTTCAGTCGCCGCTGAACAACCAGGCTCGGATACGCCAGCTCGTCTGTGACTGCGAATCGAAACGAACGATCTGACCTCACCAATTATCGGACGGGATTATACAGAGTCGTTCAAAGGCTGTCAACGATGACGATGAGAATAAGCGAAATGCCCGCGCGTCGGCGGGCAATCAGGCGCAGGACGGCGGACCGACCGCTATGGCGAAGTCTTTGGGTCGGCGGGCGCGTCTTCTTCCTGATCAAGCGGAGCCGCGTCTTCGTTCTCGTTCGCGCTGTCGGCGGCGCTTACAGCCTCCTCGTCGTCTAGCTCGGTGCCCCAGCGCTGGGTGAAGCCGACGCGGCGTTTCTCCGGCTCGAGGTGACTGATGCGCAAGGACAGTTGATCGCCTTTCTGCACGTAAGAATAGGGCTCTTTCAAGGCGCCATCGCCCATTTCGCTGAGATGAAGCAGGCCCTCCAGCCCATCTTCGAGAGCGACAAAAGCGCCAAAGTCCACGACATTGGTGACGTAGCCGGAAATCAATTGGCCCTCATGATAGCGGAATTGCGCGTCATCCCAGGGGTCGCTGAGCAAACGTTTGCGGCTGAGGGCGATCCGGTTGGTTTCCCGGTCCAGATTCAGCACGTATACTTCGATCTGTTCGCCGATGTGCAAGATATCGCGCGGGTGATCCACACGATGCCAAGCCAGCTCGCTGACGTGAATCAAGCCGTCCGCGCCGCCAATATTCACAAAAGCGCCAAAATCGCGCAAGCCGGTGACGACGCCGTTGACGACATCGCCAACATTTAATTCGGCGAGCAGCTTGGCTTTTTGCCGGGCGCGCCATTCGCGCTGCGCCTCGCGCTCGCTGAAGATCAGCCGGCGGCGGTCTTGATCCACTTCAATCACTTTGACGCCGAGCGTTTTGCCGATGAGCTCTTGCATCGCGTCTTTGCGGTCGATTGACAAGTTGGTGGATACAAGATGAGAACTGGGGATGAAGCCTTCCAGCCGGTTCCAGCGCACGAGGGCGCCACCCTTGTTATAGCCGCTTACGCGCACATCGACGGCATCTTGCGACGAGAGGAGCTCGCGCGCTTTTTCCCAGTCATAGCGCTGCAAACCCATGTTGATAGAGACGATCAGGTTGTCGTTTTGGTCGCGCGGGTTCACGACGTAGACGGGCACGTTCGCGCCGGTGCTTAAGCTCTCTCGGAATTCGTCATCCATTCGATCCAAGTCTTGCGACGGCACGATGCCATCCTGCTTGGCGCCCAGGTCGACGATGATTTCGCGATCGTCAATCTGCAGAATGGTCGCCTCGCGGATTTCCCCGCGGCGCGGCGGCGTATACGAATAATCGAACGATGAGGCGAGCATCTCCTCGAAGTTTTCTTCAGCGGTGGTTTTCTGTTCTTGATCTTCACTCATAGGATTTGGCATGCCTCCTGCATCAGCAGGTACTATTCGCGCCATTGCAAGATTTTGCATAGCGCTTCAGTCGACGAAGTCTCCTAGCGTTTCCGCCTGACAACCGCAATTGGACTATACCAAGCTCGAAGGGTCCCTCAGCTCCCAATGAATCCAAGCAACCGCTTCAATGCCGATAGCCCGACACGCATGAGCGGGGCGCCTATCTCGCCTTACGCAAATTTACACACGCGCGTTTCGCCAAGGCGACAAAGGAATTATATCGCAAAGTATTCAGATTGGCACAAAATTGCAATCGTCGTCGGGAAATAGCCCTTAGATTTCAGGCTGACCCCGGACGTAATCGCGGCCGAAGAGGCCGCGGTCTATCTCCCAAGGGTAGACGACATAGGTATCGGTGACATCGCCATATAGATCGGGCTTGATATTGGAGAACATCGTCCGGTAGGGATTGTAATGCAAGACGCAGTTGCAAGGAGTAGCGCCGGCGGCGTCCACGCGTTCGCGCACGGAAATGCTGGTGCGCCCGCTGCCCCAGACATCATCAACAATCAGGGTGCGCCGTCCCCGAAGCAGATCGGGGTCGGGGAACTGCAGGAAGGTGGGCCAAGCCATCATGCCCGATTGCGCTGTCGCCACGAAGTCCACCGAGGCGGTCAAGAGATGCTGTATGCTAAGCGCTTCCGCCAGCAGGCCGCCGGGAATGACGCCGCCGCGCGTGATCATCACCATGGCGCCGAAGGGACCCAGATCCTGGATGCGCGGGATCAAGCCGTCGATCAGTTGATCGACTTCGTCCCAGCTAATCAGACGCGGCTGGCTCGGTTCGTCAGGACGCATCAGCATGACGCTGCCCCTTTGCATACCTGCGGCGAATCAGAGCCAATTATAAGGGATTCGTACGCATTACCCAAATGAGGGCTCGGAGCAAATTATGGCGATTGGCTTGTTGCGGTAACGGGTCATGACCAAGACCCGGCTCGCCCCGCCCGGCTTCAGGCGCAGCCGGCCGATCAACTCTTCGGGCGCCAGGGGGAAGCCGCGCTTCTTCACGGTGACGCGCCCGACATCGCGTTCGACCAGATAACGACGCAAGCGTTTGAGCTGAAATGGCAGCCAATCTAGGACCTCCCAATAGCGCCCCCAGGGAGTTTCCACTCGGTCATTTAGCGACAAATAGGCGATATTGTCATCAAGCATGGTCGCGTTCAAGTCATGCGCCAACTGCTGCACCAGCCCCGCGCGCAAGACAGCGGCGTCGGGCTCAAACAGCCAGCGCTTGGGCGGCGAAATATCAGCGAGGAGCCCGTCTCGAGGATAGAGGTGAAAGGCGGCGCCGTCAGCCAGTTTGGTCGCGAAGGGACGAGCCGTCGGACGATGCAGCCAGAGGAGCGCTTCCGTCAGTCGGCCATCGACAGAAATGAACTCGACGCGGCCGCCGTAGCCATGCAATTGGCGCAAGTCGACGGCCGGCGACAGCTTGATAATCATCTCGCGCGCCCGCCAGCGTTTTATGAGCGATAAGGGCGGCTGGTAGCCCTCAACATCACGAATGCGCCGGCCCCGCGCATCGCGCCGGCCTGGATCGTAGAAGACGCAGCCGTCAGCGTCGGGACTCGCCTCGCTGACGTCAGCGACTTCGAAGCGAGCGGAGAGCCCCATCACATCCGCGTTGTGCTGGGCGATGGCGATGCGAACGGGGTCAATGTCGACGCCAAGCGCGTTTATTCCTGCGCCAGCGAAAGCGAGGGTGTCAGCGCCGAGGCCGCAGCACAAATCCAAAACGGCCTCAGATTCAATCAAGCGCGCGCGATAGTGGCGGGCGCAGGGATGGCTCGCCTGCTGCAAGCCCTCGTCGGTGAAGAGCATCGCCCCGGCCTGCTGCGGGAACTTGACGACCGCCTTTGCGCGCAGTCGCAATGTCTGAAGAATGGCGGAGGCTTCTCGCGGCGTCAGCGACTTGCGCAAGCTGGAAATTAGCGGGAGCGTGTTGGCGTCGCTGAGATCGGCGTCGGCGCGGGCAGCGAGGATGGCGCTCGCGCGATCGCTTCGCAGAAACTCGATGTCGGCCAGGGTAAGAGCCATGGGCTGCTGTCACTCGTCGGGCGCTTCCGCTATCGATGGATCAATATCAATGAAAGCCAGCGCTGCGCCGTTTATCGATTCGAGTGTGGGGTTCATAATGAGATCCCAATGCCAGGATTGCGCGGTCGCCAGCGAGAATTTACCAACTTTATTGATGTCTTTTATGCGTCCGGCGAGGACAGCCGGCTGCATAAAGCCGACGGCTTTGGGCAAGCTGCTGAATCCCAGCAAAGCCGGCAGCGGTTCGCGTTGAATGACGGCGGCGCGCCAGGTAATTGGAACGCTTTGGTCCCGCTTCCAAGCCGGCGCATGGGGGCGCTGCTGAATTAGCAGATGGATGTATCTTCCCCTGTATTGCGACAGATCAAGCGAATCGGCGTCAGCCTGGGCGACTGACTGAATTCGCTTCAGCGTGTCGGCCGCGATCTGCGGCTTCTCGCCGCGGATCAGAACGCCGAGTTCATCCAGCGCCGGCTCAATCAAGATGCGGACGAAACCGCGGTCGCGCAATTTGCGCAGATGGGATGCGCTGGCGCTCCCACGCGATTGCACGGCGATCAGGCGGCCGCCGGCGCGCAAGGCGGCCAGACTTGCTGCGAGCAGCGGGTCGCTCAGGACCACATTGTAGGCGACGATGGCGTCAACGCTGCCGGGCGCGACTTCGCGCTCAGCCAATTCGACAGGTTGCACATGGCGCAGTTGCAGGTCGGCGCGCGCTTGGGCGAGCATGGGTCCCGAGCGCCCGTCCAGGTCAAGCAAATGCAATGTCGAACTGCTAGGTGGCAGGTGCTTGGCCATGACCGCCACAAAGTGGCTCTGGAGGCGCGCCGCATCCATCAACTGTTGCTCGCCGCTGTCTTGGTCAGTTGCACAAATTCACGCCATTCCTCGCGAAAAAAATGCAGCGTTACCGCGCCCAACTCGACGTGATAGGTAATCTCCTCGTCTGGTTCCTGCACTTCCCAGACCATGTAATTTTCGGTTTCGGCGAGGGCGCGGCTGGGCGAGTCGGTATTGTCTGGCATGGCATCATCTCCAGATAAGCTCGGGATCACAAACAAAAAACGCGCTGCCCAGCTGCTGCAGCACGTTCACAGTTTCAACGGCTTTCATCCTAGCGCCGGTCGCCACCGCGGCGATCGCCGCCTCGATTGCCATCCCGGCGGAAGCCGTCGCGCCGTCCGCCGCGCCGGTCGCCGCCTCCGCCCCGTCGCGGACCACCGCGGCTGCCAGCGGCGTCGCGACGCTTGGCTTCTTCAACATCCCAGCCTTCCAAGACCGCTTGGCGGCTCAGGCGCACGCGGCCAGTGCCGTCAATATTGATGACCATCACCATGATCTCGTCGCCAACGCTTACTTCGTCCTCGACGCTTTTGACGTGATAATCGGCCAATTGCGAGACGTGAACCATGCCTTCGGCGCCGGGCAGGAATTCGACGAAGGCGCCGTAGCTCTCGACGCGCTTGACGGTGCCGGTGTAGATATGGCCGACTTCCGGCTCCTCGACCATCGCCTTGATCTTCTCCAGCGCCTGCATCACATCGGCGCCGGATTCGCCCGCGACATACACGAGACCGTCCTCTTGAATATCGACCTTGACTTGGTGTTCATCTTGCAAGGCGCGCACATTCTTGCCGCCGGGACCGATGACGGCGCCAATTTTGTCGACGGAAATCTTGAAGGACTCCATGCGCGGCGCAAAGTCGCTGAGCGTCTCGCGCCGTTCGGGCAAGGTCGCCTGTATCACATCAAGGATTTGCAGGCGCGCGTCTTTGGCTTGCGCCAGCGCCTGCCGCATGATTTCGCGCGTGACGCCAGCGATCTTGATGTCCATTTGCAGCGCTGTGATGCCGTCGACGGTGCCGGCGACTTTGAAGTCCATATCGCCAAGATGATCTTCCATGCCTTGAATGTCAGTCAAGACGGCGACCTGGTCGTCCTCTTTGATCAAGCCCATGGCGATGCCGCCCACCGGATTCTTTATCGGGACGCCGGCATCCAGCAGCGCGAGGCTGCTGCCGCAGACGCTGGCCATCGAGGTGCTCCCGTTCGAACTCATGACTTCGCTGACCAGACGCAAAACGTAGGGGAACTCTTCCTCAGGCGGGATCATCGCCAGGAGCGCCTTTTCCGCCAGCGCGCCGTGGCCGACTTCGCGCCGGCGCGGCCCGCGCATGGGATAGGTCTCGCCGGTGCTGTAAGGCGGAAAATTGTAGTGATGCATATAGCGCTTGTCGTCTTCCGGGCTCAAGCCGTCGAGGAACTGCGAATCGCGCGGCGTGCCCAGCGTTGCGATCGTCAGCACCTGCGTTTCGCCGCGGACGAACATGCCGGAGCCATGCACGCGCGGCACCAGCCCGACATCAGCCGCCAAGTGGCGAATCGAGGCGTAATCGCGGCCATCGGGCCGCACGCCGTCGTTGATGATGCGTCCGCGAACAACGGCCTTCATCACTTGATCGTAGGCGCGCTCGACATGCTTCAGGTCGACCTTGGCTTCTTCGTCGGTGGTCGCCTCGTTCTTGCGCTCGAAATCGGCGAGCAAGCTGGCTTGGACTTCCCCCAGCGGTTCGCGGCGCGCGCTGCGGTCGGAGTGCGCGATTATAACGTCGCGGATCGGACCTTCGACTTTGGCGCTGACTTCGGCCAGCAGCGTCTCGTCCAGATCGTCGGTTGAGGGTTCTTGTTTGTCTTTGCCGATCTCGGCGCGGATCTTTTCCTGCAGCGCAATAATATCTTGCACAGCCTCGTGAGCCAAGAAGAGGGCCTCAAGCATCATGTCCTCGTCAACTTCATCAGCGTTGCATTCGACCATGTTGATGGCGTCGGCCGTGCCCGAAACGCGCAGGTCAAGCTTGCTGCCTTGCATCTCGGTATAGGTCGGGTTGACGCGCAGCTCGCCGTCGACCAAGCCAATGCGCGCGCCGGCGACTGGCCCGCCCCAGGGGATATCGGAGATCGTCAGCGCAGTGCTGGCGGCGATGACGCCGAGCATATCGACATGGTGCTCCTTGTCGTGCGAGAGCGACATCAAGATGACCTGCACTTCATTGCGCATATTCTTGGGGAAGAGCGGGCGCAAGGTGCGGTCGATGACGCGCGAGATCAGGATGGCGCCCTCGGAGGGCCGGCCTTCCCGGCGGAAGAAACCCCCGGGCACGCGCCCGGCGGCGTACATCTTTTCTTCATAGTCGACGCTCAGCGGGAAGAAATCCAGATGCGCGCGCGGCGAGCCCATCGTCGTCGAACAGAATAGCATGGTGTCGCCCATGCGGACGGTCACAGCGCCGCCGGCTTGTTGGGCAAAGCGGCCGGTTTCGATGGTGATTTCTTTGTCACCGACCATAGCCTGATATTCACGTATATCCAATGTCATCGTTTTCTCCGTATTGATGATGCGCCGGGTGATGGCAAGCGAAAGCGCGCTATCAGCGGATTTCTCGCTGACGCTGCTTCGCGCCCGTCATCACTGACGCGCTTGTTTTCGTTCGAGAATGGCCAATTTACGTTTGGCAGCGAGCCAGGCTTGCCACCTTCCATCATGGATCGGAGCGCCCGATCACAAGCTGGCGCGCGCGTCTAGCGGCGCAGACCAAGGCGCTGCAGCAAGTCATGATAAACATCCGGTTTTTTCCGAGCGATGTACTTCAGATGCCGCCGCCGCTGCCCGACGAGTTTCAGCAATCCACGCCGAGAGTGTTCGTCGTGGCTATGCACTTTCAAGTGTTCGGTCAGCTGTGAGATCCTGGCGGTGAGCAGCGCGATCTGCACTTCCGGCGAGCCGGTGTCGCCATCTTCGCGGGCGTAATCTTCGATAATCCGGGTCTTCGTTGCTTTATCCAATGGCATGAAATCCGTCCTTTCCTTCGCCACCAGACAGGCAGGAGCGGTCGCCTGTCGGCCAAAACAACGGGCTGATTCTATCAGCTGGAAGCGGTCTGAGCAATAGCAAGCTGGACCTAAGCGGTGGCGACTTCATCGACATCATCGTTGGCGACCAACTTTACGGTGTGATGCGTGCGAAAGAGACTGTACTGGTCAGCGCGGCCCGGCAAGGCGTTCAGCACATTTTCGGTCTTCATGATGGACAGCCAGAGGGAAACATCCCAATCTTCGCCAAGTCGCTGCTCGATGTTAGCCTGTGAGATGGTGACGTTGCTCCGATACATCTCCAGCAATACGCGCACGAATTCATCCCGCTCGGCGAGAATGACGGCTGCAAAAGGGCAAGCCTCGTCCAGCTCAATGCCCTTGGTGTTGTAATCGCTGCGCGGGTTGGGATATTCGTTTACGGTCACCATGTTGTTTACGAGCAGGTATTCGACGGCGTGCTGGAAAATCACGCCGCTGTCAAATTCACGCAGTCGCCGGTGGAGGCTGCCGAGCGGGCACCAGGCAAAGTTTCTGAAGCTGGTGAATTGCTGGACGCTAACGACAATGCGGTTGACCATGTGCGCCACTTCCGTGTCCGTCTTGTAGAGCTGGTGCGGCGGCACGCCCTGCCACTCTTCGGAAGCGAACTCAATCGGCGACGGACCCTCGCCGCCAGTTTGCGCCAGCGGGAGATCACTTGTCTCGGGCAAGCGGATTACCGGAACCAGGTCATCGGGATTATGGCGGTGGGGGACGAGGTCCCGCTGCAGGATGCCTTCGCGCACCAGGCAGTCGATCCAGTGGGAGCGCCATTGATCGCTTTCATTCATCCCGGGCCGATCCAGGTCGCGTTCCATGGCCAAGCCCTTCAAAAGAAAACCGTAATTGACATATTCCCAGCTGCGTGAATGCAAGGTATTGGCGACCCGCCGAATCATCCGATTGACGATCAGAAGCGTCTTTTCAACAACGGGATGCTGAAGGTTTAAGCTAAGGACGCCCAGCGCGCTCTGCTGCTTCAAAATGCCCAACGAGATCGCCTGCGAGACGAGGTCATTGCCGCGCTCGACCGAGATGACATCGCCAATATCGATCATTTGGGCGATGAGATTCTCTTCGGTGATGTCGCCGCCTGAACTGGATTTTTCCAGGCGGAAGTATTGAATGATCACGCTGGACCATTGCGACGGTATGAAACTCTCGATATCGACCTCGGTCTCGAAGGCGCCCAGGGACTGGTGCGTCCGCAAATCCGTGAAGTCATCAATGTATTCCAGTTGCAGCGAAGGGTGGCTCTGGAGAAGACGGCCCGTGCTGCCGCGAACACCCCAAACGACGACGGTCTTATTGCGCTGCAGCAAGGGATTGATCACATCGTTGAAGTCGCGATCGCCCGTCGCCAATATGATGACATCGCCGGCTTCCGGATGGCCGGCGTCGGTCAAGACATCGCGGGCGATGCGGATATCAGCGCTCTGCTTGCCGGGCAAATGAAAGACCGGGTCTATATTCGCCATCATCAGCCGAGAGGGCGCGTCATCCGCCACCTCGCGGCCCGAAGCGTCGACCAGCGGTGGCAAGGCGCCGCGTTGGCCCCAGGGCGCGTAAGCCGCCATCTTGACGAGCTTGCCATGCGCCTGCGCCTGCGCAACAAGGCGCTCTATCAGATGATCGAGATTGACGACGAATCCCTGTTCATTCAGGCTGATAGAAATGTTTTCGAAATCAATATAGACCCAGACGTTCTGGCCCTTAATGCCATGCAAGCCGACCAGCGGCTGGAATATGATGTCTCGGGACAAGCAGGGCGCGCGCGCCACTTCTTCATCGTCGCCCCAGACGCGGATTCTCGCGGTATCGGTTACTTGCACCTCGTCAATCAAGGGCAGCAGATCCGTGCCAGTCGTGGCCAGGATCAACTCGTCTATCGGATTGCTGTCGTGGCGAAAAACATCGCGCAGCAGGCATTCGGGCAAGCAGCTACGGTCTTGCACGTCCACGACCTGGTAGCCAACGCTACGGAATATCGTCTCGGGCTCCAATTGCAAGTTCTCGTCCCGGCTCTGAGAGCGCCAGTCGGCCAGGGCGACCGCCTTCAGTGAAGCCGTATCATACAAGCCGGCCACGAAGCCAGCGCTGCCGCGCAAGGCAACCGCCAGTTCGTGCAGATCGATGCCTCTGTAACTGGAGAATCTCAACAGGTCGTCAACGTCGACAATCAAGTAAGCAGCCATGATTTAATCCAATAATCAAGCTGCCAGCCCAGGCGAACCGAAGCTGGCGCCTAACTCGAAATATCCATGTATTTGGCATGGGTATTCAATAAACGATATATGCTACGGCGTAATGTCATAACATCGAGTAAAAGCCATTAAGTAAAGAGATTGTTAAAGGCGACAGCCGGCGTAATGCTGGCGACTATCACAGAATGTTTGATCGGCGCCACCTGATGCGTTCATCATGTCACAGTCTATAACGCATAATGACCCGCAACATACATTGTAAGGCAGGAATCCAATTGTGTCAATTTTCACAATGCCTCACTTCTTTAAGAAAATGTTAAGGACACCGCCCTAAATCCCGCTCGCTCGCCATCTGTGCCGCGCTCAAGCGGACTTCTGCACGGGACCTGCGAACATATACACCGTAAACGCCTAGTATGCTTTGGCGAATAGCGCGATTTTCTGCGCCAACTGACTGGATTTGACGCACTGGCCTCGGTCATTCGGCTGTTCAAAGGGAAAACAGCGGATCGTGGCGCCCGTCTCATCCTTGACCGCAGCCTCATCCTCGTCCGACCCGGCCCAATAGGCGCGCGCCCAGTCGCCCGCGGCTACGATCTCTCGCAGCTCAGCGTACGACGAGGCATTCTGAATATGGGCATCGCGAAATTCGCGCGCGTCATCCAGCAGGCTGCGCTGGATATCGGCCAGCAGGTCCTGCGCCGCCTTGATGATGCCATCTTGCGAGACAAACTGTTTGCCCGCGCGCCCCATCACATCGCGCCGCGCCAGCACGGCCTTATTGTTCTCGACATCTCTGGGTCCGACTTCCATGCGCAGGGGTACGCCCCGCATTTCCCAATCGTTAAACTTGAAGCCGGGCGATTGCCCTTCGCGGCGGTCGACATGCACCCGCATTCCCGACTCCGTTAAAGCCTCGCGCAAACGATCGACGGTTTCCAAAACGGCGTTACGTTGCGCGTCGCGCCTGTAGATGGGGACGATCACGACCTGATAAGGCGCCAGTTTTGGCGGCAGGCGCAAGCCTTTGTCATCGCCGTGCGTCATGACTACCGCGCCGACCATGCGCGTCGTTAGACCCCATGATGTGGTCCAGCAGAATTCCTGCGTATTGGCTTCCGTCAAGTAGCGGATGTCGAAAGCTTTGGCGAAGTTCTGGCCCAGGTTGTGGCTCGTGCCGCATTGCAGCGCGCGTTTATCGCGCATCATCGCTTCAATAGTGTAGGTGCGCATGGCGCCAGCAAAACGCTCCATGCGGCTCTTCTCGCCTTTGATGACGGGAATGGCGGCATCGTTGACGGCGCAGTCGGCGTAGACGTCCAGCATCTGCAAGGTTTCTTCTTCGGCTTCGTCATGGGTGGCGTGCGCGGTATGCCCTTCCTGCCAGAGAAACTCGGCTGTGCGCAGGAAGGGGCGGGTGCGCAATTCCCAGCGCACGACATTCGCCCACTGGTTGATCAGGAGGGGCAAATCGCGATAGGATTGGATCCAATCGCTGAAGGCTTCGCCGATGACGGTTTCTGATGTTGGCCGAACGACCAGCGGCTCATCGAGCGCTTTGCCGCCGGCGTGGGTCACGACAGCGAGCTCGGGGCTGAAGCCTTCGACATGCTCAGCCTCGCGCTTGATGTAGCTCTCGGGGATGAAAAGCGGGAAGTATGCGTTTTGATGGCCCGTCTCCTTTATGCGGCGGTCCAAGCCAGCTTTGATGCCCTCCCAGACTTCGTAGCCATAAGGCTTGATGATGACGCAGCCACGCACGGGAGAGGGCGCGGCCAAGTCGGCGCGGTAGACGATTTCGTTGTACCAGCGCGAGAAATCTTCGCTTTGAGCGGTGACCGCTTGTTCTGACATACTGTACTGTCCTCATCGTTCGGGAAGCTGATTTGCACGCCGCCGACCTCAACCCGACGGATTGGCGCGGACGCGGGCGGCGGGACCAGCGAATGGCAAGCTCTATGCAGTTTCGTCGGAGCGCAAGGTATTATAATGCCGGCGCTTCAGAATGAAAGACTGCGAGTCCAGTGCGTCGTGGATCTTGGCCGCTGTCGATGGCGCCAGACCGGAAGCGAAATTGTCGGCTCTTCGCCATTAACTTGCGCCGCTGGTCCAATCGCGCGAATAATTCTTGTCCAATTTCGCCTTCACGGCTTGTTCGAGATCGGTATTTGTGAAAGCCGCCAGTTGCAGCAAGTAGAGCATCACGTCCGCCAACTCGTCAGCCAATTCGTCGGGACGCTCGCTTTCTTCGCTCCATTGAAAATGTTCAAGCACTTCGCCGGCTTCCAGGACCAGCGAGATGGCGAGATTGCGCTGGGTCTGCCGTTTGGGCGAATTTTCGTCCAGCCAGCCCTTGCTCTCGACAAAATCATACATGGCTTTGGTCAGCGCATCGAGGTCCACGGCGCCGCTCCCGTCAGTAGGCGTTGGGGCTGGAGCGGGTGAAGGATTGCCAGAGCGTGCGGATGATGATGACGATATCCAGCCAAAGCGACCAATTCTCCACGTAGAAACGATCGGCTTCGGTGCGTTGCGCGATCGATGTATCGCCGCGGAAGCCATTGATCTGCGCCCAGCCAGTCATGCCGGATTTCTCGCGATGCCGAACCATGTAATCGGGAATCTGGCGCCGGAATTGCTGGACATACATCGGGCGCTCCGGGCGTGGTCCCACCAGACTCATGTGCCCCACGAGCACGTTGATCAGTTGCGGGATTTCGTCCCAGTTGCTGCGCCGCATGAAACGCCCGAGCCGCGTGACGCGTTCATCGTTTTCCACCGTCCAGGTGCGTCCGCTGGATTCGGCGTCCTGGCGCATCGACCGGAACTTGATCATCGGAAAGGGGCGGCCATCCAGCCCCATGCGGACTTGCCAGTAGAAAGCTGATCCGCGAGATTCGAGCCGAATCAGGAGCGCGGTAAGCAACATAAAGGGCGAGAGCAGAACGAGGCCGATGGTGGCGCCAATCAAATCCAACGCGCGCTTGAGGCTGAGCTTCCAGCCGCGCAAAGCGATATCGCGGACGGTCAGCAGCGGCGTCCCGCCGAGGTCGTCGACGTTAAGATCGCCAGCCATGTACGAGAATATATCGGGGTAGACCTTGATATCGACCTTGCCGCGCTGGCAGAGGTTGATCAATTCGACCAGCTCGCCGCGCCGATAATCTTCCAGGGCGACGATCACCTGCTCCACTTGCCGATCATCGATGATGCGCGGGATATCGTCATAAGCGCCGATATAACTGGAACCCAGCAGTTCGCCTTGCTGCTCTGATGGGGTGACGATGCCGACGATCGCATATCCGAGCTCCGGACTGTTGCGAATATGCTCAATGATTTTGTGCGCGATACTGCCCTCGCCCACTATCAGCAGATTATCGCGGACGACGCCGCGGCGGCGCATAAAAGTCCAGCAGCGGCGGTGCAACTCGCGCCCCACAACCGTCAGCACGAGGCTGAAGAACCAGACATAGAAGAGCAGACTGCGCGGATAGACGGATTCCAAATTCGTGTTTTGCAGCAGAAATTCTTGCGTGCCACTGGCGAGCAAGGTGCCCAGCGTGACGACGCCGATCACATTGCGAAGCTGCTCGATGCGGCTGAAAGCCCGCTTCAAGTGGTAAAGCTGCGAGAAGTAAAACATGACGACGATGGTGGCTGTATGCACAATCACCGTAGGCAGGTAGCGGGCGAGAGCCGGCTGTTCTTCCGGGCGCGGAAAGAATGGCAAGACCTCGCGCGCCTCGTAGCCGATGATAAAAGCAGCGATGAGCATAATCGAATCGGCGAGCAAGAGCGTCAGTGTAGAGAGCGCCTTCAGATGGTCGTTGCTCAAGCGTATCGAACGCGGTCTTACGCGGTATGACTCGGGTTGCGGATCTCCTGCCATAAGCCGGGACCTCCCTTAAACAAGAGCGCCGTCAGTATCATCAGGTGGACGGGATAGAGGGTACCGCGGCGGAAATGCTTGCGATAAAAGATTAGCATGGCGCGCCAGAATTCAAATTGCGCTTTCGGGCTCTGGCTGCTGGCCGCCCGCTTGACATGCCGTACGGTCACAGCCGGATAATACCATACTTTGTAGCCGGCCTGCTTCAAACGAAAAGCCCAATCCAAGTCTTCGCCATACATAAAGAAAGATTCGTCCAGCAAGCCGGCTCGCTCAATGGCGTCTTTGCGCACCTGCATGTAGGCGCCAACGACGGAGTCCACCTCGAGCTCTTGATCTTCGTCGGCGAAGGTCATGTTGTAGCGCCCGAAGCGCCGATTTCGGGGAAAGAGCCTCGTCAAACCCGAGTAATGATAGAAGCTGACCAGCGGAGTTGGGAAGCCGCGGCGGCAGGCTTTGTCCAAACTGCCGTCGGTCAATACCAGTTTGGGTCCAGCGACGCCGATATCGGGCCGCGAATCCATGAAGCGGATCATGCGCCAGAGCGCGTCGGGCGGAACTTCGGTATCGGGGTTCAGCAGCAAGGCGTAACGAGGGGCGGCGGCATCTACATCGTTGGGACCGCGAAAACCCAATTGGCGCAAACCGATGTTATTGGCGCGCGGATAGCCAATGTTGTCAGCATTTGCGACCAAGCCAACCTGCGGGAACTCGCGCTCGACCATGGCGGCGCTGCCGTCGTCCGAGGCGTTGTCCACCACCACCAGGCTGAAGCTGAAGTCGCCTTCGCTCCCGTAGACTGATGCCAGGCAGCGCCTCAATAGATCGCGCGTGTTCCAGTTGACGATGACAATGCCAAGATCGCGCACGTTCACCTCGCGGGGCGGGTTCCTTACGATTCTACCATAGCAGACGGGCGGACATCCGCCGCAAGCGAACCCTTTGCCTTATCGATGGTTATCACAACTCTGCGCATTCAGGCAATAGAGGATCAAGGTCGGATTGTGCCAATACGAGGCTGAGTACATTATCGCTTCGGAACCGAGCCAGCGCGGACGGCGGACTTCGGCTACACGAGCGAAACGCGCGTCAAGCGCAGCCAGATAACTGTGCTGCTCCTGAATGATATCCGGCGGCACGATCCCCACTGAGCGAATGATGTCAAAAGCCAGGGCGTCCGAATAGATCAGGTAGTCGTATTGATCGCCGCTGGGGAGAGCCGGCGCGTAGGCGAGATATTGAGCGGCGTTGGGATAAATGGCTTCGTCCAAGGGGACATTGTAGGGACCGTTCAGAAAGAAGCGCGAGCGGGCCGGGGTGTTCGCGTGGATCCACTCCAGCATGAGTTGACGCGTATCCGGCTGCGACAGCATTTTCACAAACTGCAGCGAGAGAACGAGCGGCTGAATGACCAGCAGCAGCGCGATGGCGGGCATTGCCAGGCGCCTCGGCAGCTTGGCGCGCTTGACCAGCCAGTCAGCGCCAAGGGCTGACAAAATGATGACCTGAGGCAGTATCAGCATTACGTGATGATCGCTGCGCAGGGGCCGGATCGTGCGCAAGGCGACCAGCGCGTAGAGCGCGATGGTCAGCGCGATGAGGCCGACAACCAATAGCCGCGAATGATGAAGGAGGCGTTGATCATCTCGCAGGCTTCGCCCGGCGGAAATTAGCGCAAGCCCCGCGCAAAGCGTGGCAACGAGGCCGACGCCGAAGACGGGTATGGACAGGAGCAAGTAGAACATGCCGGTCCAATGGTCGACAAGAAAATAGTCGGGCACGTCGGCGCCGGTCGAGACATATTGGCCGAGAATATAAGAAACATCATGCAGAAAGTGATCGAAATCGCGCAGAATGTAGGGGCTGCCGAGGAAGAAGACTAGCGGAATCGCCAGCCACGATATCAGTATTGAGCGCCGCATACTCGGCGACCGATGGCGATAGAGCAGGATCAAGCCGACGGCGAGGACGAAAGGCGCGACCGCCAGCGCGTTGTAGCGCGTTGTCACAGCCAAACCGGTGAAGACGCCGGCAAGGGCATAAAATCGCTCGCGTTCGGCGCGCCGATGGCTGTGCAAGGCGACGACCGAAGCCCAGGTCGCCAACATCATCCAGCCAGTCGCCAGCGAGCCGGGCTTGATGTAATGCCCGTGCTGCACCAGCGTGAAACAGACGGCGACCAGCAGCCCGGCGCAAAGAGCCGCATATCTCCCAGCCACGATCCGGCATATCGAATAGACGCAAGCCAGCGCTATCAAGCCACCGAATACCGAATACGAGCGCGAAAAGACATACAGCGGAAAGGCTGCGAAATTGCGCAAATTGCGTCCTTCGCGCTCGGCAAAGCTTAGTCCGTCGAGCGATCCGGTAAGGCGAAACAGGACGAAGTTCGTATTGATTATGAACGAGGGGTAATTGAAGAATTCGGGATTGCGTCGATTTCGCAGCGCCATATTCACCGGGATCGACACGTTGAAGAACTCGTCCGGCTGAATCGGCAACTGCTCGTGCGTCATTCCGTAGGGCGCGTAGGACGGAAAGTACTCCGGATTCAAATGCCCGTAGCTGATGCCGATGATGCGCAAGCCGGCGGCGAAGAGCAGCAGAATCGCAGCGGACCCCCAATCAAGCGCGCGCATGGCGTTTCGGCCCGGCTGTCGGCAAGGTAGCTAATGGCGCGCCGCGCAGCGCCGAGCGCAGCGCCTCGCGGTCATCCCACGGGTGCTCGATCTCGCCGAAACACATGCTCTGCTCATGGCCCTTGCCGCAAGCCATGACCAGATCGCCCGGCGCCGCCATTTGACAAGCGGCGTAGATCGCTTCGCCGCGGTCTGGCACGCGGATGAAGGTCTCGCCTTCGACGCCGCCAGCGGCGCGACAGCCTTCCGCCATCAGCTCGAGGATGTCAGCCAGCGATTCCGTTCGCGGATCTTCCGCCGTGAGCACAGTCATGTCGGCCAACTGCGCTGAGGTCTGCGCCATCAGGCGGCGCTTCTCGACATCGCGCAGCCCGGCGCTGCCGAAGACGGCAATCAAGCGCGCGCCGGGCGCCAACATGCCGCGCCCCGCTTCCAGCGCCCGCCTCAGCGCGTTCGGCGTATGGGCGAAGTCAACGATGGCGATGAAGTTCTGGCCTTCGTCAATCCGCTCCATGCGTCCGGGAATCCCTTTGACGCCCGCGATGCCGGCTTTGATGGCGTCCCAACCGACGCCAAGCGCTTGCGCGGCGCAGAGTGCAGCCAGCGCATTGGCGATGTTGAAGTCGCCCGGCAAATGCAAGGTATATCTTTTGTCCCATACTCTGAACGTTGTGCAATCGCTCGAGTGAATGATGCCGTGGGCGCTGCGGTCGGCTCGACCCTTGATGCTGTATGTAATCAGGCGGTCGGAGGGCATGGCGGTGAAGTACTCGGCGGAAGGATCGTCCGCGTTGATCACGGAGACCTTGTCCACCGCTGGTTTGCGCCGAGTAGTCCGCAGCTTATGGAACATGATGGCTTTTGCCGCGCGGTACTCTCGCCAGCTGCCGTGATAATCCAGGTGTTCGTGCATGACGTTGGTTAAAACGGCGACATCGATATCAACGCCGTTCAAGCGTCCTTGCGCCAGACCGTGGCTGGTCATTTCCAGGATGCAATGCGTCAAGCCCGCCTCAAGCATCTTGGCGAGGCAAGCCTGAATCTCGGGCGCGCCCGGCGTCGTGACGTGCAAGCCGGTCGACGCTGACCCGTCGCCGAAGTCAGCCGATATGGTGCTGATGTAACCGGCTTTGATGCTCGAAGAATGTTTGAATATGCTGTGAAGCAGGAGGCAGGTCGTGGTTTTGCCGTCCGTGCCCGTGACGCCGATGATGACTAGTTTGCGCGCGGGAAAATCGTGCCAGGCGGAACACAGGCGACCCAGGATACGCCCGGCGTTTTTGACGCGAACGTAAGGCACGGGGAGACCCGCCAGCTCCGCTTCACCGACGATGGCGGCGGCGCCGGCGGCAATGGCGGCGCGAATGTAATCATGGCCGTCAGCCGACCGACCGGCGCGCGCGACGAAGAGGCCGCCGGGCTTGACAGCGCCGCTCGCTTCGACGACTGGCGCGGTGATCGGCGTTGTGAGGTCGCCGCTTGTCGAGAGCAGTTCAGCAGCCGGGATTTCCTTGAGCAGTTCTTGCAAGGTCTTCGACATGAGCGAGCGTCTGCCATATCGGAGTCGAATGCGCGACAACTGTATTCAAACATGGTTGAGGGGCTATGACAAATGCAGACGCGCCGGACTCTATCCAGCGCATTCAATGGTTTCTGCAATTTTTCCGTTGCTTAGTTCAGACTGCGCGCCAGTTCATTCAGCTGTGAACGGACGCTGCCATCGACCAGGCCGCCGGGCCAACGCACAATCAGCCCGCCCAGAATCCCCGGGTCCACCGTGAACTCGGCTTCGTCGGCGCCGACTTCGGATTTGACTTTGCGCTGCTCGGTCGCGGTCAGGGGCATGGCGCTGACGACTTCGACGCGGCCGCCCAAGCCTTTGGCGCCCGCCGGCAGCTCGGTGATGAAGCTGTTGACCAGCGCCCTCTGCTTGGTCTTGCTGATGTTCTCGCCCAAGATTCGGCTGGCGACAGCGACCGAGATATTCAACACCTGGTCGCGCAAGTTGCCGAGCTCGACGTTGCGGATGGCCACCGCTTCGTTCTGGGCGTCGTACTGAATGCGAGCCGCCTCTTGGCGCGCCTCTCCCTCGATAGAGCTGGCGACGCCTTCGCCACGGCCGCGCGCTTCGTCAATCACCTTTTGCGCTTCGGCGCGCGCCTGCGCCAGGATATTCTCGGCTTCGGTTTCGGCGCTCTCGCGGGCGCGGGCGGCCGCGGCGGCATCTTCCAGCCCCTTGGCGATGCGATTGCGCCGCTCGCTGAGCACATTCATCAGCGGGTCGTAGATGAAGCGCGTCAGCAGCACGTAGAGCATGATGAAGGCGATCAGCCAAATGAGCATCAAGCCGGGGTTAATTCCCAATGCTTCCATAGTGTCCTCCTGTTGCGTATGGCGCCTAATTGAGTACGAACAGGATAATCAGCGATACGACGAGCGCGTAGATGGCGACCGCTTCAGCAAAGGCGACGCCGAGGATCATGTTCGTCTGAATGGTCGGGGTATGATCAGGATTGCGCCCCATCGCCTGCACCGCGCCACCGACCGACAAGCCGATGCCGATGCCGCCGCCAGCGGCGCCGATCATAGCCAGCCCGGCGCCAATGGCTTTGCCCAAAACTATCGTTGATTGTGGATCCATTGATGTTTCCTCCAGATTGCTATTCGTTCTGCTCGTGCAAGATGATTAGTGCGCTTCGGCGTGATCGTGTTCATCATCGTGATGATGGCTGATCGTCGCCAGTTGCATGAATATCGCGGTCAAGAGGGCGAAGACCAAAGCCTGAATGGCGCCGACGAAGAACTCCAGAATGAAGAAGGGCCAGGGCAAAATCGGCACCAGGAAGCTCATCACAAAGAGCAGGATCGCCCCGGCGAACATAGCGCCCAATAGACGGAAGCTAAACGAGAGGACCTTGGCGAAGTCGCCGATCAATTCCAGCAAGCCCACCGCCACATCGATGCCGCCCAGCGGTGATTTGAAGAGCGTGCTGAAGTTGAAAAACTTGGTGAAATAGCTGATGCCCAGCGCTCTGACGCCGACGACCTGAACCATGACAACGGCGATTAGCGCCAGAGTCAAGGTCATGTTCAAGTCGGTCGAGGCGACGCGAACCAGCGGCAAGACCACCCAGGGCACGCGTTTCGCATCGTCGCTGCTCGGGTCCGGATGCAGCGGGATCGGCGCCTTCTTCGCGTCTTTCTCGGCTGGTTCGTAGCCGTCTTCCCAGGAAGAGACGGCGACGCCGGTATAACAGCCGCGGTCGCGGCGCGCCTGTTTTTCAGCTGAGCGCGCCGCCAGGACTTCGTCGTAGGCGGCGGCCGCTTCGTCGGTCTCCACAGGCTCAGTCGCGTGATCGTCGTCAGCGTGGGCGTCGTCCGCCGTTTCGCCCGGCGCTTCATCGCCGTGGTCGTCGTGTTCCGCCTGGTAGCGGGCGTAGGCGGCTTCCACCAGCGCGTCCTGCTCGGCGGCAGCCCTCGCCGCCAGCGCCGCCGCCATAGCCCTGTCGTCGGCCGCCGCTTCATCGGCCGGGCTTATCCAGTTGCATTGCCCGTTGACGTAGGATATGCCGAGGAAGCCCTGATAGATCTCGAAGCCGTCGGTGGTGATGACTTTGTACTCCTGGGTTTCGGGATCGAACTTCTCCTTGGTGTGCGCGTGGATGAAGCCGACGGTATCGATGCCGGGGACGAGGGACATCCAGTTTGACAAGAGCACAATGAGGAAGATGGTCATGAACATATTGAAGATCAAACGAAAATGCGGACCGCCAGCGATGCCGCCGATGAACCCCATCAAGCCCTCAAACAGCGCCTCGAACATATTGTAGAAGCCGCCAGGCGGGACTTCGCTGCCGTCGCTGGGCCGCCGCCGCGCGATGTAAACCAGGAACAGCAGCAGAAGAAGCCAGACGATCACCGCAGCCACGAGCGTATTGGTGATGCGCATATCCGTGAAGGGGATGTTGTAGCCAGCCGGCAGATTCTCGCCGGGCAATTGGATGAACGGGATGACCGGGGGCACTTCCAGCGCGACGAACACGCCAGCCAGGAACAACAGTAAAGCGATATAGCGGCGTTTTCCGTTCCAAAAGCTATTCACTTAGTTCTTCCTCCCTCTTGCTAGTCGTGCCATGTAGCTGCTTGGCTTTGAAGCGCGTGTACAAGAAAATGGCGGCTGTGCTGATCGGAATGCTAACCAGCAGCATGATGAACAGAAATGTCGGGCGCGTTCCAAATGCTTCATCCAAAGCCAAGCCAAGCAATAACGTTCCCAGAATGACGAGCAGGATCATGCATCCTACTTGTCCAACCACCCCCGCCACGAGACCGTATGTCGACAGAGGATTGTTATCCCTTTTCATCTAGCGCTGGTCTTGTCATCAACAAACCTGACGATGTATGGCTCCTCAGGCAAACTTCGAGAATTTTATCACAAACGCAAATTCATATCTACAGCGATTCGCAATTACAAACCGGCCGCGCCCTGGACTGCCCAGTCGTATATCGGCGTGACCGCGATCGTGCCGAGCAAAATCACGACCAGCGCGGTAATGCCGAGCGACCAGCCGTAGGTTCGCGGGATGGCGATCGGCGAATCGTCGTCTGGTCCGATATCGACGTACATTACTTTGATGAGGACCAAGTAATAATAAAGCGCGATGATGGCGTTGGTCACGGCGATCAGCGCCAAGCCGACCAGGTTCGAATTCACGGCCGCCTGGAACAGGAAGAACTTGCCGAAGAAGCCGGCCGCCGGCGGGATGCCGCCAAGCGAGAGCAAGCCGATGGTGATGAAGAGCGCCAGCCAGGGGCTGCGGCGGTTCAAGCCAGCCATGTCGCTGATTTCTTCGGAGTCCGTCTTGGCGATGAACAGGATGACGCCGCCGAATACGAGCAGATTGGTGAAGATATACATGAACATGTAGAAAGAGACCGAGGCGACCGCCAGCCCGTCATTCGCGCCCTGCAGCGCGGCGACGCCGATGAGCGTATAGCCCGCTTGCGCAATGGAGGAATATGCCAGCAGGCGTTTGATATTGCTCTGGCGCAGGGCGACCACATTGCCCAGGGTCATCGTCACGATGGAGACGACCACCAGCAGGTTGACCCAGAAGTCCTGCATGACGACGCCAGCTATCGCCAACTGGTCGGGGAAGACGGCGGTCAGGAAACGCAGCAGGAGCGCGAAGCTGGCCGCCTTGCTCGACACACTGACAAAGGCGGTCACCGGCGTGGGCGCGCCTTCGTATACATCGGGCGTCCAGAAGTGGAAGGGCACGGCGCTTATTTTGAAGCCGAAGCCAACGACAACCATCACCAGCGCGGTCATTACGGCGACCACGCCATCATCAAATCCGCCGTTCATTGCATCGGCGATGCCGGCGAGATTGGTTGTGCCGGCGAAGCCATAAAGCAGGCTGAAGCCGAAGAGCATGATGGCCGAGGCGAAAGCGCCGTACAGAAAGTACTTCATGCCGCTTTCGGACGAGCGCTGGTCGCCGCGTCGGAAGCTGGCCAGCATATACAAGGGGATCGACAGCGTTTCCAGCGCCACGAACACGAGAATGAGATCGCTGGCGCTGGACATCATCAAACCACCCAGCGTGGCGACGATGACGATCAGATAGAACTCGCCTTTATCGCCGACGCCTTTGTCGCCAGCGGCCATCAGGCAGGTCACTGCGCCAGCCAGCAGCAACATCACTTTGAAGATCTGCGAGAGCGGGTCGTAGTTGACCATGCCGCCCCAGAGCAGCGCGCCATTTTCGTAAAGCGCGGGATCGGGCGACCAGATCAGAGGCAGGAGCGCCAGCAGCGCCATGCCGATGGCGGAGATGTAGACGACATTGCGGCGCGTCGCGAGCGAGCCATAGATATCGGCAAACAAGACGCCAATCGCGAGCGCGGTCAGGCCGATCTCCGGCAAGACGGATGGCAGCTGCGCCCAGAGATCAA
>JAPOYS010000077.1 GCA_026706455.1 Chloroflexota bacterium | reverse complement strand
ATGGTGATGTCGGAGATGATGCGCGGCAGTTCGCCTTCCAGGGTGATGTCGGCGGTGAGCGTGATCGTGTCGGCACCGTCGCCGGCTGGGCATTCGCGGCGCTCCATGTCGGCGTTGGCCGCTCTAAGGGCATCGGACAGGCCGCAGTCCGCATCGAGGACGTAGTCGGTCGCCAGCGCTGGCGCGAGGCAAAGGAACAAAACAAGGGTTAACAGGATGTATCGCATGAGTTTATCCTCAATAGTTATCTATAGAGTCAGTATAGCACATCAGCACCTGTCATCCGCGCTTTGGTTTTGTCGCCGTTCCCCAGCGCCTTTTCCCACAGAGGGGCGCTGGCCACAAAATCTTTTCACCACCGAGGCACAGCACTGGAATCTCGTTAATCATGCGAATTTGATTAGAAGTCTTCAGCATGAACGGGCGAGCCAGCGCTGCGCGTAGGTCGCGTAGACACAGACCACCGACACCCACTAGGATGTCGCTCGCCCGTACAACGATTCTCTTATTTTGGCCATTTAGCGCGCCGATCAACAGCCAGCGCAGTCACCGCCTTCGTTGTCGCTGAAAGTGTTGCCGCTCTGTTCCACCGTGCCGGCAAAGACGTTGATCACGCCTCCGTCTTCAGCCGCTGTATTGTTGCTGAAATCCGTATCACTGACATGCGCCGTGCCGTTAAACACCTGCAACGCGCCGCCGGTTTGCGCTGCCGTGTTGCCGTCGAAGCTGCTATTGCTGATGGTGACCACGCTGAAGGCCGAACCTATCGCGCCGCCATCCCCTGCCATATTGCCGCTGAATTCGCTGTCGCTGATGATGATTTCGCTGTCCCAGCTATCCAGGACGCCACCATAGGCCTCCGCCACGTTGTTGGTGAAGCGGCTGCTGATCAACTCCAGCCGGCTGCCGCGGTTCGCGATCATGGCGCCGCCGCTCTTGCTGCGGCCGGTTACGCCATCGACAAAGGTGAAGCTGACTTCATTATGGGCCAGCGCCGCCGTCAGATGGATGTTCTGCAGGGTGAGCGCGCCGCCCCTATCGACATAGAAGATGCGGAATTGCTCGTCGCCGCTGATGCTGTAGCCGGCGCCGTCAATGGTGATTTCGGAGAGGACACGCGGCAGTTCGCCTTCCAGGGTGATGTCGGCGCTGAGCGTGATCAAGTCAGCGCCCTCGCCGGCTGGGCATTCGCCGCGCTCTTCGTCAGCGTTGGCCGCTCTGATGGCATCGGCGAGGGTGCAGTTTTCGTCCAGCGTGTAGTCGGTCGCCAGCGCTGGCGCGATGCAAAGGAACAAAATAAGGGTTAGCAAAATGTATCGCATGAGATTAACCTCTATAGTTTTTCTATCCTTATATGATAGCACATTATAGCCAGTCATCCGCGCTTTGGTTCCGACCTCATTCCCCGGCAAGGCAGCAACGAATCCCCAACGTTGCAGGGGCTAGCCGCTGGCTCGGACTCGTCACCCTGCCCCATTGATATGAGGTAGAGCCGGGGAAGGGGTAGACCCGATGGTGCGCCTACCCACCCCGTCCGTGAGCGTCCATGGCGGCGACGGCGGCGATGGCAACGATATCCTCGACATCATCGCCGGCTTGCAGGACGTGGACGGGCGCGCCCATGCCGAGCAGGATGGGACCGATGGCTTCGGCGTTGGTCAGGCGGGAGAGCAGCTTGTAGGAGATATTGGCCGCGTCCAGGTTGGGGAAGACCAGCACATTGGCGTCCTTGACCTGGCTGAAGGGATAGCGCTGCTCGATGATGTCGATGACCACGGCTGTATCGGCTTGCATCTCGCCATCGACCAGGATGTCGCTCCGGCGCGCGCGCACCAGGTCGACCGCCCGCCGCACCTTGTCGCTGAGCGGATGGGGCGTGGCGCCGAAGTTCGAGAAGGACAGCATGGCCACGCGCGGATCCAGGCCCAGGGTCAGGGCGAAGTCGTTGGCCAGAATCGCGATCTCGGCCAGGGTCTCGGCGTCGGGGTCGATATTGACGGTGGCGTCGCTGAAGAGATAGCTGCGCCCTTCGATGACCATCAGGTAGACGCCGGCCGCCCGCGTGGCGCCCGCGAGCGTGCCGAAGACTTGCAGCGCCGGTCGTATCACTTCAGGGTACTCGTAAGTTAGGCCGCTGACCATGGCATCGGCGTCGCCATTTTTGACCATCAGCGAGGCGTAGTAGTTGCGTTGCCGCACCAAGGAGCGGGCTTTGTGCAGCGTCACGCCTTTGCGCCGCCGCAAGTCATAGAGCAGATCGCGATATTCGTACTGATTATCAGCCGGGTAGTGGTCAAAGCAATTCGGCTCATAATTCAGTCCGAGGTTTTCAATCGTCCCCCGAATGCGTTCGGGGCGGCCTAGCAGGATCGGCTCGCCAATGCCCTCGTCACGGACTCGCAGGGCGGCGCGGATGATCTTCGGCTCTTCGCCTTCGGGGAAGACGATGCGCTTGCGTTGACCGGAGCGAGCCCGATTGATGATATTCTGGCGCACCTGGCGGCCGCTGCCCTGCCGGTTGATCAGTTCCTGCTGGTACTCTTCCAGGTCGATTTGGCGGCGAGCCACGCCCGATTGCATGGCCGCTTCCGCCACCGCCGGCGCCACCCAGAGCATGACGCGCGGGTCGAGGGGCTTGGGTATCAGATAATCTTTGCCGAACTTGATCGACTCTTGCCCGTAGGCCAGCAAAACGCTGTCGGGCACGTCTTCGTGGGCCAATGCGGCCAGGGCGCGGGCGGCCGCCAGTTTCATCTCTTCGTTGATGCCGGTGGCGTAGACATCCAGCGCGCCGCGGAAGATAAAGGGGAAACCCAGCACGTTGTTGACCTGATTGACATAGTCGCTGCGGCCGGTGCCGATGATGGCGTCGGGGCGGACTTCCAGCGCCAGTTCCGGCATGATCTCGGGGGTGGGATTGGCCATGACAAAGAGCATGGGATCGGGCGCCATGCCCATGATCATCTCCTGCGTCACCGAGCCGGCGATGGACAGACCTATGAGGGCATCGGCGCCTTCCAGGGCGTCGTGCAAGGTGCGGGCGTGGGTGGGAATGGCGAATTCAGTCTTGTAGATGTTCATGTTGTCTTCGCGCTGATGATGAATCACCCCGCGGGAATCCAGCATCAGGATATTCTCCCGCGCCACCCCCAGCGATTTAAAGAATTTGCCGGTGGAGATGGCGCTGGCGCCGGCGCCGTTAATGACCACCCTGATGTCTTCCGCGCGTTTGCCGGTGACCTCCAGGGCGTTGATGAGGGCCGCGCCCGAGATGATGGCCGTGCCATGCTGATCGTCATGAAAGACGGGGATGTCCAGCTCTTCGATCAAGCGCTCTTCGATCTCGAAGCATTCGGGCGCCTTGATGTCCTCCAGGTTGATGCCGC
>JAPOYS010000091.1 GCA_026706455.1 Chloroflexota bacterium | reverse complement strand
CACAGCCCGCCTGTCGCCCCTACAAATCGTTGCTTTAGTGAAATTTGCATTACTTTATTGGGTCTACTGAGAACTCCGAGTTTTTCTCTGCGCTTTCTGTAGTTCATCACCCGCGCCCGCGACGATGCGCCAAAATTGACGACGCCGCGCCGATGGGATACCATTCAACAAATCGGTTGCGCAACAGGTTGCCTATCGTGAGCGAGGGGCGGATGAGACGAATTACCATGGCCGATGTCGCCGAACGGGCCGGTGTCTCCAAGGCGACGGTTTCACACGTGATCAACGAGACCCGTTTCGTCGAGGAGGTTACGAAAATCCGCGTGCGCGACGCGATCGAAGCGCTGGGCTACCGCCCGAATGTCGCCGCGCGCAGCCTGACGACGCAGCGGACGCGCATCATCGGCCTGATCGTCTCCGATGTCACCAATACATTCTTCGCCGAAATTATGCGCGGCATTGAGGATGTCCTCGTCGAGAACGGCTACAGCCTCATGCTCTGCAACACAAACGAAGTGCTCGCCCGCGAAGAATACTACATCGACATCCTGCTGCGGCAGGGCGTGGACGGGATCATCGCCGCCGCCACCAGTCAGGATTGGGACGCGCTTAACGAGGCGGCCAAGCTGAACATACCGATCGTGATGCTCGATCGCACATTTGACAATGCCGAATCGCCCTATGTCGGCGTCAACAACAACCGTGGCGCTTATCTAGGGACCCGTCACCTGATCGAGCGCGGTTATCGCGCTATCGGCATCTTGTCGGGCTTTCAGCGCCTGTCGACCATGCGTGAGCGACTGGCCGGCTTTGAAGCGGCGCTGTCCGAGGCGGAATTGCCCCTGCGCAAAAACTGGCGCAGCGACAGCCCCTTGACCATCGAGGACGGCAAGCAGGCGATGATGCGCTTGATGTCGCAGGCGGAGCGGCCGCGCGCCGTCTTCATCTCCAACAACCTGTTGAGTCTGGGCGCGCTGATGGGCTTGCGCGAGATGGGGCTGGAGTGCCCGGCCGATGTCGCCATCGTCGGTTTTGACGATCACCCCTGGGCGCAGGTATCCGATCCGCCATTGACGGTCGTCCGCCAACCGACCTACGCCATCGGCGAGGCGGCCGCGCACACAGTGCTGAGAGCGCTTAACGATGGTGACGCCAAAATCTCGCCGGCGCTTTTTCAATGTCAGCTTGTCGCGCGGCATTCGTGTTAAGCGTCGCTTCGCTGGCATCGGGTCAGCCACCGGCTGACCCCAAAAGGACACTTTCGACCAGCGATATGTAGGGGCGACATATCATGTCGCCCGCGACATTGAATGATATCACTCGCCAAAGGAAGGGGAAAATGAGCAAACGCTACCAACCGACCTGGGCCTCCCTCAAGACCCATCCCACCGCTGAGTGGATGCGCAAAGCCAAATTCGGCATCTATACGCATTGGGGCATTTATTGCGTGCCGGCGACCGGACCCAACGTCACCTGGTATCCCTACAATATGTACCGCGAAGGCAGTCCCCAATTCGAGTACCACTGCAAGACCTACGGTCATCCCTCGCAGTTTGGCTACAAAGACTTCATCCCGATGTTCACCGCCGACAAGTTCGACCCGGATGAATGGGCTGAGCTCTTCAAACGCGCCGGCGCGAAATTCGCCGGTCCCGTCGCTGAGCATCACGACGGCTTCCCCATGTGGGATTGCAGCGATACCGAATGGTGCGCCGCCAAAATGGGACCCAAGCGCGATGTCGTTGGCGCGCTTGAGAAAGCGATCCGCGCCCAGGGCCTGCGCTTCATGGTCGCCATGCACCACGCCGAGAATTGGTGGTTCTTCCCGCATTGGAAGCGGGAATACGACACCGCCGATCCGCGCTACGCCGGGCTCTACGGCGAGCCGCACAACCTCGACTTTGCCTTTGAGGAGAGCGAGCCAGGGCACAACCACGCCGAGTGGCTGGCGCAGGACAAACCGAGCAAAGCTTTCCTGCGCCGCTGGCACAATCGACTGGTCGAAGTGGTCGAGCGCTACGAACCGGATTACATCTGGTTCGATTTCGGCCTGCGCTTCGTCCACGATCAATACAAGCAGGACTTCCTCGCCTACTATTACAACAAGGAAGCCGAATGGGGGCGCCAGGTGGTCGCCACCTACAAATGGCACGATCTCCCGCCGGGCGCCGCCCTGCTGGATTTCGAGCTGGGCAAGACAAATGAGCTGACCCACTACGAATGGATCACCGATACAACAGTCGATGACGGGCAGGGCTGGGGCTACATCAAGGAGACCGAATACAAGAGCGTGACCGAAATGGTGCAGTATCTGGCCGACAACGTCAGCAAGAACGGTTTCATGCTGCTCAATGTCGGACCCAAGCCCGACGGCACAATCCCGCCCGAGTCGAAAGCGATACTTGAGGGCATAGGCGAGTGGCTGCGCGTCAACGGCGAGGCGATTTACGATACCGTGCCCTGGAATACCTACGGCGAGGGTCCGACGGAGATGACGCACGTCGGCGCTTTCAGCGATACCAAAGAGAAGCTGGCGTATTCGGCGAAGGACATCCGCTTCACCGTCCGCGACAACATTCTCTACGCCATGACCTTCGGCTGGCCCGAGAAAGAATTCGTCATCGAGTCAACGCGCGCGCTCTACCCCGGCGAGCTGCGCTCGGTCGAGCTGCTGGGCGTCGACGGCGAACTCAAATGGGAGATGACTGCGGGCGGCATCCAGATCGAGCGGCCTGATCACAAGCCCTGCGAGCACGTCTACGCCTTCAAGATCACGCGCAACAAGTGCCTGTAGGGGCGTTTCGCCGAAACGCCCGTCGTAGTGAAGAGATGCTATCGGGCGACTCGCCGAGCCACCCCTGCGATCTTCGAGGCGATTGCCTTTCGACTGCGCCGCGCCTGCGGTAAAATCCAGCCGAAACCAACCGAAGCAGGACCCGCCTATGACCGCTCGCATCGATTCGCATCAACACTTCTGGCTTTACAATACAGACGATTACGGCTGGATGGCGGGCGACCGCAGTCCGCTGCAAATCGATTACCTGCCGCCTGACCTGCAGCCGCTGTTGGCACAGGCTGACATCGACGGCACAGTCGCCGTGCAGGCTCGGCAGACTTCGCGCGAGACCGAATTCCTGCTGGAACTCGCTGACGAATACGACCTGATTCGCGGCGTGGTCGGCTGGCTGGACCTGCGCGGCGACAATCTCGAAGCGCAGCTCGAGCGCTTCGCCCGGCATCCGCGCTTGGTCGGCCTGCGCCATATCGTGCACGATGAAGCCGACGACCGCTTCATGCTCGGCGGCAATTTCCTGCGCGGATTGGCGGCGCTCAAAGCCTACGACCTGCGCTACGACTTGCTGCTCTATCCGCGGCATATTCCCATCGCCATTGATGCCGTCAAGCGCTTCCCCGAGCAGCCTTTCGCGCTCGACCACATCGCCAAGCCCTTCATCAAAGACGGCCTCATCGGCGCTTGGGAGAACGACATCCGCACGCTGGCCGCCTTTGACAACGTCTTTTGCAAGGTCTCCGGCCTGGTCACCGAAGCGGCTTGGGGCGCCTGGAAGCAAGAGGATTTCGTTCCCTATCTCGATGTCGTCTTCGATTGCTTCGGCGTCGACCGGCTGATGTTCGGCAGCGATTGGCCCGTCTGCACGCTAGCCGGCAGTTACGGCGATGTGGTCGGCATCGTCGAAACCTACATCGCAGCGCTCTCGGCGGATGAACAGGCGAAAGTTATGGGCGGCAACGCGAGCAACTTCTACGGGCTCACCTAAATCAGATTGGAGCAAAGTGCGTGAAAGCCATTGTCTTGGAGCAGCCGGGTCAACTGGACTTGCGCGATATTGCGGCGCCAGCAGATCCGGGGCCCAACGAAGCGCTGGTCCGCGTAAACCGCGTCGGCATCTGCGGCACCGATCTGCACGCCTACGGCGGGAATCAAAATTTCTTCAGCTACCCGCGCATCATGGGCCACGAACTGGCGGTGGAAGTCGTCGCCATCGGCGCGACCGATTCGGAGCTTGATTACGCAGTCGGCGACCGATGCTGCGTCATCCCCTATTTGCATTGTGGCGACTGCATCGCCTGCCGCCGCGGCAAGAGCAATTGCTGCACCGGCATGCAAGTGCTGGGCGTGCATGTCGATGGCGGTATGCGCGAAGCATTTCTCGTGCCGGTCGATAAGCTGCTCAAAGCTGACGGCATCCCGGTCGAGCAGTTGGCGCTGGTCGAAATGCTTTGCATTGGCGCGCACGCGGCCAAGCGCGCCCGCATCGCGCCCGGCGAAAAGGCGCTGGTGATCGGCGCCGGACCCATCGGCTTGGCGACAGCGCAGTTCGCCAAAATCGCTGGCGCTGATGTCATGGTGATGGAGGTCAATCAACAGCGGCTCGAGTTCTGCGCCGAGGTCCTAGGCGTTGAGAGACTGGTCGATGCGCGCAAACAGCCTTTGGAACAGGTGGAGCAGTTGCTCGGCGGCGACTTGCCGACAGTCGTCTTCGATTGCACCGGCAATGCCAAGTCGATGGAAGCCGCCTTTGAGTTTGTGGCGCACGGCGGTTCGCTCGTGCTGGTGGGGCACGTCACCGGCGACATAAGTTTCAGCGATCCGCATTTCCACTCGCATGAGTTGACGCTGCTCGCCAGCCGCAACGCGACGCCTGAAGATTTCAGTTGGGTCATCGAGAGCTTGCGCGCCGGCGCGATCAATCTGGCGCCTTGGATCACGCATCAGGCGACGCCGGAGAGCATCGTGGCCGAGTTTCCGACTTGGCTCGATCCGGCGACGGGGGTCATCAAGGCGTTGCTGCGGTTTGATTAGGGGTGGACGCGGCGACCAATCATGTAGAAAAAGCTGTCTGCTTTGTCAAAACTGAAAGGAATGATGTATGTCGTCAATTACGATCCAGTTGGAAGTGCCCGAAAACATCGTAAATGGACTAAACAATGGCTCATTGGAACGAGTCGGAGGGGTTATTCGTCAATCGGACAACAAACGGATAGTTGCCTGGCTGCGCGAGGGTCGGCGCATGGCTGGCGGTACGTCCACGTCGGGAATGCTGAAGAGTGTGATCCGAGCTGGCGGTATACCGGGAGCAGCTGCGCTCGCGATGCTGGATGGTCCGCTGCCCATTCTCGACATTGCCGTGGCTGGCTATGCGCTGGTTGAACTGATATCGCAGATCGAAGACCATCAAAGCCGATTCGAGCAGATATATGATCAAGTTGAAGAAGAGTTTAGACGCGATCGCTTGATCGAGTTGAATTCGGCGCTAAATTACGCAAAACTCATTCAAAGTGCGCAGAGTGCCGATTTGAAGAGCCAGATGGTTGGGCAAGTGACCGAGCGATTGTTGCAAGCGAGGGCGCAGCTATTCTGGGATATTGATGAATGGCATCAAGGAGACCAGCTAGCGGAAAAGGCGAGTCAATCGCTCGGATACCAAATTCTTGCCATGCAAGTCTCGACCATGATTGTTCGCTCATGGCTGGATATTGGCGAAGAAACCTTGGCCTTGGAATGGCTGAGCAGCGCCATTCGCGGTCATTTGGAACGTGCTCAAGTGTTTTCCCGCAATCGAATCGGTGGAAGTCCAGCGCTCTATTTTCACTCGTCCATTAGCGGCGAATGGTTAGACCGCTTT
The DNA here is from genome assembly GCA_026706455.1 of Chloroflexota bacterium. GTDB lineage: Bacteria > Chloroflexota > Anaerolineae > Aggregatilineales > Phototrophicaceae > UBA6055. Next base: position 24,551 of record JAPOYS010000091.1, on the reverse strand, counting down.
CTTTACATTGAGGGATGGCTGAGAGGCAGGCACGATGTATTACGCAATGTCCTTGAAGACAACCGGCAACAGTTTTGGCATAACGATGCGATATCAAGTCTGTTTTCTGGTGGCTTGAATTCGCAACTGCTTGAGGACCCGTTCTATATGACGTCGCTGCCTCAAGCCGAAATCTTGATTGAAAACTACCAGCGTTTGCATGGATTTGAACTGGAACTCAAGCAACTCAAATTGATAGAGAGCAGGTTCGACGAATGGGATACATTTGACGGCGATGACGGTGTTAGATTAGCGGAATACGACGACTTTTACTTGCTCGTTGACCAAAACGCGCTGCCTATATCGAATGGTTTAGATCGCTAGGCATCATAACTCCCAGCCGTCACATCCCCGCCTGTGCCCGTCCAGTTGGTATGAAAGTACTCTCCGCGCGGGCGATCGACGCGCTCGTAAGTATGCGCGCCGAAGTAATCGCGCTGCGCCTGCAATAGATTGGCCGGCAGCTGCGCCGAGCGGTAGCCGTCGTAAAAGGCGAGCGCCCCGCTCATGATCGGCAGCGGAATGCCGTGCTGGATGCCGGTCGTCACCGTCCCGCGCCAGGCGCCCTGCGCCTTGATGACCGCCTGGCTGAAGTAGCCGTCCAGCAGCAGATTCGCGGGGGGCGGATTCGCCGCGTAGGCTTCCTGAATCTTGCCCAGGAAAGCCGAGCGGATGATGCAGCCCTCGCGCCACATCAGCGCCACCCCGCCGTAGTTCAGATTCCAGTTGTAGCTGCGCGCCGCGTCTTGCATCAGCATGTAGCCCTGCGTGTAGCTGATGATCTTGGCGGCGTAGACCGCTTGTTCCAAGTCGTCGATGAAGGCTTGCTTGTCGCCGCTGAAAGCCGCTTGCGGACCAGGCAGCACTCTCGAAGCCGCGACTCGCTGGTCCTTGATCGCCGACAGGAAGCGCGCGAAGACGGCTTCGCCGATCAAGGTGAGGGGCGTGCCTTCTTCCAGCGCTGTGATCGCGGTCCATTTGCCGGTGCCTTTCTGGCTGGCGACATCCAGGATCTTGCGCAGCAGCGGCGCGCCCTCGTCATCCCGATAAGCCAAGATCTCGCCTGTGATTTCAATCAGGAAGGACTCCAAAATGCCCGCATTCCAGCGCTTGAAAACGGCGCTGATCTCGGCTTCGTCCAGGCCCAGCACCTGCGACATCAGATGATAGGCTTCGCAGATCAGCTGCATATCGCCGTATTCAATGCCGTTGTGCACCATCTTGACGAAATGCCCGGCGCCATCTTCGCCCACCCAATCGCAGCAGGGCGTCCCATCGGCAACCTTGGCCGCCACCGCCTGCAGGATCGGCTTGACCGACGCCCAAGCCGCGGTCGAGCCGCCCGGCATGATCGACGGTCCATAGCGCGCGCCTTCCTCGCCGCCGCTGATGCCGGCGCCGATGAAGAGCAGTCCCTGCGCTTCCACTTCATTCGTGCGCCGAATGCTGTCGTTGAAATTGGAATTGCCGCCATCGATGATGATATCGCCGGCGTCGAGCAGCGGCGCCAACTGCGCGATCGACTTATCGACCGCCTCGCCGGCTTGGATCATCAGGATGATTTTGCGCGGACGCTTGATGCTCGCCACGAATTCTTCGGGTGTGTAGGCGCCGATGATGTCGGTGTTTGCCGCTTCGTTTTCCAGGAAGCGCGTCACTTTCGCGGTCGTGCGATTGAAGACGGCGACGCGAAAGCCGTGGTCATGGATGTTCAGAGCCAGGTTCTGGCCCATCACCGCCAAGCCGATCAAGCCGATATCCGCTGCTGCTTCCATGCCAAACTCCCGTCGATTCTTCGCGCAACCGCCATTGTAGCAGGGCGGCGGGCGATTGACAGCTGTGGGCGGTGACTGCCGCGCGCGGGCGCCGTCTTCCGCCGAGAATTGCCCTTTTGTTAAGTCGCTGCACATATGTTATCATCTGCTCTCTGCCAAAATCCGTGTCACGCCCAAGCGCATCTGGCAGTGGAGCAGCCAGCCGAAAGGAGAATATTTGCCGTTCGTATCCAGCGCAAGTACAATAACTATCAGAGTCAAAGTATGAGGAGGTTTACGATGACCAAGCAGTATTCGCGGTTCATTCTTTCGTTCCTTTTAGTCTTGCTTGTAATGCTTTCCAGCGGGCTGGCCTCGGCGCAGGAACAAACCGAAGTGGGCACGCCCCGCGCCACTACTTTGATCGTCGACCAGCTTGGAGGCCGCATCAATAATCCGACGCAGACCAACCCCTATCAAGCGGGCACCCACATGAGCGCGGGCTTGCACCAGTTGATTTACTCGACATTGTGGGAGATCAACACCGCCACCGGCGAGCAGTTCCCGGCTTTGGCGGCGGAAATGCCTGAAGCGCTCAACGACGATTTCACCAGCTTCCGCGTTGCCCTGCGCGACAATTTGCGCTGGAGCGATGGCGAGCCGATCACGACGGCCGATATGGCATTCAACATCGACATGGTTTTGAACACGCCGGAGTTTCCCTACAGCGGTTTCCTGTCGCAAGTGATTGACAACTACGAAGTGGTTGACGACTTGACGATTATCCTGAACTTGAAGCGCTCGGAGCCGCGTCTGGCTTATACGCTCGGCGTCCACATCTGGGGCGACAACTTCCGCATGGTGCCCAAGCATATCTGGGAGAACGAAGACCCAGCCACCTTCCAGAATTATCCGCCGGTCGGCAGCGGACCCTACACCATGACTGATGTGGATCCCAACGGCAACTGGTTCCTCTATACCAAGCGCGAAGACTGGCAGCATACCGATGTGGGCCAGATCTATGGCGAGCCGGGGCCGGAGTATGTGCTCTTCCGTTTCTATGGCACGGAAGAACGCCGTATCATCGCCGGCATCCAAAACCAACTGGATATCTTCACCGATATCTCGCCGGAGGCTTGGGACATCCTGCGCGATAGCAACCCGAACGCGCGCGCCTGGCACGAAAACTTCCCTTGGGCCAACTTCGACGACCCCTGCGAGCGCGGCATCGTCTTCTCCAACACGCAGGAACCTTGGGATAACCAGAACGTGCGCTGGGCGATGGCGCTGGCCACCGACATCAAGAGCGTCGGGCTGGCCACCTTCGCCGGCATCCTGCGCGTATCGCCGCTGGCTGTGCCGCCGGTTCAGGTTATTCATGACGCCTTCCATAAACCGATGCGCGAGTGGATGACCGAGTTCGCTTTCGAAGACGGCTACCAGCCCTTCGACCCGAATTACGCGGTGGACATCGCCGCCATCCTGGCTGAGCAAGGCGTCGAAGGCTTGCCCGAAGGCGAAGACGCGCTGGTGGATCTCTTCGGCGTTGGCTGGTGGAAGCATGACCCGGCCAAAGCCACCGAGATGCTGCAAGCCGAGGGCTTCACGCTGCAAGATGGCGCCTGGCATAAACCCGACGGCTCGCCCTGGCAAATCACCATCAATTCACCCTCCAACTTCGAGGTGCAATCGCAGCGTCTGGCTTTCGCCGTCGCTGATAATTGGCGCGATTTCGGCATTGACGCCACCGTGCAGCAGATGGACGGCGGCACCTTCTGGAGCAACTACAGCAACGGCACCTTCGACGCCGGCTCCTATTGGCCCGGCTGCGGCGCCCTGCCCGATAGCTGGGACCTGCTGGACGCTTTCTGGCACAAGCGGCACATCGTCCCCATTGGCCAGCCCGCGCCCGGCAATGCCATGCGCTACGACAGCGACGCCCTGAGCGGCATCCTCGATCAGATCGCGCCGCTGCCCAGCGACCATCCGGACACCATCCCGCTGCTGACGGAATTCGAGAAACAGTTCATCGTCGAGCGGCCCTGGCTGCCCATGTTCGGCACTTCGAAATTCGTGCCGGTCGTCACGACATACTGGGACGGCATGCCTACCGCCGACAACTTCTACGAAGGACCCTGGTGGTGGTGGTCGCTGTTCAAGTACCACATGCCCTTCATCCAGCCAAAGTCTGACAGCTAGCACGCTCTAGTTCTTTCGCAATGTAGGGGCGACCTGCCAGGTCGCCCGCCTGCGCGCTAGAAATGTAGGGGCGATACTTGTATCGCCCCAGAACAGTCAAATCAGGTCACAAGATGCAATTCGCCAAGTTCGTGGTCACACGGATCATCGCCTATATCCTGGTGATCTGGATCGGCATCACGGTCGTCTTCTTTGTGCCGCGCTTCATGCCGTCAGATCCGGTTGAGTCGATGCTGGGCCGTATCATGAGCCAAGGCGCCTATATGGAAGCGGAACAGGTCAAGGCGATGCGCGCCACGCTGACGGAGGCTTTCGGCTTGGAGGGGACCCTGGCCGACCAATACTTCGGGTTCCTGCATCGAATATTCGTTTCGCGCGAGTTTGGGCCCTCGCTGTCGCTGTTTCCCACGCCCGTCAACGAATTGATCGGGCGCGCGCTGCCCTGGACGCTGGGCTTGCTGCTGAGTTCCACCGTCATCGCCTGGATCGTGGGCAATGCCATCGGCCTACTGGCGGGCTACAAGAGCCGCTGGATGTCCTCGCGCGCGTTGGAGGTCATCGCCATCCTGGTCTATCCCATTCCCTATTACATCACCGCGCTCATCTTGATCATCCTGTTCATCCACATCAATCCGATCTTCCCGCTCTTCTTTTCCGTTCGCGGCGAACCGCTGTCACTGGAGTTCATTTCCAGCGCGGTCTACAACTCAATCCTGCCGGCGCTTTCAATCGTCATTGTCGGATTCGGCTGGTGGGTCTTGAGCATGAAGGCGCTGGCGTCAAGCATATCCGAAGAAGATTTCGTCTATTTCGCCAAGCTCAAAGGCGCGGGCGAAGGCCGGATAATGACGGCTTATGTACTGCGTAACGCCATCCTGCCGCAGGTGACGGTCTTGGCGCTGCAGATCGGCACGATCTTTAACGGCGCGCTGATCGCGGAGATTCTCTTCAGTTATCCCGGCTTGGGTACGATGACGTATAACGCTGTTTTGCAAGCCGATTACAACCTGCTGATGGGCACGATTACAATTTCAATTATCGCCGTCGCCACGTCCACTCTGATTATCGACCTATTGTATCCCTTCTTTGATCCGCGGATCAGACAGAGGTAACGATGCGCCGGTCGAATCCGCGGTTGACGATTGGCTTGGCGATTATGGCCGCCTTCATCATTCTGGGCGGCATCTTGCCCTTCTTTTCGCCGGAAGACCCGCGCGACTGGATCCGGCATAAGCGCAACCTGCCGCCCAGCGCCGAACACCTGCTGGGCACGACCAACCTAGGTCAAGATACATTTTGGCTCTTATCATACGCGACGCAAAACTCGCTCTTCATCGGCTTGTTCGTCGCTTTCTTCGCCACGCTGATCGGCGTCTTCACCGGGCTGGCGGCCGGCTTCCTCGGCGGCATCCCGGACCGCGTCATCACCCTATTTGCCGATGTGTTTATCGTTGTTCCGTCTTTGCCGATCCTCATCCTGATGTCATCGCTGCTGCAGGGGCGCGCCTCCCTGCTGCTGATCAGCATCATCTTGATACTCTTCAACTGGCCCTGGCCCGCCCGCCAGATGCGCTCGATCGCGCTCAGCATGCGCGAACGCCAATTCGTCAACACGGCGCGCTTCTCCGGCTCGGGCACCATTCAAATTCTGGCCGAGGAGATCGTCCCCCATATCTTCAGCTGGGCGATGGCCAACTTCGTCAACACGGTGCTGGTCGCCATCGCCATCGAGTCGGGCTTGGCGGTCATTGGCTTGTCCAGTCTGGAAGAAGCCACGCTCGGCACGATGATCTACTGGGCGCTGCAGCATCAGGCGCTTCTCGGGCAGCGCTGGTGGTGGATCGGTTCGCCCGTTGTCGCCATTATCTTGCTCTTTATCGCGCTGTTCTTGATCTCGACCGGCATATCCAGTTTGTCGGCTGAGCGACGGGGGCACGGCGATGCTTAGGCTGCGCGAGTTGAAGTGCTACTACGATACGCCGCGCGGCGTCGTGCAAGCGGTGGATGGCGTCTCCTTCGAAATCCGACCGAATGAAGTGCTGGGCATCGCCGGCGAATCCGGCTGCGGCAAATCAACGCTGCTGAAAGTGCTCTACGACTACATCCAGCCGCCCTTGCGCATCGTCTCCGGCAGCTACAAAGCTGACTTCCCGGATGGCAATGGGAAAGTGAAGACAATCGGACCGGGCGAAATTCGGGACCACTGGTGGGAATTCATTTCATATATTCCCCAAGGCTCGATGAGCGTGCTCAACCCGGTGATCCGCATCGAGAATCAATTCTTCGACGCCGTGCCCAAGGGTCATCCTCTCAAAGCGGCCGGCAAAACGGCGATACGCGAACGCGTGGCGGCTTATCTGAAAGAACTTGAGTTGCCGGTCGAAGTCTTGAAGTCCTACCCGCATCAGCTCAGCGGCGGGATGAAGCAGCGGGTGCTGGTCGCGCTTGGCACCTTCCTGCACCCGCAGATTGTGCTGGCGGACGAACCGACCACGGCTCTGGATGTAGTGGTGCAGAAGGGCATCTTGTTGATGCTGATCGAACTGCAGCAGCAGATGGAAAATACGCTGGTCGTCGTTTCGCACGACATGGGCGTGCATTATCAGATCAGCGACCGATTGGCGATTATGTACGCCGGCAAGTTGGTGGAATACGGGCCCACTGACGCCATCTTCAACAATCCCTTGCACCCCTATACGCAGATGCTGATTCAATCTTTGCCGCGCGTCGGCGATCGGGCGCAGCGGGTGGGCATCTCGGGTCGGCCGCCCAACCTTATTGACCCGCCGTCCGGTTGTCGCTTCGCCGCTCGCTGCCCCAAAGTGATGGACCACTGCGCGCAGCAAGAGCCGGCTCTGCTGCAGCTGGAGCCGGAGCATTATGTGTCTTGCCATCTCTACGAGGAGCGCGCCTCGTGAGCGAGAACCTGCTTGAACTGCGCAATGTCAGCAAGGTCTTCCGCATTGGCGGCTTGGTTTTCGGCACGCGCCTGGTGGCGGTCGATGATGTCAGTCTGAGCTTGCCGGCCGCCGAGCCATCCATATTGAGCATCGTCGGCGAATCCGGCAGCGGCAAAACCACGCTGGCGCGCATCATTCTGGAGCTGGAGCACCCGACTTCGGGTGAGGTGCTAATCGAAGGCCATCCGCTTTTCGAGAAAGGCGGCGCGGGCCTGAAGGGCAGAGATTACTACCGCGCGGTGCAGCCGATATTCCAGAATCCCTTTGAAGCATTCAGCGCGCGGAAACGGGTGGACAAATACCTCTATAACGCGGCGCTGCGGCTGAAGATAGCGGCGAACCGCAAAGAGGCGCGCGAGATCGTGGCCGAGGTGCTGGAATCGGTGGGCTTGGATCTTTCGCGAGTCGAAGGCAAATACGCCAATCAATTCTCCGGCGGCGAACTGCAGCGCATCTCAGTCGCGCGCAGCCTCATCCCTCGTCCCAAGCTCATCGTCGCCGATGAGCCGGTCAGCATGATTGACGCCTCGCTGCGCATGAACATAGTCAATCTCTTTCTCGAGCTCAAAGAGCAGTACAAGGTCAGTTTCGTTTACATCACGCATGATCTCTCGACCGCCTACTACGTCAGCGATTACATCGGCATCATGTATCGCGGCAGCGTCGTCGAGTATGGACCCTCGGAGGAGATACTCACCGATTCGGTCCATCCTTATACCGAGCTCTTGCTGGATTCAGTACCGACGGTGGACCATAGGTGGGAGCGGAATGTCGCGCTGCCGGATATTGAGATCAAAGAGTTTCAGGCGCAAGCCTGCAAATTCGCCAAGCGCTGCCCTTACGTCGAAGCGATCTGCGAGCGCACCGTACCGCCGATGGTGCAGGTGACGCCGCAACGTCAAGCGCTCTGCTACAAGCCCGTCGGCTTCGACCCCGGCGCGGCTGCCCCGCAGCGAGAGGGCGCCGAATCGGCAATGGCGCAAAACTAGCAGTAAAAAAAGAAGTGAATGACGAGGAGAATATGAAATACTTCAACGGATTGCATTTGAATATGGGCAATATCTCGCGCCTGTCCAAGGCGAAGACGCGTTCCATCAGCGCGGAGAACTTCCAAGGCGAAAAAGGCAAAGGCGGCATGGCCACCGACGGCTTCTCTCTATCGGCCGCGCAAGACCTGGGGCAGGGCTGGAAGGTCTCGCCTTGCATCCAGTTGGAAGCCAACAGCGTCACGACTTTAGCCGAAATTGAAGGACCAGGCGCCATTCAACATATCTGGATCACCACCTTTGCCAAATACTGGCGCTCCTTGATCCTGCGCTTTTATTGGGATGACGAAGAGACCCCTTCGATTGAAGTACCATTTGGGGATTTCTTCTGCAACGGCTGGACGGAATATTGTCACGTCAACTCCATGCCCATTTCAGCCAATCCCCACAGCGCCTTCAACAGCTATTGGGAAATGCCCTTCCGCAAGAGCGCCCGCGTTACGATAGAAAACCTGCTTGATAAACCCGTAGAACCTATGTTTTACCAATTCGATTACGCGCTGACGAAGGTGCCGGAGGATGTCGGCTACTTGCACGCGCAATGGCGCCGCAGCAATCCGCTGCCCTACAAGGAGGTGTATACCATTATCGATGGCGTCAGGGGCATGGGCCATTATGTCGGCACCTACATGGCTTGGGGCAGCAATAACCGCGGCTGGTGGGGCGAAGGCGAGATCAAATTCTACATGGACGGCGATACCGACTTTCCCACGATCTGCGGCACCGGCACCGAGGACTACTTCGGCGGCGCCTGGTGCTTTGGCATGCAAGATGAGGAATACTCGGCCTATACCACGCCCTATCTTGGCTTGCCCCAGGTCATCAAGCCGGATGGATTCCGGCAGAGCCAGCAGCGCTTTGGCATGTATCGCTGGCACATTCCAGATCCAATCCGCTTTGAAGCGGACTTGCGCGTGACCATTCAGGCTCTGGGCTGGCGCTCCAGCACGCTGCATGAGGCAAACTTTGACGAGGCTCGTTACTTGCCGCTGCAAGATGACATCGCCTCGACGGCATTCTGGTATCAGGCGGAGCCGCACGCGCCCTTCCCAGAACTGCCGGACCGTGAAACCCTCGAGGTGATATAGCGCGCGCCGCGCACGGGCGAATGCGGACCCTGCGATTGGATCAGCCGGTCGACGCTTCTAGCCGCCAAGCCTCGGTCAAGTTCTGCGCCGGCAATTCTCGCACGCGCAAACCGCTCTTGTTCGGATCCTGGTGGCGCATGAAATAATCGTCAATGTCCCTCGTTAGCGAATCGACGACGCCTTGAAATGCCGGATCGTCGTATCGGTTCTTTGACTCGGTCGGATCGTCGGCCAAATCGAAAAGCTCACAGGGCGCATTCTCGTAGTAACGGCGCACAAGTTTGTAGCGCTCTGTACGCGCCATCCGCAGGTCGCCATATTCGCAGAATTGAATCGAGCGCCAATCTGGCTCGCAAGCAGCGTTTTCCAACATGGGTAATAGGCTGCGGCCGGGATACTTGCGGTCGGCCTTGAGCGCGGCCGAGATGCCGGCGTAATCAGCAATAGTCTGAAATAGATCCAGATGATCGACGGATTCCGGGCGCCGCTGACCAGGCGCCAGATCGCGCGGCTGATTGAAGATCAGCGGCACGCGAATTGATTCCTCCAGCATGTTCAAAGGCAGCGTGGCGTTTCCCTTGCCCCACAAGCCATGCTGACCGCAGCACAAGCCGTGATCCGAGGTGAAGACAATCAGCGTGCTTTCGCGCAGCTCGAGCGCATCCAACTCGTCCAGCAAGCGGCCCATCGCCTCGTCAATATGGGATACAGCGGCGAAGTATTGCGCCAAGGCTTCGCGCGGCTCGTCGCGGGTGGGCAAGGTCGCCTCCAGCGCCGGCGCGCCAAATGGGTAGGCGGGCTGATCAAGCAAGCCTTCAAAGGTTTTTCCCCGATACGCGGTCGCCAGTCGCTCAGGCTGGCCCCGCCAGGGATTGTGCGTGCCGAAATAGCCAATGTGCAGGAAGAAAGGCGCGTCTTTGTCGCGGGCGCGCAGAAACGCGATCGCCTTATCGGTGATGACCGGCGTGCGCTGGCCCGCAATCGTCCGAATCACGCCATTCAAACTGAAACGGTGGTCGCCGCCATGCTCAGCCGGGTAGTCGCCGACGCCGCTGAACCAATGCTGGAAGCCGGCTTGCGGCTGATCATCGTTGCCCAGATGCCATTTGCCGCAATGGGCGGTCTGATAGCCGGCGCCCGCCAGCAACTGCGCCAGCGTAAGCTCGTCCTTTAGCCAGGGACGCCGATGAATGGACTCGATGGTCGACGAGAGATAGTCGTGAATGCCATGCTGTGAGGCCAGTCTGCCTGTTAGCAGGCAGGCTCTGGCGGGCGAACAGACTGGCGTGGGCGTGAAGGCATTGTCCATTTGCAGGCCCGTTGCCGCCAGGTAATCGAGCGTCGGACTGCGGATTTCGGCATTGCCGTACGCTCCCAGCGCCCATTGCGCCAGATCATCGTTGACTACCAGGATGATATTCTTCCGCTCACTCGGCGGCATTGTTCACCCTTGCGCGGCGCTCGAGCAGCTCCTCGAGCCGGCGCCTGTCCAGCGCGCGGAAATCGTCGGAGACGAGCTGGTAAAAGTCGCGGTCCTTTGTTGCGCTCAGCCAGCGCTTTAGCTCCGCTTCCAATCCGGCGGCCGTGTCTCGAAAAGCGGGATCAGCGTAGAGATTGTTCAACTCAAAGGGATCGCGCTCGAGATCGTAAAGCTCGCCGTCGTGATTTTGCCAGGCGATCAGCTTGTATCTTTCGCCGATGATCGCTCGGCCCAGCTCAATCGTGCCGAAGCCGTGGCCATACGTTTCAACCAGCAGGGACGATCGGCTTGCTGCGTCGCATCCGCTGGCCAGGGGCAAGAGACTTGCGCCATCGACCGGATCTTCGAACGCTGTGCCAGCCGCATCCAGGATCGTGGGCGCGATGTCGGCGCCGCCCGCGAGCGCGTCTGAACCTTGACCGGCAGCGATCCGACCGGGATAGCGCATCGCCAAGGGCACGCGCAGGACTTCTTCCGTGAGATAGGAACCCTTGTCGAAGCGTCCGCCGTGGCTGCCGATCGCGTCGCCATGATCGGCCGTCCAAATGACGAGGGTGTTGTCAGCCAGCCCCAGTTCATCGAGCTTGTCCAGGACCAAGCCGCCGGCCGCGTCAACCATCGTGATATGGGCGTAGGCGCGCGCGATGATCCGTTGCCATTGGCCCCAGCTGAGATTACTGGGCGCGGCGAAGCGCCCGTCTTCGTCGGTCAAATTGTCATGCGGATCCTGCCAGTATATCTCCGGCTTGCCGACCAGCGAATCGACGAAGTTGCCGTATACGGGAATATCTTCAGGATCATACAAATCGGCAAACTCTTTGCTTGGGAAGAATGGCTGATGCGGTCCCCAAAAGTCCACCCGCAGGTGAAATGGCGTCCCGTCATCGGCTGCGGCCAGCGCCTCCAGCCGCTCGCAAGCCAGATCAGCCAGGAAGAATGCTTCGTGGGTCTCCTTGGGCGTTGTCGTAATCCCAGTAGCATGTTCGCCGCACCAATAGCGATCGCTGCTGTAGGGCGCGCCAGCTTTTAGATCGGGAAACTCGCGCCGCATGACGAAGCTGTCGAAGACGTATTCGACCAGATGCTCGGCGCGCGGCAGCTTGCGCTTTCGCAGATAATCGCGATACTCGCTTGTGATGTAGGGATTGCCGTAATCTTCCAGCGAGAAACCTTCGCAATCGAAGTCGAGGGCGGTTCCGGCGCCGGCATGCCACTTGCCAAAGTAGAAGCAGCGATACCCGGCTTGCGCGAGCCGGCTCAAGTAAATCTCATGGTCGTAAGGCGAGTTGGAATAGTTGAAATAATTGCGGTGATTGTGCGGATACAAGCCGGTCAGCAGCGTGCGCCGCGATGGCCCGCAGAGGGGCGCGGCGCAATAGGAGCGCTCGAACCGCACGCCCTCAGCCGCCAGCCGGTCGAAGTTGGGCGTTTGCGGTCCTGGACCCCCATCCCAGCCATGCCGGTAATGGGCTTGATGGTCGTTGACGAGCAGGACGATGTTAGGTCGCTGACTCATTGCGCCGCCGCTGTCCTCTCCCATTCCAGCATTTCTGCTGACGCGTTCCGACATGCTAATCTCGATCTTAGAGCAGGAAGGATCTTACAACCCTCCTGATAAACCGAACATGATTCTTGCATACTATCACTAATCCCGCAATTTTTGCGACTTGGGGCGAATTATGTTAGTTTCCCTTGAGACGGTATATCCGCAAATTGAGTGATTAGGAGAGAAAACATGACAAAGAAAACAGTTCTGCTTTCGCTTGCGCTGCTTGTCGCATTGACCTCATTTTCGTTTCCGGTCTTCGCGCAAGACCAGGTCACGATAGACTTCTGGATCCCCGGTGGCCGGGGGCGCGATGAGGGGACCGCCGCCGTCATCGAAGCCTTTGAAGCGGCGAACCCTAACATCAAGGTCGAATTGACGGCGACGCCCTTCAACCAGTTTCTTGATTCCTTGCAGGTCGCCTTTGCCGGCAACAATCCGCCGGACGCCGCTTTGATTGACGGCGTCGCCATCCAGAACCTGGCTTACAACGGCGCGCTCCTGCCGCTTGAAGACATGTTCAGCCCAGAAGATATGGAGGACTTCATGGGCGACTTGATCGAAATGGTGACGCTGGAGGGCCACATGTTCGGCGCGCCCTGGGCGAACGCCGCCGACGCCATGTACTACAACGTCGATATGTTCGAAGCGGCCGGCGTCCAAGCGCCGACTGCGCTGGAGGATGGCTGGACCTGGGCTGAATTCGTCGACAACGTGAACAAGGTGCGCGCCCATCAAGCGGAGCAGGGCAATGACGTTTGGGGCATGATGGGCTTCAATAGCCCCTTGCAAGGCGCCTTCTTCACCTGGACGATTATCCGCAGCGCCAGCAGCCCAGGCGAGCCGCTTTGGGATACGATCGCGCCGGATCTATCCACCTTCGCCGGCTACATTGATACGCCCGAGGCGATGGAAGCCTACGCCTTCTATCAAAGCCTGTACACAGATGGCTTCATTCCGACGGACAACATCCCTGACGCTTTCCCCAATGGCTTGACGGCGACCTTCTTCGCTATTCCTCCGACCGGCACCGTGCTGGCGCGCAACTTCCCCGATCTGAATTGGGATGTCATGCCGATGCCCTACATCAAGACGCCGATCACGCACACCGGTTCCTTCGCGCCCGGCGTCGCCGCCAGGAGCGATAATCCTGACGAGGCGAAAGCCTTCGTCAAGTTCTTCACCAGCCCCGAGGGCTACCTCACTTATCACGCCGTCACCAAGGTTGTGCCGGGGCGCAAGTCGCTGCAAGCGCAGTTGCCCGATTTCCAGGAAGGCTTCCTGGCGCTGCTGTTTGAGGAGATGGTCGAGTGGGGCGTGGCCAGACCCGGCGGTCCCGCGCATACGATTTTCAACCGCATCATCGCCAGCGATATGATGATCAATATTGCGCTGGGCGGCGATATTGAAGAAGAGGTCGCCAACGCCATCCTGGAAGCCGACGCGCAGCTCATGCAATTTCGCTAAGGCGCGCCAGCTGCTAACTTAAACTGTCCTTTCCCGCTGCTACTACCGGCGGCGGGAAGGGAACCATGCCTACGATGACGCAACTATTCTCCAACAGCCGGGACGCGCAGCGCTATCGAGCGGCATTTTTTCTGTCATTGCCGGCGCTGATAGGCTTGTTCCTCTTTCACTACTGGCCCATCGCCGATACCTTTCGGCTGAGCTTCACCGATTACAAGGTCTTCACCGGCGAATTCACTTTCACCGGGCTCAAGAATTACGACATCGCCCTGAACGACCCCATCCTTTTGCTGTCGCTGAAAAACACGGCGCTCTTCTTTCTGATCAAAGTGCCGCTGCAAATGGCCCTCGGCTTGTGCCTGGCTTTGCTCATCGCCAAGCCGGGGCGTGATTCCACCCTGCTGCGAACGCTGATCCTCTTCCCGACCGTCACGTCCATGGTGGTCGCGTCTATCGTCTGGGGCATGATGTTCCACTCGGATATCGGCATCGTCAACAGTGTGCTGGAGGTCTTCGGCATCCCGGCGCAAGGATTCCTGCGCGACAAAAATCAGGCGCTGCCCGTCTTGGCCTCCATCACGATCTGGAAAGACGTCGGCTTGAGCATGATCTTTTACCTGGCCGGTCTGCTCGCCATCCCCTGGGAGTACTATGAAGCGGCGCGGATAGACGGCGCCGGGCGCTGGGGGCTGTTTCGCCACATCACCCTGCCCCTGCTCAATCGCACCCATGTCTTCGTGCTGGTGACGAGCACCATCGCCGCCTTCAAGATCTTTGTGCCGGTCGAGGTCTTGACCGGTGGCGGACCGTCCAACGCCACGCGCGTCATCGTCCATTACATCTTCCATCTGGCATTCCGCTTCAACCGCTTCAGCTACGCGACCGCGCTCTCGGTCATTCTGGCGGTCCTGTTGATCGCCATCAGCATCTTTCAATTGCGCATCACGCGGGACGAGGACGATGACTGAAGCGCGCCTTCGATCGGCGCCGATGCCGGGCGCCTCCTATCGGTTTTCCTTTGAGTCGCTGTCGCGAGTCGCGCTGTACCTGATTATCGTGGTGGTCTTCGCCACGCCCTATCTGTGGATCGCCGGCTCGACATTCAAGACGCGCCAGGACCTCTTTGACGACTTGTATCCCGTCTCGCTCAAGACTTTCCTGCCGAGCGCGCCGACAACGGAAAACCTGGTGGAGCTATTCACCGAGACGAATTTCGCCCAGGCTTTTCTGAATAGCGTCGTGGTGGCGGCGATGTCAGTCACTTTCGCAGTCACGATCAATAGCATGATCGCTTTTGTGCTGGCTTGGCTCCAGTTCCCGGGTCGGCGATTGCTCTTTCTTGTGATTCTGGCGACGCTCACCATCGCCTTTGAAGCCAAGCTGATCCCGCTCTTCCTCACCATGCAGCAGCTGCGCATCGACAATTCGCTGCCGTCGATTTTCCTGCCCTGGATCACGGACGCCTTCATCATCTTCCTGCTGCGCCAGCACTTTGCCGAGCTCCCGCAAGATCTCTACGACGCCGCTATCATCGACGGTTGTTCGTTCTTCCGCATGTACTGGCAGGTGATGCTGCCCAATATCACGCCGGCTTTGGTCAGCGCCGCCTTCATCAAGTTCATATTCTCCTGGGACTCTTTCATCTGGCCATCGATCGTCATCACCGATGAGTCGAAGACGGTCATTACCGTCGCGCTGGCGAAACTCTTCAGCGACGAATACATTCGCTGGGAATTGGTCTTCGCCGGATCTTTCGTGGCGACCGTTCCCGTCGTGCTCATCTTCATATTCTTGCAGCGCTACTATGTGCAAGGGTTTGTGCGCTCGGGTCTCAAATAGAGGGCTACCTGCCATGAATGTGATTCTTGTCGTATCTGACACGCTTCGCCGAGACTACCTGCCTTGCTACGGCAATGCCGATGTCATCACACCCAACCTGGATCGCTTCGCCGAGAGCGCGCTGATCTTCGAGGATTGCTACGCCGCCTCATTTCCCACCGTGCCGGCGCGCGCCGACTTGATGACCGGGCGCTACACATTCGCCTACTTGCCCTGGGCGCCCCTGCCGCAAGAGGAGGCGACGCTTGCCGGGCTCGTCAGCGAGGCCGGATATCGCACAGCCGCCATCGCGGATACGCCATTTCTGGCCCGGCGGGGCTACGGGCAAGATCGCGGCTTCCAGGAATTCATCTACGTGCGCGGTCAGTTGGATGGCACCGAACGCGCTTATCGTCATCGACAACGTCATGTTTCGGAGATCGATGGCTACTGCGCGCCCAAGACCTTTGTCGAAGCGGCCGCCTGGCTGGAACGCCATCACGAGAATCCCTTCTTCCTTTATGTCGATACTTGGGATCCGCACGAACCCTGGGACCCGCCCGCTTATTATGTGAAGCCGCATCTGGCGGAGTACGCCGGCGAGGTCGTCTCCCCTTCGTATTGGGAGTATCGAGACGACGGCTTGACCGAGCGCGACCTGGAGATCGCGCGCGCTTGTTACATGGGCGAGATCGCCATGGTCGACCATTGGTTCGGCTACTTGCTGGAACGCGCCCGCGTGCTCAATCTGCTAGAGGACACGGCGATCATTTTCGTTTCCGATCATGGCTTTTACTTTGGCGAACACGGGCTTTTCGGCAAGCGGCGCTTTCGCTGGCCCGATGGCAGCGGCTTTGAAGAGGGCTTTGCCAAAGGCATGACGGTGCAGCAGCGGCAGGTGCATCGCTCGCCGCTGCACAACGAATTGATTCAGGTCCCGCTTCTTATGAAGCTCCCGGGCGAAGATGGACGCCGCGTATCCGGCTTAATTTCGCTGCCGGATCTCATGCCCACTATTCTGGATCTTCTGCAGGCGCCGGCGCACGCGCGAACGCAAGCGCAATCGGCATTGCCCTTGCTGGACAAGAGGCCAATCCATGACCTGATCGTCAGCAGCGCGCCCTTTGAGGAAGTTGGCGAATTGTCCCAGACTGTGGACGGGCAGAATCGCGTCGTGGTCGAGATATCGCCGAGCTCGATCACGGACGGCGAGTGGGACCTGCTCTACGCGGTCGAAAGCCAGCCGGTGGAGTTGTATCGCGCCAAAGAAGACGCCGGCCATCACGACGATGTGAGCGGTGATTATCCCGCCGTCGTTCAAAGGCTGCATGGCAGCTACGTGGACTGGCTGAGAAATATAGGCGCGCCCGAGAGATTTCTGGCGCCGCGACTGCGCCTCTAGCGCCGACGGCTCAAGGCGCTCGCCTAGCGTCCGCTGAAGCGGGGCGGGCGTTTCTCTTTGAATGAAGCCAGCCCTTCGGCCGCGTCTTCGGTCTGCGCCGTCAAGGCGCCAGCCATGCCTTCCAGGGTCGCCGCCGGGTGGCCGCCCTCGCCGCCGTTGATGGCTTGCTTGGCCAGCTGCACCGCGATGGGCGCGTTTGCCGCGATTTGCCGCGCCAATTCGAGCGCGCGCGCTTCCAGTTCGTCAGCCGGCAGCGCTTCGTTGACCAGCCCCCAAGCCTCCGCCTGCGCCGCTGAGATCGGCTGGCCCGAAAAGATCATCTGCTTCGCGCGCCCAGCGCCGATCAAAGCCGGCAGTCTGTGCGTCGCGCCCCAACCAGGAATCGCCGCGATGCTGACTTCGGGCGCGCCCAGTCGCGCTGTCTCAGCCGCCAATCGGATATCAGCCGCCAGCGCTAATTCCAAGCCGCCGCCGAGCGTGTAGCCATTCAGCGTTGCGATGACTGGCTGGCGCAGGTCAGCAATGCGATCAAATAGACGATGCCCATCGCGGATCCAGCGCCGCCACATATCGAACGGCTCAAGCGAAGTCCAAGCCAATATGTCAGCGCCGACAGAAAAAGCCCGCTCGCCGGTCGCGCCCAGCAGAACGACCCGAATGTCGCGGCTGGTTTCAATTGCAGCAACGGCGTCGGTTAAGCCAGCCAGCATCTCTTCGTCCAGCGCATGCAGCTTCCCCGGGCGATTCAGTCCTATGCTGGCGATGGCGCCGTCGGTCTGAAAGAGAATCTTGCTCACTGGCGCGCGTCCGCCTTGGGCGCCAATTGCAAGCCCATTGGTTCGGGCTGGAAGATCTCGGCCGGCATTTGGCGCAAGTCGGGGCTGACGCGCAGGGGGATATCGGCCTGATCCAGCACATCCTCTTGCAGCCGCGCGCCCGGCGCGATTTCGGTGATAGTCAAGCCGGCATCGTCCAACTTCATGACGCAGCGCTCGGTGATATACGTGATCGCCTGCCCGCGCTTCATAGCCATGTCGCCGCTGAAAGTCTGCGCTTCGATTTCCGGCACGAACTTCTTGAAGCGGCCCTCGCGCCGTATGCGCAGGCCTCCGCCTTCGATGTCGGCTTGCAGCCCGCCGGCCGTGAAGTTGCCGCTGAATACGATGCTGCGCGCGCCGGTGGTGATGTCGATGAAGCCGCCGATTCCCGATGTGATATGCGGGATGGCGCTCAAGCGGGAGACGTTGACGCTGCCAGCCGCGTTCACTTCCACGAATGACAGCAGCGATCGATCGAAACCGCCTCCTTGGAAAAACGTGAATTGGTCCGGCGATGGCATAATCGCTTCCGGGTTGGAGGCGCAGCCGAAGGCGAAATCGCGCAACGGCAAGCCGCCGACGGCGCCCTGTTCGATCGCCCAGGTCGTTTCGCCGTGCAAGCCCTCTTCCAGAAAGATATATGGCACCAGCGCCGAAATGCCAAAACCGAGATTGACCGTTTCCCCCTGGCGCAAGGTCATGGCCGCGCGCCGGGCGATCACCTTGCCGACGCCCCATTCCACCGTCTCGAATTCGCTCAAGGGCGCCGCGACCTCGCCGCTGATCGCCGGATCGTAGAGTGTTTGCGACGCCTGCAATTGATCCGGGTCGACCACGATGTAATCCACCAATGTGCCGGGCACGCGTATGGATTGAGCCGGCAGCGCCCCCGCCTTCGCCAAGCGCTTCACCTGGGCGATGACGATGCCGCCGTTATTGTGGGCGGCCAGCGCTTGATCCATGGCGCCGAGATACGATCCTTCATGCTCCATGCTCAGGTTGCCCCGCTCGTCGGCGGTGGTGGCGCGGATGATCGCCACATCAACCGGTATCGCCTTGTAAAATAGCCATTCGTCGCCATCAAACTCGACTCGCCTCACGATGTCTTCGCAAGTGCGCTCGTTCATTTTGCCACCGCCATGGCAAGGGTCAACCACTGTATCCCAGCCGACTTTGGTCAGCAAGCCCGGCCGCCCGGCGGCCGCTTCCCGGTGCAAGTGAAACAACACGCCGCTGGGCAGGTTATAGGCTTCGATTTCGCCGTCGATGATCATGCGCCAGATCGGCGGCGATTCCATCGACGAGGTCCCGCTCGGCAGCGAGCCGACGACGACGCGTTTGAGCAAACCGGGTTGGGCCAGGTGGTTGACGCCTTCTATGCCATACATATCGCCGGCGGCGATGGGGTGAATGGCGGTCAGATTTCGCGGCCTTCCGGTCCGGCGGAAATGCTCGCCGATGGCTTTCAGGGTTGCGTCGGGGCAAGCGACGCCGCTGGACGAACTGACCGATACGACGGCGCCCTCGGCTATCAGCGCAGCCGCCGCGTCGAGCGGAATGAGTTTTCGCGCCATCCTCGCTATCCTTTCCCGCCCTAAACCCGGAACTGCGCCTAGTATAATCGATTCAGCAGCCAGCTCCAATTGATTTGCCGTCCGCGGCCGGCCTTGGGCTGACGTTCTGATTGGAATTGTGCTACTATCTGCCTTAGCTTTGCTTAACCGATTCACTTATGGAGTTGCTGTGACCGAGAAAGCGGGGACTGCCGAGAATTGCAGGCGCGTCTTCGCCACCGCTGATGTCAAGCTGCGTCATCTGGTCAGCGCTCATCCTGACTACTTGCCGCAATACACGCGGAACGGAAAATGGAAACATGACGGCGCGCCCTGGACCAACTGGTGCCAGGGCTTTTTGCCCGGGCAGCTCTGGCTGCTCTACTTGCATTCGGGCGATGAATTCTGGCGCGCAAAGGCGGAGCGCTACTGCGAGCTGATCGAAGTGCGCAAAGACGACCGCGAAACGCATGACCTGGGATTTCTTTTCTGGCATAGCTGGAAGCGCTGGCACGACCTCGATGACGGCTCGCGGCAGCGCGATGTGGTCATCCGAGCGGGGCGGACGATGGGCTTGCGCTACAAGGAGAAAGGCGGCTACCTCGCCTCATTTGTCGCGCCCGAGAGCGCCTTCATCGACATCATGATGAACGTCGGCATCATGTTCTACGCGGCGCAGGAGACGGGCGACGGCGCCCTCTACCAAATCACGCTGCAGCATTGCTTGACCAGCCGGCGCTATCTCGTCCGCGGCGATGGCAGCGCCGCGCACGAAGGCATCTTCGACCTGGAAACGGGCGCCTTCCTGCGCGAGAGCACGCATCAAGGCTGGCGGCCTGATTCGTCTTGGGCGCGCGGTCTGTCCTGGGCGATCTATGGATTCACAACAGCCTACGCCTTCACGCGCGATCCGCGCTTCTTGCAGACCGCCTGCCACTGCGCCGACTACTACATCTTGAATACGCCCGCCCACGGCATTTGCCCCAACGACTGGCTGGAGCCGAATCCCGCCCGTCCCTACGAAGCGTCGGCCGCCGCCATCGTCTCGAGCGGCTTGCAGGACCTCGCCCAGTCCGTCGGCGATCCATTGCGCGCGAGAGCCTATCGGGAGTACGCTTGCCGCATCGTGGCGACACTCAGCCAGCCGGAGTTCCTCGCCAGCGGCGATCGCGATTGGGAGGGCCTGCTGAAGCGAACCGCCTATCATGAACGCTTGGGCTTGGGCATCGACGAAAGCACCATGTTTGGCGACTACTTCTTGCTGGAGTCGGCCACCAAGCTGCTGAAGCTGATATGACGAATGCGCGGCGGAAAAAAGTCACCTTGCAGCAGGTTGCCGAGGCCGCCGGCGTATCCAAGGCGACCGCGTCCTTGGCGCTGAGCAACAATCCGCGCATCTCCGAGCCGACTCGCCAGCGCGTCCTGGAAGCGGTCGAAGCACTCGGCTACGTTTACAATCAGCGCGCCGCCAGTCTGCGCACGCAGCGATCCTACACCATCGGTTTAATCATCAAGGATGTGTCGAATCCCTTTAACGCCGAGTTGACATCAGGCGCCGAATCACAACTGGCCGATCATGACTACAGCCTCGTACTGGCCACGACCGATGATGACTTGGACAAGCAGTCGCGGTTGGTGCAGACGATGCTGGAGCGCGATGTAGATGGCTTGATCTTTTCACCGGTAGCGCAGACGACGACCGCATCAATGCAGGACTTGATGCAGTATTGTCCGCTTGTTCTATTGATCCCGTACTATCAGAAGCTGGCTGCCGACTGCGTCGGTATGGATGACGAGAATGGCACGGCGCGCGCGCTGGAGCATCTAATTCAGCTCGGTCACCGGCGCATCGCCTTTGTCGGCGGATTCGCGGCGCAGGCGACGCGGTCCCGGCGGCTGGCTAGCTATCGCGATACCTTGCAGCGGCACAATATTGGCTTTGATCCCGCGCTATGCATCGCCAGCCCGGTCACGCTTCGCGGCGGATATGAAGCCGTTCATCAGCTCTTGCGCCTGCCGCGGCCGCCCACCGCCGCTTACTGCTACAGCGATGTGAATGCCTTTGGCGTGATGCTTGGCTTGCGCGCGGCTGGCTTGGAAGCGGGTAAAGATTTCGCCGTCATCGGATTTGATGATGTGCCTGAAGCGTCGCTTTGGCATCCGAGCTTGACGACTGTTTCGGCCGATCCGCGCGGATTGGGGGAGAAAGCCGCTCAGCTGATTCACCGCCGGATCTCGATGCCGGACGCGCCAGTACGCCGCATCATCATGCCATCGCATCTTGTCATCCGCGATTCGACAGCGCCGCCGCTGCGCGAAAGGTCTAACTGATCTTTTTCCAGGGCTCGGCTTGATAGAATGTCCGCCGCTTCATCGTATATTCCGCCGCTGGAAAGCTGGTCATGACCTCGCCGTCTTTCATCAGCCACTTGTAGCCGACATCGCCGCTGCGCCCGTTCTCCACAATATCGGGACTGCTGAACACGCCGGCGATGGCGATGCGCCCCTTCTCGCTGGTATTGGGCGGGCTGTAGTGCCAGGCGCTGCTATGCCAGACGACGATGCTGCCCGGCTGCAGCTCGATATGCTCGACGCCGAAGGTATCGATCATCTCCTCGACCCGCTCTTTTGGCAGAACGCCGTGGATGCTGTCTGCGTACAAAACGTGCGGGACGATCTCGGTTTTGTAGCTGCCGGGGATCATTTGCAGGCAGCCGTTCTCGATGGTCGCCGGGTCGAGCGCCATCCAGAAGTTGAAAGGCTCGATATCGCCATCGCGCCATAAGCCGTTGTCCTGATGCCAGGGCGTGGCGCTGCCCGAGCGCGCCGGCTTGAGGAAGCAGCTGTCATATTTCAGCAGAATGTCATCGCCGAGGAAGTAACGCGCGATTTCCAGCACCGGCTTGCCACAATGCGCGTTATGCCAGATCAGCGGATTGCGCTGGTTGAACTTGCTGAGTTTGCGGAAGCGCACGGCGCGCGCATCGGGACTGTCATCGTTCATTGGATCCATCGGGTCGGCGTCGGTCATGATGTCGTCCGTTTCCGGCATCAGGATCGCGTTCTTGATCACGCCCAGCATCTCAGCCGCCGCCTGCGCCGAGACCACGTTTTCGACGGTGAAATAACCCCGCTCCTCATAGTTTTGCTTTTGTTCCGCTGTCGGTTGCCAGCCCATTTTCTTAAACGCTCCTCAAAGCTAATTCAGTCCGCGCGCTCGTCTTACTTCAGTTCGATATTCCCCAAATCAGCCTCCGCCGGCAGTCCGCCCGGATCAATCGCCAGCGGCGGATTCGCTCGATGCACGATTCTCTCGACGGTCAGCGCCAGCGCCGCGCCGCTAACCCCGCTGCGCACTGCCGCCATCTGCGCCGCCGCCGAATCAACCACGCCCGCTTGGGGCATATCGACGATGCGCTCCGCGCGCAGGTCATATCCGATGCCGTTCGCGCCCGAGCGGATTTGGTGAACCACGACGCCCGGCGCCTCATGCCCGGCATTGGCCAACAGCGCGCGGCAGGGCGCTTCCGCCGCTTTGATCAGAATCCGCCAAGCCGCTCTTTCGTGCAGATCAGCGCTTTCGCGCAAGCGCTCCCGCAGCCCCGCAAGGCAACGCAGCAGCGCTGTGCCGCCGCCGGGCAGCGTCCCGCCCAGTATGCCCGCTCGCACTGCCGCGATGGCGCGCTTGAGCAGTTCCTGCTGAAATCGCAATTCGCTCTCGCTGCTGCCGGCCGCGTAAACCACGGCCGATCCGCCGCGCAGCCGCCCGATGCGCGTCCGCAGAATTTCTTGCCGCCGCTCGTCAGCGCTGTTTTCGTAGCGCCGCTCCAACGCAGCAATCTCATTCTGTACCCTCGATTCGTCGCCGCCGCCAGCGATAATCCCGAAGCGATTGCGGTCGACCCAAGCCAACTCCGATTTGCCGAGCATGTCAGGCTGTACGGCTTCCAAATTGTGCCCGCCAGCCGCGCGCAGCACCGTCCCGCCGGTGATCAACGCCAGGTCTTCCAGCGCCGCCTCCTGCTCATCAAGCAAGCCAGCCGGCTCGAGATACACCAGCCGGAAATCTTCCATGCGGCTGTTGGCGCCTTGCGCGGCGATGATCTGCTCGGAGAATGACTTCGCCAGAATCACCAGCGAATCGCAGCCGGCTTGGTAGACGGCAGCTGCCAAATTGACCAGCGCCGCCAAATCATCCAGTTCGAAATCGCTGATCAGCCAAGCCGAATTCTTCAGCTCGATGCGATCGCCGACCACGCCCTCGAAGACGATATTGGAAGGGACCGCGCTCTCCCAGAAGGAGCCAAGGAAGAATTCGTGCCTCAGTTCGCGCCCGCCAGCGCGCGTCTCGATCGCGCCGTATGGTCCCAGCACATCAAAGATATCAGCCAGCGCCGCGGCCATGTCGCCGTCTTCGCAAATCGACAGCGCCAGCCGCTTGATCTCTTCCGGAGTCGATAGGTCGGCGACCTGCCGGCGCAAGTCGTCTAGCATATCCCGCATTCCTCGTTCCAGCGCTTGGCGCAGCAGCATGGCGTTCCCGCCCGCGCTGATGAATCGATGCCCTTCGGCGTAAACGGTCTGATAGATCGCGGCTGCCGTCGCCGCGCCATCGCCGAAACGCTCTCGTTGGCGCCAGAGCGTCTCGCGCAGCAGCATGGCGCCGACATCCGCATCGCCGTCGTCCAGTTGCAGGATCCGCCGCGCGATCGCCCCGCCGTCATCCAGCAGCTCGGGCGAGCCGGCGCGGTTCTTGTCATCCAAGGCGACAGCGCCGGTTAGCGGGCCCAGCGTCGGCAGCACCGCTCCCGCCAGCGCGTCGATGCCGGCTTTCAGCGCTTCTCGCGTATGTGGCTGCGACAGGACGCGCGCCATGCCGCTAGCCTTTGAGCCCGGTCAAGGTGATGCCTTCGATGAATGAACGCTGCGCGAAGAAAAAGAAGATGACCATCGGAATCGTGAACATGGCCGCCGCCGCCATCAGCAAGCCCCATTCGGCGCCGTATTGCGTGAAATAAAGCCGCAAGCCGATTGAAAGCGTGTACTTGGTGGGGTGGCGCAGGTAGACCAGCGGTCCGACAAAATCGTGCCAGGTATGGATGATCTCGAAGATGGCGACCGTCAGGATGGCTGGCTTGGAAAGCGGCACTGCGATCCGCCAAAAGATGCCCCATTCGCTGGCGCCGTCAATGCGCGCCGCGTCATCCAGCTCCTTCGGCAGCGTCATCATGAATTGGCGCATGAGGAAGATGTAGAAGGCGTTGCCGAAGAAGTTCGGCACGATCAGCGGCAGGAAGGAATTCAGCCAGCCGATCTTGGCGAACAAGATATAGAGCGGGATCATGCGCACCTGGAAGGGCAGCATCATGGTGGCGATGACG
>JAPOYS010000068.1:30055-30614 GCA_026706455.1 Chloroflexota bacterium | reverse complement strand
GGGGCCGGGGGATGGGGGTAGAATTGTGCGTCAACCTCCCAGTAGCGGACAAGCCTTGTAAGGGCGTCCTATTAGGTCGCCCAAATCTCTTTGTGTAACGCGGGCGGCATGATATGCCGCCCCTACATTTTGCTGGATTTAGTCGAAATTCGACATATATTGGTTCTGGTACGATTGTCCTGTGCTAGAATACTCTTCAGTGATGGACTCTGTTGAAATGTCGCAGCATTTATAATCTTATGCAAATATCGCCCCCCCCCCCCCCGCCCGCGCGCGACTGTCGCTTGCTGCTGCGAATGTAAGCCCTATGCGCTTCCCTCGCGCCATATTGTGGTTGCTGCTTTGCGCCTGCTTCGCCGGATTCCCCGCTTCCGCCCAAACTACCCCAGCGGTCGCGGCTTGCGGCCTGCCGGCGGAGGGCTCGATTCGGGCTGCGACATACACGCTGACCGCGGACTGCGCGCAAACCGGCAGCCTCACCATCGCCAGCAGAATTCCGGCGCAGACTGTGACGATCAATGGCGGCGGGCACACCATCCGCATGGACGGCGATGAGACA
>JAPOYS010000068.1:0-29975 GCA_026706455.1 Chloroflexota bacterium | reverse complement strand
TGTCACCATCGACAGCAACAATAAATCCCATATATCAGGCGCCATCAGAGCGGGGACGATAACAGCCAATAATGTCTCATTCATCAACAACAACGGCGGGGTGGCATTCCGAGCGGAACAATCCACGCTGACGAATGTCTACTTCGCCTGGAATAGAAATCCCAGAGCCCTCAGCTTGGGCGGAAACGGCAGCGCCATTCAGGCCAATTCCAACGACAGCCATACCCTGACCAATGCCGTATTTCGCAATAATTTCGCCGGCGGCGGCGCGGTCTCTTTGCTGGCCGGCGCGACCATCACCACGAACGGCTGCCTGACGCTCAGCGGCAACACGCCTTATGACATCTACGAAGGCAGCGGAACCTGGACTGACAGCAGCACTGGACCCTGCAGCGGCACAATCGGCAATGGCGACCCGGCTGTCATCCCGGCGCCCGCCCTGATGACCTGCGGCTTCCCCGCGGCCGGCAACCTGGATGTTTCGGCGACTTACACCTTGACCGCTGACTGCGCCTTAACCGGCCCCTACTTCATCTCGGAAGATGTCAGCATCCGCGTAATCGGCAACGGGCGAGCGATCCGCAGCAGCCGAACCGGTTACAGCTTTTTCACCGCCGCCACCAGCAGTCTGCGGCTGGAAAATGTCGCTTTGGAAGGCATTCGCTTCTACAACTGGGGCAATTTCAGCGCCGATCGTGTCAAAGCCTCCGCGACCAATGGCGGCATCTTGGTCAACATGGGCGAAGCGAGCGTCAGCAAGGCTCTCTTCGAGGCCAATACCACCGGCACCGCTACGGGGCGATCAGTCGCCTTGGCTTACAACGCCTATCAAAAGGGCGGCATCAGTTTCACCGATGCCAGCTTCCGCGGCAATACTGGCGGTCTGGGCGTTCTGGCGACCTTTGGCGCCGCCATCGAGCTGAACGGCTGCATCAGCTTCGAGGGAAACAACCCAGTCGATACCTTTATCTATCCAGGAGGAGGCGGTGTTGTGAACGACCACCGCGATCCGGGCTGCGACAGCCCCATTGTCGATCCCCTGGCTCCGCCATCGTCCGGCAGTCCGTCAGCGCCGAGGGAATCCGAAGCGATCTGCCATCCGCGCCCGCATTGTGAGTTGCCGGCGATTTCAAAACAAGAGGAATGCGATCTAAAACTGGGCGCCATTGGCGTCATCTGCCGCCCGCCGTATCACGTGCCAGTCGCAGCCGTCTGGCGGATTCGCCCTCACCCTGACGGCGATCATTTGCCCACCGTCGGCACGCACATGCTATCCGTCATTCAGCCCGAAGTGGAAGCGCTGGCGGAAGGCATGGTGGCCTGCACTTTGGATGGGCGCGTGGCGGTGCGCACTGGATTGCGGCCCGAAATACGCCACTTTTTTGAGAGCAGCCCCAAATACGAAGAGGAGCTGAAAATTCCCCGCCGTTACATCGTCATTTCGAAGGGGCCAAATTGGGAAGGCAAGACGCATCACGTCGTGCTGGACAACGCCTTGGATGGTCGCGTCTTCGGCACCGTGGATACATACGACGGACCGCCGGCGGCCGAATGCGTGCCGAGCGAAATCCCGCCAGGGCCAGAGCCGACGCCAAAGCCGGCTCCCACTCGGGTATTCGCGCCGCCAGTCATCCCTCAAGCGCCACAGCCGGACGGATCCATCGTCCATGTCGTGCAGCCAGGCGATACCGTCAGCGCCATCGCGGTCGCCTACCGCGTTCACCAACTGGATATCATCAGAGTCAATCAGCTTGAGCACATGGGACGCTGGATTTACCCCGGGCAGGAATTGCTTATCCGCGCGGCTGACGCTTGATCCGCCGCGTCAATACCGGCGCGGCAGCCAGACCGTCATCTCGCCGACGCCCCGGTTGTTCCAGGCGTAGTATGGAATCAGCGTGATTTCGAGATTCTCTTCGCGCTCATTGCCCGCTTCCAGATAAAGCGCCTTCGACCCGTTCCGCTCGGTGATGTGGCGGGCCACGCCTTTGATGGCCATGACGCCGCCGAGCAGATCGTCCTCGCGGCTCGCGCTCAAACCCATATCGTCCGGCGCGTAAACATCGAGAATCGAAACGCCCGCTGGCAGGTCGACGCCTTCGAGGCAATAGACGATCGGTCCGCGCATGACCGCTACATGGTTGCGGATATCTTCGGCTTTGGGATGCGCTTTGATCAAGCGCGGGCGCAGGGGCAAGCGAAGTTCGATGACATCGCCAGCGTCAAAGATGCGATTCACCTCGACATAGCTGCCCGGCTTAAGAGCGCTATCGCTCGTTTGGCCGTTAATCGTCAATTCAGCGGCGTCGCACCAGCCCGGCACGCGCAGCATCAAGGCGACTTCATGCGCCGGCGCCGCCTCCACCGTGACGCGGACGACCTCATCCCAGGGATAATCGGACTCCTGCGTCAGCGAGATGACAGATCCGTCTCTTAGAGTGGTCGTCACGCTGCTGCTGCTATACAGGTGCAGCCACAACCCCTCGTCGGATACGCTGTAGAGCCAGTTGTGCAGCAGGGCGATCGTGCGCGCGGTGTTGGTCGGGCAGCAGTAACAGCGCGATATGAACCAGCGCTCGTACGCGTCTTGGCTTAGCAGCGGATGTTCGGCGCCATACCAGCGCAGCGGATTGGTGTAACAGAAGGTGATACCGTCCAGGCTCATGGAAGAGAGCATGCTGTTGTAGATGACCAGCTCGACGATGTCGGCATACTTGGCGTCGCCGGATAGATTCAGCATCCGCCAGTTCCACATGGCGTGGGCGATATTGGCGCAGGTCTCGTTATAGGCGGTGGCGTTGGGCAAGGAATACTCGTAACCGAAGGCTTCATGCACGTCGCCGGCGCGCCCGCCGAATTCCGGTCGCTGCGAGGCGCCATGATGCTGAGCCGACGTCCCGCCGGTGATGTACATCTTGCTCTGCACGGCATTGTCCCAGATACGCCGCAAGCCTTCCAGCAATTCCTGGTCGCCGGTCTCAGCCACTACGTCGGCGGCGCCGCAATACAGGTAACCGGCTGTCACCGCGTGCCCGACCGCCCGCGTCTCCTCGCGCAGCGATACAAGCGACTGATTCTGGTCCTTGCCGCCAGGCCGCGAGCCGCGCATGTCGACGAATGTCTGCGCCAGCTCCAGGTAGCGTTCATCGCCAGTGACGCGGTACAAATCGACGCTGCCCATCGTATTGGACGGGTTGAAGCCGAAATGCGCCAAGTCGGGCGGGCAGGGCACAAAGAGCTCGTGAAGATAATCAGCGAGCTTGATCGCGATCTCCAGGAAGTTGCGCTGGCTCGTGATGCGATGATGAACGGAAGCGGCCGTCAGCAGATGCCCCATATTGTAGAGCTCGTGGTCGTGCAAGTTGGTCCAGCGCTCTTTGTCAGCGCTCAACTGCATCGGCGTGCTGATGTAGCCGTCGTCTTCTTGCGCCCCGGCAATCACATCGATAAGTTCGTCCAGCTGCTCGAGGATGGCCTCTTCTCGCGTGGCGCCAAAAATATGCGTCAGCGCTTCCATATACTTGTAGCAATCGCCATCGCTCCACATCGTGCCGAGTCGCTCGCCCACGCGCATGCCGGCGGCGATGTAGAAGTTGCTGAAGACGGCGCCATTCTCCGGCTCGTCGAGCGCCTGGCGCATGCTCGGCAGGACTGTCTCGCGGCACAACTGGTGCAGCCGCCCCCAAAAGCCGTCTTGCCAGCGCACGGCGTCGTGTTCCAGCGGATGCAGTTTCTGATACTTCGACCTGGTCTTCATGTTCATGACCGTCCTTTTCTCTCTGTTTACCGTTCACTGTGTTCGGTTTCCAATTGATGATGGCTTGTGCCTAAACTATGATTGACATGCTTCTTCCTATCTTGGGCTTTGATATGCAAGGGATGCTATATGAGGCTAGGCTGGTCGGTGCTTTGCAGGGGCTTCACTGATCATGGTGACGGCTCGCTTACTTTAGCGCGAGTATTTGCAGATGCTAAACTTGAAGTTTCGGTGTCAGAGTCGCCGCCTACACAAGTATCGTTAAGTCCAGCGATTATACTCATATCGCATTGGTTCCCAGAAACGGACCTGGATTTGAACAGATATCCGGCGACACTGCGCATTGTGGCGCCCGAAGATAACCAGATACTGGACGAATGGCACTTCTCGATTGACTTTCTGCATACCGACTTCAGACTGGCAATATTTCACATTAGCGAACTCACATTCGTCGGCGACGGGCTGTACGAGTTTCATATTGAAGTCTTGGAATATGGCGAGTGGATCATTATGTCGCGCAATAGCATATATGTAAGCAAAATGGTATCATAAGAGCAAACGTCAAGGAGTTGTACCATGAAACAGAACAACTGGCTCCGAGGCTCGGTCTCCATCGTAGAATATGAAGTGTCTTCCAAAGGCATCCGCCACATACGCACCACGCTGACTGACAAAAGACCAAATCACGACCCCAAGCCGGGCGCCGACGAGCCCAAACCACGCAAAGGCGACGACAAGCCCGACAAGCCGGAGTAGGGCGTCCCCTCTACTTGTAACCGGTGAAGACCACGCCCTGAATAAAATGCTTCTGCGCGAAAAAGAAGACGATAATCAGCGGCAGCATGACCACCAGCGACACCGCCATCAGCGAATTCCATTCCGTGCCATAGGTGCCCTGAAAGAAGCGAAGGCCCAGCGCCAGCGTATACTTGTCCTGGTCGAGCAGGAAGATGAGCGGGCGGAAGAAATCGTTCCAATGAAACTGGAACGAGAATATCGCCACCGCGCCCAGCACCGGCTTGGACATCGGCAAGGTGATGCGCCAGAAGACGCCGAAGCGCGAGCAGCCATCGATCACCGCCGCTTGATCCAGCTCGCGCGAATGCGTCAAGAAGTATTGCCGCAGCAGGAATATATAAAAGGGATTGCCAAACCAGGACGGCAAGATCAGCGGCCAGAAGGTGTCGATCATGCCCAGCTGGCGGAAGACGATAAACTCAGGGATCAGCGTCACCTGACGCGGCAGCATCATGGTCGCCAGCACGACTATGAACAGCGCGTTGCGCCCGCGCCAGCGCAGACGCGAAAAGGCGTAGGCGACTATGGACGAGACGATCAATTCGCCGAGCAGGCACATCACCACGATGAAGGCGGTGTTCAAGAAATACAGGTCAAAGGGCAGCTGGCTCAGCGCATTGGGATAATTCTCCCAGACTACCTTCTGCGGCCAAAACTCGGGTGGGAAGCGAAAGACGTGCGACAGCGGCTTCAGCGAGGTCGAGATCATCCATTGGAGCGGCAACAAGACCACTATCGAGCCAGCGGCGAGGACCAAGTAGACGAAGATCTTGCTGATGATCTGACGCGCGCTCATGCCGACGCCCCGGCTGCTCATCAGTTGTCCTCCTCCGACTCAGCCTCGTAATAGACCCAGAACTTGGCGGTCGCGAAAAGAATGATCGTCAGGAGCAGGATCGCCAAAAAGAAGACCCAAGCCAGCGCCGAGGCGTAACCCATCTTGAAGTTTTGGAAAGCCTGCCGATAGAGATAGAGCAGATAAAAGAGCGAGGCGTTCGCCGGTCCGCCGTCGGTCATGATGAAGGTTTCGGTGAAAATCTGCATCGTGAAAATGACGCCGGTGATGAGCTGGAAGAAGATGGTCGGGCTCAGCATCGGCAGCGTGATGCGGAAGATGCGCTGCCACCAGTTGGCGCCATCGATCTCGGCCGCTTCATACAAGTCGGTCGGGATCGCCTGCAAGCCGGCCAGATAAATGATCATGCCGCCGCCGACGCTCCAGAGGCGCATGATCACAAAAGCCGGCAGCACCCAGACCTTGCTGCCCAGCCAAGCCGGACCCTCAATGCCGAAGATGCGCAAAGCCGTATTCAGCAAGCCGAAATCGCTGGAGAATATCCACTGCCAGAGGATCGCCACCGCCACGCCGGACAAGATCGCGGGTAAATAGTAGATCGTGCGGAAGACGGACAAGCCGCGGATGTTAGTGTTCAAGAGCATGGCGATTACTAAGCCGAAGACGATGTTCAGCGGGATCGACGCCAGCGAGAAGAGCACCGTTATTTTGAGCGAATGGAGTGGGAGCGGGTCGGTGAAGAAGAGCTTGTGGTAATTCGCCAAGCCCACGAATTTCGGCGCCGAGATGATATTCCACTTGTAGAAGGACAGCGCCAGTGAGGCGATCATTGGAAAAGCGGTGAGCAAAAGGAAGCCCGCCACCCACGGCGAGATCATCGCCCAAGCCAGCAAGGTCTCGCCGCGCTTGTAGCTGATGCTGACCTTGGCGAATCCGCTCTGATTCTTAACGAATTGCGCGAGGCTCACGGCGACATTTGCCCCAAACCTTTAGCCGCCTGTAGGGGCGACCCGGCGGGTCGCCCGCTTGTATCAGGGTATGCGAATGCAATCATGGAGTGGCCTCATGGGCGATTCAGCGAATCGCCCCTACATCCACAGAGGCAACCAAGACTAACCCGAGCGCCACTGACCTTCGGCGATCAAGGGATTGACTTGCCGCACGATTTCATCGCAGACGACCTTGGCGTCGCGCTCCTCGCCGATCAGCAGCAGGTCAATCTGCGCCTGCATGATCTGCGTGATCTCGCCGAAGTTCGTCAGCACCGGGTCGGGCGCGACGAAATGCTTGGCGGCGTCCAGCATTACGTGCTTGTTCGCCGGCGGCAGCGGATCGGTAATGAACCACTTCTCCTGCTCAGCGAAGGACGTGCCTTGCAAGCCGCCTTCCCGAATGATGGTCTCCATCGCCGGACCATTGAAGAACTTCAACAGGTTCCAAGCGCATTCCGGCACTTGCGTCGTCTTGGGCACGACCAGCGGATAGTAGTAGACATAATTGGCGCGCCCGCCGGGACCGGCCGGGTAGTGACCAAGCGCGATAGTGAAGTCCGATTCGCGGTAATTGGGGAAAGCCCAACTGCCGCTGTAGAACATGCCCAGGCGGCCCGTCTGCATCAAAGCGCCAGTGCCCATCTCCGCCATCGCTTCGGGCCGCGGCGCGAAGCCGTACTCCCAGCGCAGGTCGGAATAAAATTGCAAGCCCTCCACCGCGCCCGGCTCGTTAAGGGTGCATTCGGTCGGGAAGAAGGGATCATCCACCAATTGGCCGCCGAAGATGCGCACCCAGGTCTGCCAGACTTTGTCCCAGCCGGTGACATCGCAAGCCCACTGCGTCGTATTGCCATTGGCATCAGTCTTGGTCAGCAATTCACAGGAATTGAAGAAATCGTCAACCGTCCAGCTTTCGTCGTCCCATTGGGCGGTCGGCAACATGGCGCCGGCTTCTTCGAACATGTCCTGGTTGTAGAAGATGGCGATCGAAGCGACATTGTCGGGCATGCCGTAGATGCCGCCTTCGTGCGTGTAGGCTTCGATGGCGAGGTCGGGGAATTGCGTCAAGTCATAGTCGTCGGCGTCGACGTAGGGCTTGAGATCAAGCAACAGATCATCAGCCAGGAACTGCGGCAACAAACCGATTTCGATGATGAAGACATCGGGCGGGATGCCGGCTGCCAAACTGGTGAAGAGCTTGTCGTTGTAGCCCGAATTGGGACCGCCCGGCACCGAGGTGAAATTGAGCTTGCAGCCCGGATAGGCGTCGTCGAAGGGCGCCAGCGCCTTTTCGCGAATGCCGATCAAGGGCGGGCCGTCCCAGAAGAAGATGGTGACTTCTTGATCGTCCTGCGCCAGGACCGAGCCGACGCCGGGTATCGTATAGACGCCCGCCGCCAGTGAACTCATACCCGCCATGCGCAGGAACTCCCGCCGGCTTAAACTAATCTTTCTAGACATCATGCACTCTCCATTGCTCTACGCGAACAAACTGATTTAACTGACACCTCTTGCGACCGCGTCCTGCCATACCCGCTCCTCTCCACACGCTAGTTCGCCCGCTGCGGCGATTGATCCCAAGCCGTTAATGTCCGTCGCATTGTGTTCTCCAAATGCGCGCGCAAGGCGCACTGCGTTCTTTTGACATCGCGCTTGATCAAGACATCCAGTATCGCCAGATGCTCAGGCAGCGCGTCAACTTTGCCTTTGGGCTGCAGTTTGGCGACGATGTGATGCGCCCAGCCAATTAGATCCCGCAACTGGCTCATGATGTCGATCAGCAATGGATTCTCGGAGTGACTGACGATCAGATCATGTAAGAGATTATCGCATTCGACCAGTTGCGACAAATCGCCCGTCTCGGTGAAGAATTCACCGGCTCGTTGATACTGCGCCCGCGCGTCCCTGATCTTCTCAGCCGGGATGCGCGGCGCGGCCAACTCCACCGCCAGGCATTCCAGCGCGATCCGCACTTTCATCGTTTCCTGGAAGCGCTTCTGGTCAAAGACTTCCACGTACACGCCCCGCCGCGGCGCCACCTTCAGAAAACCCAATCCGTCCAGGCGGCGCACGGCATCACGCACCGGCATCGCGCTGACTTGAAGGCGTCCCGCGATGTCGTCAATCGTGAGGCGCTGGCCCGGCGAAAGATCGCCAGACATGATCTCACGCTTGAGCTGCGTCTCAATCTTTTCGCTCAATGAGGACGTGTCGAGCATGATCCGCGTTTCGTCACCATCGGAAAAGTTGCGCTGAACAAAATCTAATATCTAATATATTAACTCACGAGCTTGCTGTCAAGCGCTCGCGCGCGGGAGTATCGAACTTGATGGCCATGATTCACACAAGATTATGCGTAGGGGCGAGCCTTGTGTCGCCCGCAATTGCCAAGACGGTTTTAGGGCAAGCCAAGGCTCGCCCCTACAAAGCTCCAAAATAGGGAGAACACAGAAGGCATCGACCGCCGCTGCCGAGCGCTCTACACGCTAGAGCGTCTCTCCCAGCTTGACCGCTTGGAAGATGCGCATCCGCCGCAGGATGACCAGCAGAATGACCATGATCAGCAGAAAGGTGCCGAGGAAGAGCGCCACAATCTGCGCGATCTCGATCCAAGCCATCGTAACGACGTAGGGCGGCGCCACCCCTTCCAGGCTGCTGACGAATTGCATAAAGGGGATGTAAAGCAGGCTGACCAGCAAGCCGATGCCTAAGCCGAGCGCCAAGCCTATGATGATGAGCAAGCCCAGCTCCCAGGCGACCGAGACGATCATGGAGGTCTGCGACAAGCCGATGGCTCGCAGGATGCCCAATTCGACATAGCGCCGTTGGTAGGAGAAGACGGTGTATAGCAGGAAGCCAATCATGGTGGCCAGCGATGAGGTGATGAAGCCGATCGACAGCAAGCCGAAGAGCCCCTGCCGCTCCGGCCGCGATTGCTCGCGGTTGATGCGCGAGACCGGCTCTTCCGTCAAAACGCCGGCGGCGCCGCGGTCAAAGACAGCGCGGGTAAAGGCGCGATTGTCAAACTCGGGCTCGACGCGCATGATTACGCGATGCGCCAATTCGATTTGAGCCTGCTCGAAGAGATAATCGAGATTGCCGACGAAGAGCGCGCCGTCCTTCTCCGGATACCAGCGCGGGAAATACTCCAGAACGCCGACGATCTGCAAGTTGATCTTGAAGACCTCGCCCGCGCTGCGAATATCCAGCTCGAGCAAGTCGCCGATATCGAGGGCGCGCTCCTCCATGAATTCGCGCGAGACCAGCGCGGAATCCTGTTGCAGCGCCAGCGAGTTAGTCAAATAGCCCAGGCGGTGCGAAGCGAAATCGGAGCGCCAGAATATCACCGGACCCAGGTCGGCGCGGTCAACGCCGACGAAGCGGCCTTCGACGCTGCCCGAGGTCAAGCGCGCTTTGGCCGCGTATTCGCCGATGCGCGTGGCGCCGCGAACATGCGGCATGGACTTGAACTCTGAGATATGCATATAGGCGGGCGGCGCGTCGTTGCCCCCGCCGCCCGGCATCGAATTGGGATTCTGGCTGAATACGCGCACCGACACATCCGCCGACACGCGATAGTACTGCTGCTCGTACAAATAACGGTCGATAGTGCGCGCAAACGACGCGGTATAGATGCCCAGGCTGATCGTCGAAACCAGCAGAATCAACGGGAGATAATAGGCGCCGGGCGAGCGCTCCAACTGGCGCGTCACGATTAGCAAGCCGACGCTATTCGTCCATTGGATGAACCAGGCGATCGCCCGCAGCATCGGCGCCAGGAAACGCAGCATGAAGAGCGTCAAGGCGAAGATGGTCAGCGGTGGCAGCAAGAAGACGAAAGGCTGATTATAAGCCTCCTCGATATTGCGCGCCCCGCCCTCGACATCGATCAGCCCGCCCTGCTGGAACACCTGATAATAGAAATAGCTAATCAGAATCAGCAGCAGGATGTCGACGCCCAGCCGCTGCCACCAGGGCCGTTGCAGCAGGCGCGACTGATCCATCTTATAGCTGATGATCGTATGACGCGAGGCGCCGATCGTGGGCACGACGCGAATCAGAACGGTGAAAGCGACCGCCAGCAGAATGGTCGAGCCAATTGTAGGCGGCACGGATACGATGAAATGATGCCCCCAGCGGAAGTCCATGAAGCTGCGCGTCGTGCCGATCAACTGCGTGAAGGCGACCGCCAGCGCCCCGCCCACGACCAGCGCGATGAACCCCATGATGACGCCTTCCACCGTGGTTAAGCCGACCACTTGGTAAGCCGATGCGCCCCGACTGCGCATGACCGCCGTTTCGTTGCGCTGGCCATCCACAACCAAGCCCACGAGCATCACCAGGAAAATGATCAACAGAATCACGATGGGCAAGCTGAAGATGGTGAGTGTGAGCGTGAGTACAGTGACGATGCGTTGGTAGGGCCGCAGCTCTTCCACCGGCGAGGCTTGGATGTAGGTGCCCGGCAAGTATTGATCGGCGATTTTCTCGGTGTCGATGTGGCGCCGGATCAACTCATCGACGCGTGAAGTGTTGACGCTGCTGCCGTCGGTGACCAGGTACCAGACGGCCAGATTGATCTCCGATTCCGTATAGGGCGCGAGCCGGTTTCGGTAGGTCTCTTCGTGGATGAGCAAAATGTCTTCAAATACATTGGGACGGTAAAACCAGTATTCGTGGTCTTCATCGCGCGGGCGCCAGATGCCAGCGACGCGAATCATGGTGATCTGCATCGGGTCATCGGGCGGCAGCCGCCAATTGTAGCCTTGATAGTACTCGCCAACCTGAATGCCAAACTCCGAGGCGAATTCTTCATGAATGATCACATCCACATAGCTCTCCGGCGACGGATCGGCTGGCGCGGGGTAGCTGCCCTCGACCACCTCAATTTGCTCGGCGATCTTGTCCGTCGTGCCGAAGCTGACGTAATCGAGCGAACGGTTTTCGTCGCGATAATTGGTCTCGCCGGCCGGATACAGACGGAAGTTCTGCGTCTCCAGGTGGCGCAGGACCAGGGTCGTCTGCAGCCCGAGCTCGGCGCCGCCCTTCTCCCGCAGATATTGATCCAGGTCGAGCGTCGCTTCCCAATTGACCGGCTCGTTCCAAGAGCCGATATAACTGAAGAGGAAGGAGAATGGCGGACGATTGATGCGATCGGGACCCTCAGTCAGCCGCTCGGTAAGCACGCGAAAAGCCACCGACTCGGAGTAAATCGGAATCGTCAGCACCAAGGCGACGGCGACCGTCAAGCCAATGACCGTCGCCAGCGATAGCAGGGGCTGCGC
Source organism: Chloroflexota bacterium (assembly GCA_026706455.1). Lineage (GTDB taxonomy): Bacteria > Chloroflexota > Anaerolineae > Aggregatilineales > Phototrophicaceae > UBA6055. The sequence goes on along the minus strand of JAPOYS010000068.1, from coordinate 18,347 downwards.
CAGCAGGCGCTTGCAGGCGACAACGACGACGGCGCGTGTTCGCAAGTACCAGCGCGTCATGGACCGATTACCGTCTGGCCCGCTTCCGCGCCCTCAAGGATCTCGACGCGACCATCGCCTTCCAAGCCCAGGCGCACGTCTACGCGCCGCTGGATGCCTTCCTGCTGCACAACGATGAAATTGCGCCCGCTGAATTGCCGGATGGCCGACGAGGGCAGCCAGAGCACATCGTCGCGTTCTTCAATGACCACCGTGAAGTTCATGCGATCGCCGACCTTGAATTCATCGGCCGGCGGCTGTTCGTCAAAGGCGACATGGACGAGATCATCCGTCGCCAGACCATAGGGGGCGGGCAAGCGGGCGATCGTTCCCGAGTAGACATTGCCCGGCAGCGCCGCCCGTTTGATCAGCAGCGGCATGCCCTCCGCCAGCTCAGACAGATCGTCGGCGTCCATCTCGTCAGTGATTTCCAGCACCGAAAGATCGGCCACCAGCGCAATCGGCTCGAAGGCGACGATCGGCTCGCCCGCGTCCGGCGCGAAGTTGACCAATCGCCCGGACATGGGCGCGATCAAATCCGCTTGGGCGATGGTCGCCTTGATATCGTCGACGCGCTTCTGCGCCCGCGTGACATCAAAGCGCAGTTGCGGGTCAACGCCGCTGGTCAATTCATCGACGGCGACCTGCGCCAAGTCGCGCTCCAGCGTCAAGAGGTTGACGGCGAGTTCATCATCGCTGCTCGGCGGCTCGCCGGCTTGCGCCAACGCGTGATCCAGCTTCAACTGCGCCATCTCCAGGGCGAGAGCCGCCCGCCGGCTGTCGTAGCGCAAATTACTGTCGGCGCTTTCGAAGATGGATGTGGCGATCGCCAGTTCTTCTTCGGCGTCCAGCAATTGGCTTTCCAAGGCGGCCGTGTTCAGCCGCGCCAGAAGGTCGCCTTCGGTCACATCGGCGCCGGCGTCGACAAATACGTCGTCCACGCGGCCGTCAATTTCAAAGGCCAGCGCTTCCGTGACCAGCGGCGTAATCCGCCCGAAGAAGCGGCGCTCATATATGATTTTTCCGCGCTCTACTTGATAGACCGGTTTGCTCGGCACGACCGGCGTCGGGATCGCGGTGGGCTCGCCTTGCGTGATAGCATCGCCGAAGGTCGCTTGAGACGCGCAGCCCGTCAGCGCAAAGAGCCCCAACAACAATAGAATGACAACTCGCACGGTAATCCTTTCTTGTCTCGCAAACTGATTTCTAGTTGAATGCATCCGCAATGACTGCGTCTTGCATTTGCCGTTTCCGCTTGACCGCGCTATTGTACATCATGCTGCCTTAGTCTCCACCCGCGACTGCGCCAGCCCGCAACTTCTCACTCGTTCGCCAACTCAATCGCCGCCGGCTTAATCTGCGCCGCCCGAATGCGTTCCATGTCGAATTTCTGCCCGCGATCGAACTTGTAGATTCCGTTCTGCTCCTGATAGATATCGGTCAACTGCGTGTAACAGTAGCCGAACATGTTGACATCATCAAGCAAGATGGCGCAGAGCTTTTCGAAGCGGTCATAGAACTCCGCCAAGTCGCGGGGGCGCTCGCCATAGCCCCAGGAGTCTTCGCCTTCCTGGACATCCGGGTTCCACCAGATGCCGCCGAATTCGCTGACGAAATAGGGCTGACCATCGTAGGGAATCGACCAGCGAATATTGCCGACCAGGCGCGCGGGCACGAGCCAGCTTTCGGCGCTGTTGAGGTACGGGTTGCCCTGCGCCAAGCCCGCGTGGCGTTCGCGGAATGTCGCCGGATCTTGCGTATAATCGTGGCTGTCGTAGACATCGGCGCCGGCCACCCGATGCGAATAACCGGAGGCATCCAACACGGGACGCGTGCCGTCCATCGCTTTGGTCGCCAGATACAAGCCGCGCGTGACATCATCCAGCGCCGTTATCCGGTCCGTGATCGATTGCCAGGTCTCATTCAGCGGGCACCAGCCGACGATGCTCGGATGCGAGTAATCGCGCTCCAGGCATTCCAGCCATTGCGTGATGTAATCGGGTCCGGGCTGCTGATGCTCGCCATCAAGCGGCCCCAGCCCGCCGCAGCCCCAATCGCCGAACTCGCCCCAGACGATGTAACCCAAGCGATCGGCGTGATATAGAAAGCGCTCTTCAAAGACTTTCTGGTGCAGACGCGCGCCGTTGAAGCCGGCTGCCATGCTCAGCGCGATATCCTCGCGCAAGGCGGCGTCGCTCGGCGCCGTCATGATGCCATCCGGGTAATAGCCCTGGTCGAGCACCAGCCGCTGAAAGACGGTCTTTCCATTGATCTTGATCGCTTTTCCGTCGATCGAAATCGAGCGCAGGCCCGCATAACTGCGGGCGCTGTCGACGACGGCGCCGGCGGCGTCGATCAACTCGATCTTGATATCATAGAGATGGGGCTCGCCGGGCGCCCACAGCTTGAGCCGCTCGTCGGGGATCGGCAGGTCGAGGCGCGGCGATAAGTCGTATTCAGCGGAGCAGTCAGCGCTGACGACCTCGCCCACCCTATCCGATAGCGTCGCGCGCAGGCGCAAGCCCCTCGCGTTGCCGCTGATCGGCTGCTCCAGCCGCAGCGACTGATTCGCCAAATCAGGCGTGATGCGCGGGCGGCGCAAAGCGAGTTCCGGAACCGGCTCCAGCCAGACGCTCTGCCAGATGCCGGTCGTGCGCACGTAGATCGCGCCCTCGGGTCCATACTCGCGCGCCTGCTTGCCGCGCGGTTGTGGCTTCTGCCCATCATCGCGGGCGCGCACGACAATCGTGATCTCGTCGCCTGCCCCCGCCACATCGCTGATATCACAACTGAAGGGCGAGAAGCCGCCGCGGTGCCGCCCGACTTCTTCGCCGTTGACCCAAACCGTGCTGTCGTAATCCACCGCCTGAAAATGCAGCAGGATGCGCTTGCGCGCCCACACAGCCGGGATCGCAACCTTCCGGCGATACCAGACGGCGTTGTAGTAGTCGTGGTTGCCGATGCCCGACAAGTCCGACTCCGGGCAGAAAGGCACGGTGATCGTAGCGTTCAGTTCGCGCTCGAGCAGACCGCGGCTGATGCCGCTGTCGCCCTGGTCGATCTCGAAACCCCACTCGCCGTTCAAGCAGAGCCAGTCGTCGCGGACGAATTGCGGGCGCGGGTACTCGCTGCGAGGGATGACGGTCATTTTGCACTCCTGCATTCAAGCCTGTCACATCATAGATGCGTAAAGTAGCTGTATTTGGATTTTCACCAATAAGCGGGCGACCCAATGGATCGCCCTCTCTGAGATTATGTTAAACGGGCGACTCACAGAGTCGCCCCTACAGAACCCTTGGTCGCGGGCTCTGGCTAGTCCCGGTCGCTTATTCGAACAGCGCGAAGTCTGTCAAGCGCGTCTGGGCGTCGTTCAATGCCTGCTCGGGACTCTTCTCGCCAATCATCGCGGCGGACAATTCTTCATCCATCACGGATTCAAAGGCGGTGCTCCAGTTTTCGCGCGGCGGAATGACAGCGCTCGGGACAAATTCGGCGTATTCCTGACGGTGCGGATACGCGTTGTATACATCGCTGTTCACGACTGACGTGTTGACCGCGGAGTGGCCCGTGCGCGCCCATTCGATGTTGTTGTCATTGAGGTACTTGAGGAAGGCCAATGTCGCTTCGAGAGTCGCGGGGTCGGGGTCGCCACCTTGCGGAATGATCCAGGCGTGACTGCCAGCCCAGGCGGCCGGCTGATCGTAGACGGTCGGGAAGTTATGCACGTAGTAATTCTTCAGCGCGCCTTCCGGATCTGCGACCTGGTTGTCATAGAAGTTGACCACCCAGGTGCCATTGACATGTCCGCCGTTCTCGCCATTCAGGAAGATTTCTTCCGACGCGGGATAATCGACATTGTCGGTGATGTGCCCTTCGTCGCGCAGCATAATCAGGAAGTTCAGCGCGTTCAAGCCCGCTTCCGTGTTGACGTTGGGCATACCGTCGTCGGCTTCCACGGTGCCGCCTTCTTGCTGATAGACCAGCGCCATCCAGTTGCGGCTCAAGCCATTGGTCCACATGCCAAGGAAGGGCAATCCAGTGGCTTCTTTGAACTTCTCGGCGTGCGACATGAATTCATCCATGCCGTAGGGGATATCGGGACTGCCATCGTCATTGACCAAGCCCGCCTCTTCCCACAAGCCCACATTGATGTGCCAGAGGTGACCGTGTAGGTCCAGAGGGATGCCATAGAGCTCGCCGTTGTATTCGACGAAGCCGCGGGCGCTTTCGGTCAAGTCATCGGCGTCGATGCCGGCGCCAGCCAGCACATCGCTCAAGGGCGTCAGCAGACCACGCGAGGCGTAATTGGGAATGCGGCGGCCGTGCAGCACCATGATGTCCGGCGCCGTGCCGGCAGCCAAGTTGGCGTTCAGCTCGGTGACGCCGGGCCAATCAACCACAACGGTGTTGACTACAATTTCATCCTGGATGGCGTTGAAGTTATTCGCCAAGGTTTGGATGATGCCGCATTCGCCATAAGCGGCGGCCAAATCAGTATTGTCGCCAAACTCATCGGCGCATTCGCCGAAGAAGCGCATAAAGGTGATCTCGGTCGCGTCTTGGGCGGCGGCAGGCATGGCGACCAACACGAGCAACATAGCTACGACCAGCAAAGCTTTCAGTCTGTACATGATTTGCATCCTTTCAGGATTGCGAATTGAAACGTAAACAAAAGTCAGGATAGGCAGGCGTCGATAGGTCTTCCTTTCTACTTGATGCCGCTGTTGATCGCGATGCCGCTGATGATGCGGCGCTGGAAAACAAAGAAGAACAAGATGATGGGCATGGCTGTAAAGACGGCCGCCGCCATGTCGCGCCCGTAAAAATTGACATCGCCCCAAGCCTGATTTAATTTGCGCAAGCCAATCACAATGGTGTAGACATCGCTGCTCGTGGCCGAGATGATGGGCCAGAGATAGCTGTTCCAATTGCCCAGGAAGGTAAAGATCGCCAAAGCAGTGATGACTGGCGTCGAAAGCGGAAGTATGACAATGAGGAAGATGCGAAAGCGCCCGGCGCCATCCATCATCGCCGCCTCCTCCAATTCCAGCGGAATGCCGCGGAAGAATTGCGTCAGCAGGAAGACGGCGAATGATGAAGCGATGCCCGGCAGTATCAAAGCGATCAGCGTATTGTGCAGTTTCAGATTGGAAAACAGAAGGTAGACAGGCAGGAAAGTTGCCTCAAAGGGCACCATCAAGCCTATCAAAACCAGCAGATAGAGCGGACGCTTGAAATAGAAATCGAGGCGCGCGAAGGCGTAAGCCGCCAGCGAACAGACGGACAACTGCGCCAACGTGTGCGTGGTGGAGACGAAGGCGCTGTTGCCCAACCATTTCCACAGTTGGCTGCTCTTGAGGATGAAAGTCCAATTCTCGGTTGTGAAGGGGTAGGGAATCAAGCTCGCCAGATTGCGCTGCAAAGCGGCCTCGGGCCGGAATGACGTGACCAGGGTCCAAATCACCGGCAGCATCCAAACCAATGCGAAAGCGCCCACCGCCAAAATATAGACGCTGCCCCGCCGCCGTTCTATCAGCTGACGTTTGCGTTGCAGTTCCGCGCCAACAACCGTCACTGCTAATTCCCTACACCCTGATCGCGAAATAGCGCCAGCTGAAAAAGTGAAATGACCAGCAGAACCGCGAACATAATCACAGCCATGGCCGTGCCATAGCCCACTTGAAAATAGAGAAAAGAGGTCTCAAAGATATTGTAAACAATCGTGCGGGTATTTCCGGCCGGTCCGCCGCCGGTCATGACATCGACTTGACCGAAAATCTGGAAGGAGGCGATCACCTGCAAGATGCACAGGAAGGCGAAGGGCCGGCGCAAGCCCGGAATCGTGATGTGGCGGAATTGCTGCCGGCGGTTGGCGCCATCGACTTTGGCGGCATCATAGAGCGCCTGCGAGATATCTTGCAAGCCGGCCAAGAATACGAGCATGCTAAAGCCGACAGTCCACCAGAGCGTGGTGAACGATACAACAAGGGTCGCAAGATCCCCTTGATCCAGAAAAGGAATCGGACCCGCATCGAAATTCTCCAGGAAAGCGTTTATCAAACCGCGACTTGATGAAGCGAAAACGCGCGCCCAGATCAAACCGATGACTGTCACCGCCATGATGTTGGGCAGGTAAAATATCGTGCGGAAAATGCCGATGCCCTTGATCGGTCGATTGAGCATCAGCGCGAAACACAAGCCCACAAATATGATGGGAATCGTCAAGGCGACGAATAGCACCGTCTGTTCGAAAGCCTGGTGAAATTGCGTGTCCCGCGTGAGCAGGCGCTCAAAGTTTCTCAGCCCAATATAGCGGATATTCGTGCCCATGATCTCCCATTTATGCAAGGAGATATAAAATGTCTGGAAGATGGGCAGGATCGTGAATATGCCGTACAGGATGCCGAAGGGCAGAATGAATATGAAGGCGGTGACGGTCTGCTGAACCTTGGGCGGCAGCTTCTCGTGGAAACGCCGGTAGGGTTCAACAACGGGATTGAAGACCTCAAGGAGACCCAGGAAGAACTCGACTGCGCGACCGATGCTGAAACCAGACACAAATCTACGCTCCACCGAGTTCAGAGCGCTCCGCATCAAGATACGCCGCGAGAATCGCCGATTTAATCCCCACTGGAAGAGCGATCACAAACCACTGGTCAACAGAAAATCACTAGTGCGGACGAATAACGCAACTGATTCTAGTGCGATTTACTTGCATGTCAAGCGGCTTGATGAAATCAGAAGAGGGCATAATGATTGCGGAACAAGCAGATTGTGGCTACACTCGCGCGAATGCTTCAGCATGGGGCTTCTGCGGGGAGGTAACCGAGCATGAACATTCTCGTCACCGGCGGCACTGGACGTATCGGGGCTAATCTGGTCACACGATTGCTGGACGCCGGGCACGTCATACGCAGCTTCGTCTACCCCGCCGACGCCAGCCGCGCCAGCAAACTCGATGCCTACGCGAACGTGGAGACCGTCTTCGGCGACCTGCGCAATCACGATGATGCGCGCAGCGCCGTCGATGGCGTCGACGCGATTTATCACCTGGCGGCCGCCTTTCAAGGACCCTTTGACAACCGGCAATACCTCGACATTAACGCGATGGGCACGCTCAACCTCCTGGAAAGCGTCCGCGAGTTCAACCCAAATCTGCGCCGCTTCGTCTATGCCAGCACCGAAGGCGTCTATTGGGACGCGCGCGTCAACGGGCGCTACTTTGAAGAACCGATCAGCGAAGACATGGCGGGCGAATATCCGAATATGCCCTACTTGATGACGAAGCGGCTGGGCGAAGATCTGGCGATGGTCTATCATCATCAGTACAGAATTCCCACCTGCGTCATGCGCTTTTCGACTGTGATCGAGCCGAGCGAATTCCTCAACGACGCCGGGCTGCCACCGCTTTTCCTCTACAGCGGCGCCTACAATACCTACAGCGATTCCGGCTCATACCAGATGGAAAACATGCCGGATGCGGAGGACTCCGATGTGCAATCGATGATCCAAGCGCTGACCGCCGGCTGGGACGGTGAAGAGAAACTGCTGCTCAGCTTGAATCCAAATGGCGTTCCCTATCGTCAACACTTCGCCGACGTCCGCGATATCGCTGATGGGCTAGTCCTGGCGCTGGAAGAGGCCGCTCTGGGCGAAATCTTCAATTTAGCCGGCGCCGCCATCTTCGACTGGGGCGAGCTCGCGCCGCTGCTGGCGAAGTGCTACAAGCTGCCCTTTGCCGAAGCCCGCCTGCCTTTCAAGAACTACTTTGAACTCGACTTGACGAAGATCAAGGCCAAACTTGGTTTTCAGCCGCGTCATGACTTCAACAGCATTTTAAAAACGGCGGAGGCCTTCCGGCACGGCGAAAGCGCCGATGTCATACCGACCGGCCTCATGTTCGGCGACGCCTGAAGGAGAACCCATGGAGAACGATCCAATCACTCGCATTGAGTCCGCGCCTTTAGTGGGCGCGCGCCCGCGAGAAGCCGGCAACAACTCGCGCCTCCATATTCACGGCATTGATGTGCATTTGCGCGTAATGCGCTTGACCACGAACAGCGGCGCCTCCGGCTTTGGTCTCTGCTTCGCGGGAGCCGACGAAGCGCAGGCGCTGCTGCTGGGCAAAGACATCGCCGCGCTTTGGAGCGACGGCGGTCTGGTGTCCAACACAGCCCGCGCCTTTGATTTTCCGATCTGGGACCTGCTTGGCGCGCTGCGCGGGGCAAGCGTTTATGAACTGGCGGCCGAGGCGGCAATCGCCGGTCCCCTGCGCGTACCTTGCTATGACACTTCGCTCTACATGAATGACCTGAGCCTGGACTCGGATGAGGCGGGGGCGGCGCTCATCGCCGAACACGCGCGCCAGGGTTATGAGAAGAACCATCGCGCCTTCAAGATCAAGGTCGGGCGCGGCGCCCGCCACATGCCGCTAGAGGCCGGCATAAAGCGCGATATCGCCGTCATCAAAGCCGTGCGCGACGCGGTGGGCGCCGAAGCGCGCATCATGATCGACGCCAACAACGGCTATGTTCTCAACATCGCCAAGCGCGTGCTGGCTGAGACGGCCGACTGCAACCTGTTCTGGCTGGAAGAAGCCTTCCACGAAGATCCGGAACTTTACGACGCCTTGCACAAGTGGATGGCGGACGAGGGCTTGTCCGTGCTGATTGCCGATGGCGAGGGCTGGGCGGCGGCCGCGCTCATGGACTGGGCGCGCGCTGGCTTCGTGGATGTGATTCAATACGACATCTTCAGTCATGGCTTCAGCAATTGGCTGGAAACCGGCGCGCAGCTCGACGCCTGGACCCTGCGCGCGGCGCCGCATCACTACGGCCGCCACCTCGGCAATTATGTTTCCGGTCACCTGGCGCCAGCCCTCAAGGGCTTCACCTTTGTTGAATGGGACGAGACGCTCACGCCCGGAATCGACGCCTCAGCCTACCGCGTCGAAGAGGGTCAGGTCGTGATTCCGGACGCGCCGGGCTTCGGGCTGGCGCTGGAGGAGGATATCTTCCGCGCGGCGGTGCGGGAAGGCGGGTGGGAGCTGAGGCTCTAAAGTTATTTGAACTCCATCACGCCATCGTTCAGCCGCCCGTAGCGCATCATCAGCAGATCTTTGAAGTAATTCTGATACACCTTCCAGGGGCGGCGCTTCCCCTGCTTCGGCAGTTCAGCCAGCGCCCGCCGCACGTAACCTGAGCTGAAATCGATGAAAGGCGCCGTTTCCGCTTGGTCGACCGACAGCCGCGGCCGGCACTGAACGTAGCCGCGCCGCGCCATGTAATTCAACAGCCGGCAGACATACTCGCAGATCAGCTCCGCCTTCAGCGTCCACGATGCGTTCGTATAACCGAAGCTCGACGCCAGATTCGGGATATTGCTGTACATGAGGCCCTTATAGCTCACGGTGTCGCCCAGCTCAACCGTCTCGCCATCGACGATGATTTCGACGCCGTGCATGATCTTCATCATCAAGCCGGTGGCCGTCACAATGACGTCAGCCGGCAGCAGTTCGCCCGATTCCAGGAGGATGCCCTCCGCCACAAAGCGCTCGATGCGATCGGTCGCCATCGACACCGCGCCCGCCTTGATCGCGTTGAACAGGTCGTTATCCGGCACGAGGCAAAGCCGCTCATCCCAGGGATTGTAGCGGGGAGTGAAATGACGCTCGACATCGTAATCGGATCCCAGCGCATCTCTGACGCCCTCGAGCAGCATGTCGTGCGCTTGCTGCGGTTTGCCGCGCGCCAAGTGAAAATGGCGCCGCTGCCGCAAGATTTGCAGCCAGCGCATGAGCCAGATCGCCAGCTTGAAGGGCAAGCGCTTGCGCAGACGCGCCGCCGTCGGGTCCCGCGCGGGTATGCTGGCGACATAACTGGGCGAACGCTGCAGCAAGGTCACATGCCCCGCCCGCTCGGCCAAAGCCGGCGCCATCGTGACGGCGGTCGCGCCGCTGCCAATGACGATGACGCGCTTGCCGGCGTAATTCAAATCGGCGCCGACGGGGCCGTGTCTACGCGCCCCCCAGGCCTGCGGATGCACGATATCGCCGGCGAAATCTTCCGTGCCGCGCCACTCGGGCATATAGCCGCGGTCGTAGCGATAGTAGCCGGTGCACATGAATAAGAACCTGCAGCGCATCTCTCCATGCTCGCCGCCATCGCCCCGCTTGATGGTCACGCGCCATTCCGCCCGCTCGGAGGACCAGGCGACGCGCGCGACGCGATGCCGAAAGCGGATCTTCCGGTCGATGCCGAATTCGCGCGCGGTGTCCTTGAGATATTGCAAGATGGAAGCGCCGTCGGCGATGGCCTTCTCGCCGGTCCAGGGACGAAAACGATAGCCGAGTGTGTACATGTCCGAATCAGAGCGGACGCCGGGATAACGAAATAGGTCCCAGGTGCCGCCGATGCTGTCCCGCCCTTCCACGATGGTCCAACTCAAATGCGGGCAGCGCGCGCCCAGATAGTAAGCGGCCGCAATGCCGGAAAGCCCGGCGCCGACGATCAACACATCGACCTTTTCCGTCATGGAAAACTTTCCTGCTCGCGCCAATCAGCGTCATCTTACCACAGCGCCCGGCGCGGCGAGGGTGACCTCGAAGCTGCTATAATAGCGGCGTCACGTGATGCGGGCGCGAAATAGATTCACCACCGAGGTCACCGAGATTTATGAGGGCGCCGAGGGGATATGTAATGTCGGACTGAGATTTATCGCGGTCGGGATCTTGTTCAAGTTCAATGCAAACCAACAAAGTGCCGGAAATAAGCGAATCAATGTTTCATTGAACTCGGTGGTCTCAATCTCCTCGGTGTCCTCTTTTTTTTATGAACCAGCCAGATTCCATCTGCAATCATAGCAAAATCTGTAGGGGCGAGACTTGTCACGCCCTAAAGCTCGCACCTTCACAAGCACGGGCGACCCAATGGCTCGCCCCTACAGAATCCCATTTCGTGGGATCGCTATTCTGTGTGCGCCGAGTTGTTACTCGCGAGGGGCTGTGTTAAACCTGAGTGTGTCTTGCCCGACGAGGAGCGGTATAGAAAACTAATCCAGGAATTCAGCATGTCCAAGCCAAACATCCTCATCATCATGTCCGATGAACACGCGCCCATGTTCAGCAGCGTCTACGGCCATCCCATCGTGCGCACACCCAATATGGAGCGGCTGGCGCGCGCCGGCGCCACCTTCGACGCCGCCTACTGCAATTCGCCCCTGTGCATGCCGTCGCGCATGTCTTTCATGACCGGGCGCTTCGTACACAAGATCGGCGCCTGGGACAATTGGACGCCTATGCGCTCGGATCAGGTTACCTGGGCGCATCGGCTGCGGGCAGTCGGTTATGATGTCGCGCTGTCGGGCAAGCAGCATTTCGGCGGCGCCGATCAATACCATGGCTTTCAGCGGCAACTGGCGCGCGATCTGCACGCCGAGCGCTACCACGCCATTCACGCCTGGGATGACGGCATCCCGCCGGCGGAAGAGCCTTGGCACGAGGTCTATGAAGCGGGAGCGGGAGCGACCGAGGAGTTGGAAGTCGATGATCTCGTGCAGGAGCGAGCGCTATCATACCTGCGCGATCCGGCCCGCCGCGACCAACCCTGGGCGCTGAACGTCTCCTTCATCGCCCCCCATTTTCCTTACATCGTTCCGCAGCGCTTCTGGGACATGTATCCGCCGGACGAGATGGACCTGCCGGTTATTCCCGAAGGGCATCTGGATAACCTGCATCCGATGGCGCAGCGAATTCGCCGGATGTTCGGCTTCCCGCGATTCCCCGATGATGTGGTGCGGCGGGCGCGCGCCGGCTACTACGCGCTGATCAGCTACCTCGATGAAAAGATCGGCGAGCTGCTCGACGCGCTCGACGCCACGAGCCAGCGAGACAACACCGTCATCATCCACCTCAGCGACCATGGCGACATGAATGGCGAACATGGCATGTGGCGCAAGTCGAACTTTTATGAGGCGTCTGCGCGCGTGCCGCTGCAAGTGGTCTGGCCCAGACGCATTGCCCCAAGCCAACGACTGTCACAGGTCGCGTCGCTGGTGGACGTGACCGCGACCATCTGCGATATCGCCGGTGACGCCTGCGATCTGCCGCTCGATGGCGACAGTCTGCTGCCGTTGCTGACGGACGGCGACCCCGACTGGAAAGACGAAGCCTTCAGCGAATACCTGGCGCATGGAACCGATCGCCCGATGGCGATGCTGCGGCGCGGGCGCTACAAGCTCAACTACAGCTGGGGCGACCCGGTCGAGCTATACGATGTCCAAGCGGACCCGGGCGAGTTTCGCGATCTCGCGAATGACGCGGCGCATCAAGCGCGCATCGCCGCGATGAAAGCGGATTTGCTCGCGGACTGGGACCCGGCCGAATTGGATCGGCGCGTGAGAGAATCGCAGCGTCAGCAAAAGTACATCGAGGACAACTTTGGGGTGGGCTGGCGGGAAGCGAGGTGGTAGAAAGTCTCACCGAAACATCTTGCAGGCTCTGATCCTGCACAAGCCAACTAGCTGAAAGTTCCGAAGGTATCCAGATTGCTATGCTTATAACGTCCTTTGCAACTACTATAAGCTTTATGTGAAATGACTTGATTGTTGAAAGGTCTGAACATCAATACGATAGCGAAGGCGCAAGATATGTTTGAACAAGTGCGCGGTGACTTTCGCGATCAGCCGGGTCGCCAAGCCGTCCACGGTCTTTGCCAGCAGCCGTTCTAAGTTGCGCCCGCTTTTCAACGCCTGGCTCGCCAAGCTCGAAACCCTGCCGCCGCTCTCAGCCTTAGATCCCCCAAATCAGCGCCAAGCCCAACAGCATCGTCACAAGCGCGACGGCAGTCATACCGATACCGATTCTGGAAAAGTCGCTGAATTTGTAGCCGCCCGGTCCCATCATCAAGATATTCACCGGATGGGAAATCGGTGTGATGAAAGCCAGCGAGCAAGCCATGGCCACCGCCACCGCCATCGCCCGCGGGTCAATACCCATTTGCAGCGCCGCTTTAATGGCGATGGGCCCGACCAGCAGCGGCGTCACTTGCCCGCCGATGACCTGCACGACCAACATCGTCAATAGAGCGATGACCGCAAATAGCAACAGCGGGCTGGCGTTCATCAGGCTCAATTCCAGGAAGACGCTGACGCGGTCCGCCAAGCCGCTCTCGGTTATCGCGAGGCTGAGCGGCAGCATGCCGGCGACCAGGAAGATCGTCCGCCAATCCACCGCCGCGTAAAACTGCTCCATCCGCAAGCAGCGCGTGAGAACCATAAGCGCCGCCCCCGCCAGCATGGCAATGGGGGTGGGCACGATATTCGAGAAGGCCAGCGTCAATACCACTGCGGTGATGCCGACGGCGTAGGGCGCTTTGCGGCTTTCAATTGTCCGCGCCGAGTATTCGCCGGCCGGCAGGATGTAATTGCTATTCTGCGACAGATTCTGAATGTCTGAGGACTGACCCACAACCAGGATGGCATCGCCCACTTGCAGCGGCATCTTGCGCACATCGGTGTGATAACTGCGCCCATCGCGCCAGAGCGCCATCGCCAGCAAGCCGGCGTCGCGGTTGAGCTTCATTTGCGAGAGCGTCCTGCCAATGGCATTGGAACGGGGCGCGATCATGATCTCTATCGGTTCAATCGGCAACTCGTCCGCGACCGCGCGCGCGCCATCCTCGATCAGTTCGATGCCCCATGCCAGCAGCTGTCGGAGTCGCTCTTCGCGCCCGACAATCAGCAACTCGTCAGCCGGGTAAATCATCTGCGTTGATTTGGGAATCGGGATCGTCTCTCCCCCGCGCCAGACCGCCGCCACCGTCAAACCCAGCTCGGCGTTGATGTCGCTTTCCCGCACGGTTTGGTGCGCGAGGCGGGAGCCCGGCAGGACGCGCGCCCGCCACATCCGGTCCGCCAATTCATAGGTATCGTGCAGATCGACCTGATGGAAGGATTGCGTCAGCGAGACGCGCTCCGGCAGCAGGCGCCGGCCCGCCAACAGCATGAATAGCAAACCAGCCGCCACAATCAGACCGCCAACCGGCATGAAATCCAACATGCCCAAGCCAGCGATGCCTTGCGCAATCAGCAGCTCGCTCATCAAGATATTGGCGGTTGTGAAATAGGTCGCCATACCGCCGAGGGTGACGCCAAAAGCCAGCGGCATCATCAGCTTGGAAGCGGGGACGCCGCTATCGCGCGATACTTGCAGGGCAGCTGGCAGCAGCACCGCCGCCGCCGCCACATTGTTCATCAGCAGCGAAACTGCCGCCCCCGCCGACATAACCAGCGTAATCAGCTTAACTTCGGAGCCGCGCCCGAACCGTTGCAGCTGCCGCGCCACCCACTGCATGACGCCTGTCTGCTCCAGGCCGCGTGTGATCACCAGCAAGCCGATGATGGTGATGACTACCGAGCTGCTGAAGCCGGAAAGGGCGCGGCCGGGCGGCACGAGCTGGGTAAAAGCGACCATCAGCAGGACGAGCAGGGCGATGACATCGACGCGCAGGCGCGTAAAGAATATCAATCCCAGCAGGATCGCGCTGATGCCAATGACGGTGAGTTCGGCGCTCGTCAACATGCCGCCAGTATACCTTATGGCGCAAATACCTCTGTGTCCCCTTCCAGCGCAGTCGCATCAAAATGTATAGTCCAGTAGTGAGATGGTTCGGATCAGCATGAAAGTTTTCCGGGTTTTCCCGCCAGCGGGCGCAGATAAACTCATAGGGACTTCGCCCCTGCAATGTCTTGAGCCGTTTGGCAAAGTTGCAGGCCTGGATGAAGGCTTCAAGGTGCTGGCGCAACTGTGCCTGTGTCTGGTAGAAGTAGCGATACACCGTCTCACTACTGGACTATACATCTAGCGACCGGTGGCAACTGGCCCGAAATTCCGCTAGATCACGCTTGCGCTTCTCATCGTAAGTCGCTACTCCGTTCAGCCATTCGCCTAGCGAAACGTTGGCGGCTTCTGCTCTCTGCCGAGCCAACTCCCAATCTTCCTCATACGTAACGTTCGGTTGCATGTTCAATCCTCTGCCGTCATCCTTCGACAATTCACCATTTTACCCGATGGCGGTTGCAACCTATCAACTCCTGCGGCGCTCCTCAATCGCCAGTGGCGCAAGAGAAAACATGGCTGAGAGAGCCGTGCAACAATTTAGCGACAGGCATTGATGGTTTTGCCGCGTTAGACGGCCTTCACAGCAAGCTTCAGCCAGTTGTCCCGGGTTGTAAGCTCTGTCTTCAAGGGTCTATCTACAGGTCCCCAATCGCTGCCGCCTTGCGCAAATGCCAATCATGCTCTCGCTCGTAAGCGTATGCAATTCGATAAACTGTCGCCTCTTCAAAAGCGCGTCCGGTCAACTGGAAGCCGAAGGGCAATCCTTCGCTGGTGATTCCGCAGGGCACGGTCAGCGCTGGCAGACCGGCCAGATTTGCATTGAAGGTATGATGACACATCGAGCCCACAGGTGTATCGGGATAGCCGTCCGCCCGCGACGCATAGAGTTGATCAAGCGGCGCGGTCGCAATTGGCATCGTCGGCCAGAGCGTGGCATCCAGCCGATGCTCGCTGAAGGCGTTATTGAGCGCATGGCGGTAGAGAGAGCGAGCCTGTTGCGCCGCCAGATAGTGGGTCGCCGGCACCAACTCGCCCAGTTGCACGATCGCGCGAGTGGCTGGGTCATACTTGTCACTGTGTTCGCGGATCAGCTTGCGGTGATAGGTGCTGCATTCTGAGAGCACGATGGTAAAGAGCGCGTCCTGTGTGATTTCCAGTTCGGGCAGCTTGATGTCTACAATCTCTGCGCCGTGCTGTCGATACTCGGCGATGACCGCCTCAACCGACGCCCGTATCTCATCCTGGAGACCGTCATAGAAGAAGTAGTCCCGCTCGACGCCGATGCGCATGCCAGCGACGCCCGCTTCCAGATCGGCGCAGAAATCTGGCGCCGGCTGTTTCGCGCTGGTTGGATCCTTGGGATCAAAACCTGCCATTCCAGCCAGCAGCAAGGCATTGTCTTTTACCGTCCGCGTCATCGGCCCAACGTGATCAAGCGACCAGGCAACGGGTACGACGCCGTAAATGCTGACGCGCCCAAAGCTCGCCTTCATGCCGACCAGATTGTTGATGGATGAGGGCACACGGATAGAGCCGCCAGTATCCGTGCCAAGGGCGCCGAAAGACGAGCGGCTGGCAACCGCCGCGCCCGAGCCGATGCTCGAACCGCCCGGATAACAGTTCAGATTCCAGGGGCTTCGAGTCGGCGGCGCATTCGAGCCGAGGGCGAATTCGTGACAGCGCAGCTTGCCGATAATGATTGCGCCAGCCTGCTGCAGTTTCTCCACACAGGTCGCGTCATATTCGGGCAGGAAACCCGCCATCACTTGTGAGCCTGATTCGGTGACGATGCCCTTGGTGTAGATATTGTCTTTGACGCCAATGGGCAGTCCATGCAGGGGGCCGCGCCTATCGCCCGCTGCTATCTCTGCATCCGCGCGCTCAGCCGCCGCCCGCGCTTCTTCGGCGAGGATCTTGGCGTAGGCATGGACGACCGGTTCTGTTTTTTCGATGGCGCGCAGATTTGCTTCCACCAGCTCAACAGAGGAAATCTCACCCGCGCTCAAAAGGTCGCTTGCTTCGCTCAGCGAAAGATCAGTCAATTCGGTCATTGTTCGCTCCGTTGATGATCAGTGTCGGCGGGTCTGTGTCTTCGCGACCCAGCCGAAAGATCGGCGCTGGCACGATATCCTGCAAATCAAAGGCATCAAAGGAGTCTACAGCCGCGAGTTGATTCATCAGCAACGCTGCCAAGTTTTCGGCTTCTTCCTGTGAGACTGGCAGCCTCATCCTTTTCGTCAATGCCAGAATAACATCTGGTTCTAGGACTTCATCCGAACTTGCTCTGCCGTAGCCCATGTGTTTTCTCCTCATTTATGCTGCGGTTTTGCCGCTCACATCAGGTCTTTCTGCGCCACCCCGTCGGTGGAGACATGCCGTTCCGCCTGTTTGAACGTGCCATGCTGCGTAGGCATATCCGCTCCCGCGCTGCTCAGCAAGTCGCCTATCGTCAGAATCTGCAGCTTGCGATAAGGCTTACCCCAAAATGGCGATTCATACCAGCCGGCCGCCAGCGCCTCTTTGAGCATGAGCTGCGTCGGGTTTTCCAGCGTGATGAAGACGCCAATCGCCGCCTTTTCCCGCTCGACTGTCCAGTTCAGATCGCGGATTGCCTTCGCCGAAACCTTCCCCGACTTGACCTGCACGATGACCTTTCGCGCTCTCGCCTTGCCCTTGTCGTCCTGCTCGAAGAAATTGATGATGCCGTCGATGCCTTTGTCAGCCCCCTTCTTGCCCCGTCTTGAACCCGCTTGCCCGCCGACCGGTTTCGCGCCCACCAGCGAAAGCGCCCACCACTCGAATTGATAGCGGCCTTCGTTGGCCGAGTCCTGCGCCAGTTCGCGCGCGCCTTGCTCGGTCGTCGGCTCGCCGATGACTTCGTAATCCACGCCCGATTCCAACTCGAACATGTCCAGCAAGCGGTACTTTTGCAGGGCGATTGACAGATGCGTGATGTCGATGCCGATCCACTTGCGTCCCAGTTTGTGCGCCGCCGCAATAGCCGTGCCGCAGCCGCAGAAGGGATCCAGCACGATGTCGCCTTCGTTTGATGAGGCGCGGATGATGCGTTCGAGCAATGCCTCGGGTTTTTGGGTGGGATAGCCGAGTCGTTCTTTTGCTTGCGAGTTTATAGGGAATATGTCCGAAACAACGTCTTGTATAGGAAGACCTGGCATTTCATCGAGATAACGCTTTTGCCTTATTCCTCCTGTATTTGTAAAGTGCAGCCGGTTTTCCTCATCAAGTCGTCGCATTGTTTCCAAAGGGACACGCCATAGTGAAGTTGCGCCTTTGTATTCGTATGTGTAGCCGCCACCAGCTAAACCTTTTGCTGTCAGATTGTCATCTGTCCATCGACGTCCATCGGGATCTTTCTGCCGATAACGACGTTTGTGCTTTTCATCATAGTCCGTATAGATTGCGTTCCAAGTGAAATCGCTTGAATTAGAGTAAAATAGCAACACGTCATGAACACTGCCCCAACGCCCCGCGTCATTGTGGGCTGTTGTTCTTTTCCAAACCACCTCGTTGCGGAAATTCTCCACGCCAAAGATCGCATCCAGCACAATCTTGAGATAATGGCTCGCCGTCGGGTCGCAGTGCAGATACAGACTGCCGGTCGGCTTCAGCACCCGCCGCAGCTCGACCAGCCGCGCCGTCATCATCACCAGGTAAGCCATCATCTGGTTGC
>JAPOYS010000177.1:21676-31108 GCA_026706455.1 Chloroflexota bacterium | reverse complement strand
CCGGCGTCGATATGCCGATGAAGGACAGCGTGGACAAGAAATAATCCCAGCGCGAGTTCTTGCGCGTGGCGGCGAAGATGCCAAAGGGGATCGCCAAGCCCCAGGAGATGAACAATGTCGCCACGCCCAGGAAGACCGTCAAGCCGGTTCGCTGCGCCAGGATATCGGCGACCGGCGCGTTGCTGTATTCGATCGAGAAGCCGAAGTCGCCGCTCGGGAAACCATCAATCCACTTGAAATACTGGACGATGATCGGTTCATCAAAACCGTAAGTGCGGCGCAGGTTTTCGATGGTTTGCGGCGGCATCGGCTGGCCCGTCGAGGCTTCCTGCTGCCGCACCCAATTCGAGACCACATCGCCAGGCGGCAGCTGAATCACGACAAAGCTAATCAGCGTGATGAGAAAAAATGTTATCGCCGCCGAAATCACTCGCCGAATAATGAAAGTAGTCATCTACCGCATTGCTCCATGAGGCGCGACGACAGGCATTATTTTGCTGCGTGAGGCAGGCTGGCGAGCCACTGCGAGTAGAGTGGCTCGCCACTAGGATTTACGTCATCGGCGCAAGCCTAGGAACCGCCCGCGCCAGGCTCATACATGGCGTAGGCCGTCTCCATCTGATAAGCCGACGCGTCCTGCAACTGGCTGTTGCGCGAAATCCGATCGGCCATATTGCCCAGGCGATTGTTCTTGATGAAGGGACGCTGCCAGAAGCCGGTCGAGATATACCAGACATTGTCGGCATGCAGATTCGATACCTCGAACATCAGCTCGTTGCGCTCATCGTCGGATGCGGTCAATGCCGCGCGCATCAACTCAACATTGCGAACGAAGCCGTCATCGACCGGGTCTTCCTCCCAATTGCGATGGTAGAAGGGCGTATTGGGTCCGGTCGGCGCCAACCCGTGCATCTCCGCGCCGAAGGGATAACTCGCGCCATCACGGTCCCAGGTGTGGATCATGAATTCGCCGGCGGTGAAACGCTCGCGCACCAGCGATTGGTCGTTGGCGTCCATGATCGCGTTGAGTCCAATGTCCGCGAAGTATTCGGTCACGAGCTCGACGATCGGCGTGTAAAGATCGTGGATGCCGACTTCGATGATCAACTGGAGCGCCTCGCCACCCGGCGCTTCTCGGAAGCCGTCGCCATCTGCATCAACATAGCCCGCCTCTTCCAGCATGGCGCGCGCGCCCTCTGGATCGTACTGCGCCCATAGCTGGCCATCTTCCGCGGTATGGTAACCCGATTCGGGCGAGAGCGACGAGCCGTTGGGATTGAAAAGACCGGCGTAGAACAGGTCGCCGATCTCTTGACGGTTGATCCCGATCGAGACTGCGCGGCGGAAATTCACATCGCGGAAGGCGCTCTTGATCACCGGATCGGGATGATCCAGGTTGAAATGGAAGGCGACTCCGTCAAAGTCCGCGAAGGTCAGGCTGATATCACGACCTTCCTGGATCGCTTCGCTGAAGAGCTGGATATGCTGTACGCCGACCCAGGTGGTGTCGAAATCGAATTGGCCAGTGACGTTGCCCAAGGCGACGCCTTGACGATCCTCGACCAGTTCGATCGTTACGCGATCGAAATAGGGCAACTGGTTGCCTGCCGGATCGACCTTCCAGTAATAGGGATTGCGCACCTGATTGTAGAATTCGCCGACCACGAAGTCCTCATACATCCAGGCTTGCAGCGTAACGGCGCCGCGCCCGTTTTCGAGCAAAGTCTGCGCCTGATAATCTTCGTAGGTGGCTTCCTCGTTGTAATCAGGATGGAATTGCGAGAGATAGTGCTTGGGCAGCGCGATGTTGCGCAGCGACGCTTGGGTCTCGGCAAAGAGCGGGTAGGAGTCCTGGTAGGTGAAGACCAGAGTATGGTCATCGAGCGCTTCCAATTGAGGCGGCGCGCCATTCTGATACGTCACGCCAATGCCAAATCCGGTGACGTTTTCGTTGAGCGAATTGTCGTACCAGAGGAAAAGCACGTCCTCAGAGCTGAAGTCCTCGCCGTCCGACCACTTGACCCCTTGACGCAGATTGACCGTCCAAACCGTCTGATCGTCATTGGATGACCAGCTTTCAGCGAGATTGGGCTGGATCGGACCCTCGCCGGAAATCGGCGTATTCCAGCGCACAAGCGGCTCATAGGTCATGTTGTATGTCATGTAGGTGATGAGCGCGGCCGTGCCGCGACGCAAGGTGCCGCCGTAGGTTCCGATTTCATTTAATGGCTCGACAACCAAGGGATTAGGCGGAAGGCGCTCTTCAACCGGCGGCAATTCACCAGCGGCGACCTGCTCGGCCAGCATGGGCGCTTCCTGGTACATCATGTCCTGCGCGAATCCAAGGGCGCCGAACATAAGCAGCGCTAACATAACAGCAAGCGTAGAAAGCAGATAACGAAGCATTTGTAATCCTCCTGTGCAATTTTGACTCCTGCGGTCGCGCAAGCAGTGGAATACAAGTACTATCCAAGATTATCCCTGCTTGGCGCCTATCCATTATACCAATTGCCCAGAAGCGATGCAAAGCCTGGTGGTCCGCGCCGCGCGCCCGCTCACATCCGGGTAAGATTCCGGATCAACGCCATGGGGCTCGCCGAAAAAAAATTGGCAAGCGGCATGATGCGCCCAATCGCTTCCCGCTTTTGGACTGCGAACACAACTTTCCGCATTGGCCTTTTCTCAGCCCGGGGCAGATTTGCAGTCAGATACTCGCAGATCTAGCTCGCCGCCTCGCGCAGCCTCGCTTTCAGACTGGTCAAGGCCTCGTCCAGCGAAAGCTCGCCAGAGAAGAAGGCTCGCAAGGTTGCATTCGACGCTTCGTAATAGACATCGGCGAGCGGATGCAAATCCAAGGTGATCGCCTGCTCCTGCAAGTTTAGCGTCTCACGGGCGAAGGCGTTTAAGGCGGCCGCGATCGTCTCGCTTTCCGTCCCATAATCGATCGCCGAAGCCGCGACTCCGAGATGCGCCGGAATCGTCAGCGCGCGCGCCGAGAACTCGGCGTAAACATCCGGCTGCGCCAGATGCTCAAAGACTTGCGCCACCGCTGCCGGGTGATCCGTCCCCGCGAGGGCGACCAGCGCAGTCGCTTGAGCCACGCCAGTTCGGCCGCCGCTGCCGGAGGGATTGGCTACAATTGCCCAGTCGAAGTCGTCTCCAACTTGCGCCGCTACCTCTTCAACTTTCCAACTGCCGCAGATGTACATCACGGCGTCGCCGCGCGTGAAGGTTTCTTGCGACGCGCCCGTTCCGAGCAGGGTATCGGCGGGCGTCTTGCCCTCAATCATCAGAGCATGAAGAATCTCGAGAAACGCGCGCAGCCCATCATCGTCGGCCAGCGTCAAGTTGCGGTCCGCGTCAAAGTATTGGGCGCCCAGGCTCATGGCTGGTCCGACCAATCGGTGATCTTTGTTGTCGACGGCGAGCGCGTAGGAGGCCTCCGTCGCCGCTGCTACATCGTCCAGCGCCGCCAGCCATTCATCCCAACTCGCCCCAGCGCCGGGCAGAGAAACGTTCGCCCGCTCGAATAGACTCACATTGACAAAGGGCGCGACCATGGCGGCGGCATCGGGGAAACCATGCAAGGCGTCGCCTGCGCCAGCGCGCATCGCCTGCAGGAAGGGCGCCTGAAAGCTGGCCGCGAAAGAATCGGCATCGGAAAGGAGCGAGCGCAAATCGAGATAGTCGCCCGCCAGCGCGCCGAAGTCGGCGACTCGCGCGATATCCGGCGCGGCGCCCGCGTCAGCTTGCGCGCTCAATTGCGCCTCGATATCGGCCGCGTCAACAACTTCGACCACAACTATGATATCCGGATTGTCAAGTGAAAAGCGCGAGAGCAGATCGGCGTAGACCGCGCACTCATTGCCGTCGTTGAAACACAGAAAGCGCAACTCAATCGCGTTCTGCGCCAGCGCGCCTGCGCCGGACAGCAGGACCAGCGCGCAGAAAAGTACGTAGCCCAATGCCCGTTTCATATCACGTTCCAATCACCATTCGGAAACTCATGTAATTACAAATGCTAACCATTTTCGCATATTTGGGCAGACGATGAGCGATGAAATCTGGCGTTAGTTAGGGCGACCCAAGGATCGCCCCTCAGTTTTCGTCGGCTCGCGGCAAGTTGACAGCCGCCTACTTCATCCCGGTCGTAGCGATGCCGGTGGTGATGTACTTCTGCAGGAAACCGAAGACGAAGGTGATCGGCAGGGCGGTCAGCACGGTCATCGCCAGGATGAGATCCCACTGAATCGTGAGGTCGCCTTGAAAGGTCTCGAGGCCGACCTGCAGCGTGAACATCTCGTCCCTGGTCATCACGATTTTGGGCCAAAGAAAATCGTTCCAGCGCCAGATGGTGGAGAAGATCGCCAGCACCGCCAGCGCCGGCGCCGCCAGCGGCAGGATCACCTGCCAGTAGATGCGCCATTCGGTCGCGCCGTCGATGCGCGCTGAATCCAGCAACTCGTCCGGAATCGTCAGCATGTATTGACGCAGCAGGAAGACGCCGGTCGGTGTGCCGATGGTCGGGATGATGATGCCGATCAGCTGATTATTCCAACCGAGCGCGGTGATGAGCAGGAAAGCCGGCACCAGGATCACCGAGAGCGGCACCATCAGCGTGCTGATGATCAGCATGAAGATGAAACCGCGTCCGCGAAAACGATACTTGCTCAAGGCGAAGGCGGCCATGCTATTGACGAACAGGGTCAAGATCGTGGCCGAGGCGGTGACGATGACGCTATTGGCCAGATAGCGCCAGAAGTTGAAACTCTCAACGCCGCGGCTGTAATTGTCGAGGCTGAAGCGCACGCTCTCGACCGGCGCGCGTTCATTCAGCTTCACTTTGGTGATGCCGGCCTCGGGCTTGGCGGGGTCAATCATCTGCGCTTCCAAGCCAACGCGCCGCAGCTGCGCCAGCTGCGCGATCGCGCCATCCGCGAGCGTGACATTGTATAGCGGCAGCGGCTTATCATAGCCTTCGACCGCCGCCAGCTCCTGATGATAGGGCAGGAAGCGCGGCGGGAATCGCTGAATATCGCCCGAACTCTTGAAGGATGACATCACCAGCCAGAGCACCGGACCGAACATGACGACGACGCCGAGAAGCAGATAAGCGTAGGTGAAGAAGAAGCGCCGGCGCGCCGTTTGGAAGAGCCAGTTCAGGAACGCGCCAATGGCGTCAAGCAAGACCTGCAAGAGCTCCACGAGCGGATTCAGCGCCCGCCGAAAATCGAAAGCTGGCGGTCCCGCCGACTTGCCGCTCAAGACGGCGCTCGGCCCCGCCCCGTCTTCATCCTCTTCCAAGCCCGTGCCTTGCACGCGAATCTGAATGACGGTCAGCACAATTAGAACCGCCGCCATCACCAGCGAGGTCGCCGCCGCCAAGCCGAATTCACGGAAGGGGCTGGCAAAGCCGTTGTTGTAGATGTAATGCACGATGTAAAGCGTCGCCGAGCCAGGACCGCCGCCGGTGAAGGCGAAGACGACGTCAAATATCTGCACCGCCCGTATGGTAGACAGGACGATGACCACCAGCATCGTTGGCGCCAACAGCGGCAAGGTAATCGAGCGGAAGGCCTGCCAACTGCTGGCCCCGTCGATGGCGGCCGCTTCATACAGATCGGCCGGGATCGCCTGCAAGCCCGCCAGCAGAATCAGCGTATAAAAGCCCATCAAAGACCAGACGCTCACCATCACGACCCAGAAGCGCGCCCAGTTGCGATCGGTGAGAAAGCGCAGCTTCTCCCCGCCCATGCCAACGACGACCGCATTGAACAGACCGTTCTCTTGCAGCATCCAGCGCCAGATCATCGCCACCACGATGGGCGAGAGCAGCACGGGGTAAAAGAAGACGCTGCGGAAGAAGCCGCGCGCGCGTATCCGCCCATTGAGCACGACCGCGGTCAGCAGCGACACCGCGATCATGACCGACACCTGCGTCACGACGAAACCGGCTGTGTTCAGCACGGCGGCGGCAAAAAGGTCTTCGTCACAGGTGGCGGGGCGCAGGAAGTCAGCGCAATCAAACAGGCGCTCGAGGTTCCGGGCGCCGACGAAGGGGCGCTGATCGAGGAAGAGCTTGTCGCTGCCGGTGAAGGTATAGACGAAATTGAATAGCATGGGGAAGAGCACAAAGATAGAAAAGACAATCATATTGGGCGCGACGAAGATATACGCC
This sequence comes from Chloroflexota bacterium, assembly GCA_026706455.1. Lineage (GTDB taxonomy): Bacteria > Chloroflexota > Anaerolineae > Aggregatilineales > Phototrophicaceae > UBA6055. Next base: position 24,930 of record JAPOYS010000177.1, on the reverse strand, counting down.
ATGCCGGTCACGCCGGTGAAGCTCTGCGCGCGCGCGAAAAAGCCATCGAACAGGCTGACGGCAGCGTCGACGACTAGAGCCATGGGGCTTCGCCGAGGACGGCCTGTTCTAGAGTTTAGTTGAATGGCCATAGTCAGAAGTCGACGACAAAGTGATTGGCAATTTGTAGTATGCTTGGGCGAGCCACCGGCTCGCCCAAGTATGCCCTTCGGCGGGCGACCCAAGGGTCGCCCCTACATTATTGCGCTTGTGCGGGCGACCCAAGGGTCACCGAGTTGGGTTGCGTTGCAGATAAGAAATGAGGCTGGAAACGAGTCCCAGCCTCATAATTGCTGCGCTCTGCCTAGCCGGCAGCCATATTGGCAGCCGCTTCGTCGAGCTGCTCTTGCAAGCGGGTCATCGCCTCATCGAGCGTCAACTCGCCGGCGAAGTATTGCGCCAGGCGGGTGTTCGACGAGTCATAGTAGGCGAATGCCAGCGGATGCGGATTCAGCGCGACCGCCTGCGGATGGAACTTCGGCACCTCGTTGGCGTAGCCGGTCAAAGCCGCCGCGACCGCCGGGCTGTCGGTCTGGAATTCGACGCCCGCCTCAATGACGGCTTGGTGCGCCGGGATGAAGAGCGCCCGCGCCACATACTCGCCGTAGACCTCAGGCTGCAGCAAGTATTCCATCACCTTGGCCACTTCTTCCGGATGTTCGGTCTGGGCATAGCCGACGATTGCAGCGCCGCCGGCGACGCCGGTGCTGCCTCCCGGCCCGTAGGGATTCGGCGCGACAACCCAATCGAAGGCGTCGCCGATATCAGCGGCGAAGCGCCCGATCTGCCAACTGCCGCTGAAGTACATGACCGTCTCGACATTGATGAAGTAATCCTGCGCGCCGGTGTATTGGCTGGTGCCGAGCCAAGTCTCAGCCGGGGACTTGCCCGCGTCGATCAGGTCCTTGAGGATCATGGCGAAGGCGCGGAAGCCTTCATCATCTTCCAGGTCGAAGTTGCCGTCTTCATCAAAGAAATTCGCGCCGAGGCTCATGGCGGGACCGGCGAAACGGTGGCCCTTGTTGTCGATCGCCAGCGAATATTGCACGCCCGTCGCGCTTGCGACCTCGTCCAGCGCCGCCAACCAGTCGTCCCAAGTCGGCTCGTCCATGACATCGCTCGGCAAATCGACGCCCGCTTGTTCAAAGAGCGTGGCGTTGACGTAGGGACCGGTAACGCTCAGTTGGTCGGCGAAGCCATAAAGCCCGTTATCATCGGGTCCGGTGCGGAATGCGCCGACGATAGCCGGATTGAAGTTGTCTTCAAAGAGCGACGGATCTTCCATCAGCGGGCGTACATCCAGGTAGAAGCCAGCCATACCGGCGAAGTCGGTGATGCGCGCCATATCCGGCGCCTGCCCCGCTTCAACCTGTACGCGCAACTGATCGCGCACGGTCGTATAGGGCACGACATTCACGGCGACGGTGATGCCCGGATTCTCTTCGCTGAAGCGATTGAGCAGATCCTCCAGTACGCCGCATTCGCTGCCATCTTGATAGCACATGAAGTCGAGTTCGACCATATCTTGCGCCAACGCCGCCGCGCCCAGCGACAGCAACATGGTTGCAAGCAAACCTACAGTGATTAAGCGTTTCATCTTGCCTTACTCCTTAACTGCTGACGAACAATAGCTGCAATCAAAATGACCGCAGCCGCTTTCATGCCTGTGAATCACAGACGTAAAACGGACATGCCCAGGATACGAGCCAGCGACGCCAGCACATCTTGATAATCGCCGTAAGTGAGGGAGATGTGATGCTCCAAGCCCTCGCGCAAGATGGCGTCCATCACGGCGGCCGCGCCCGCATCGAAGCGGATTATACCACTCGTTCCCGTGAATGCGGGGGGCGCTTTCAGCATCTCGCCGCCGCCGATGACCAGCCTGAACTCGCCGGTCGCCTCGCTGAGCCGCGCGATGGTCACGCGCCCAGGCTTGAGCGGGAACTGCATCAGCAGCGGCTTTTGCCGGTTCGAGTGGATGGTCGCCGCCGGCTGCACGTCGGGATCAGCCATGGAGAGCGGCGCCAAGCCACAATGCCAGAGCACGGCTTCGTCAGCATCGGCATCAAAGGCGACGATATCGCTGCCAAAAGCCGCTGCGCCGCTGATCCACTGCAAGATTAGCTGCGTGATCGTGCCATTGACATCGGCTTCGCAGCTGCTCGGCGTACGCGCGTCGCTGAGCAGCGACATGGCGCCGCAGGCGGAACAGCCAAGATCGGTGAAGAATTCGGGCCAGCAGCGCACCGCCATGCCGCTTAGGTTTTCTTCGCGCGCCAACTCATCCAGCGCCACGTAGGCGCCCACCGTGCCTCTAGTGGCTTCGCTCTCCATCGCGTCAAAACCAGCGAGTCGCGCGCCCAAGTCGGCCGTGAGAGCGTCTACGCGCGCCGGCTCAGCTTGACGGGCGCGCGCGAAGAAAGAGTCCAACTCAAATTGGGCGACTTCAATTCCGAGCTGCGCCTTCAGCGCGCCACGATTCACGCGGCAGGTGTCGAAGCCGGCCGGATGCTCGCCCAGCCGTCCGATTCGCGTCTCAGCCAGCCGCCGCTTGATGCCCGCGGCGATGGCCAGATCGCGCAGTTTCTTGTGAGCAGCCTCGTCCTCAGGCGCGGCGTAGACTGTTTCGTAGGACCGTCCAGCCCGCCGCAAGCCATGCGCAGCCAGGTTGAGGCCACAGAAGGAATTGATGCGCAGCCGCCCGCCGACCTGCGCCTCCGGCAGCGCCCACATCAGCAGCGGCGCGTCGATGGCGCGCGCCAATTCCAGGATCATCGTGCTATCGGCGAAGGACGCTTGCAGCATCAGAATCATGTCGATGTCGGCGGAACCCAGTTCGGCGATCCGCGCCTTGATGGCGGCGCCGTCCATGATTAAATCAGACGTGCCGATCACCTTGTACGCATTTGTAATCGCGGCGTGGACCTGCGCCGTCATCTCGTTCGCCAAGTCGAGGTCGAATGTCGGGCGGGCGATGGGCGCGAAGCCGATGCGGATGTCTGTGGTGTTCATGGCATACCTGTAAAAGGATGTTGACGGGCGACCCAGTGGCTCGCCTCTACATCTTTTGCGCTATGGCGGGCGACTCACCGAGTCGCCCCTACGCGCAAATGACAATGAGTGGCAAAAATCATCCCAAATTCAGCGTCATCAAGCGCAGTTCGGTCATATCTTCAATCGCGTATTTGATGCCTTCGCGCCCATAGCCGGAAGCT
>JAPOYS010000177.1:7456-21659 GCA_026706455.1 Chloroflexota bacterium | reverse complement strand
GCAGCCCGCCGACCTCGACGCGATCCCAGGCATCCATGACGCGCTTGATATCGCGGGTGAAGACGCCCGCCTGCAAGCCGTAGGGTCCTTCGTTTATCAGAGCCACCGCATCATCCCAGCGCTCGTAGGGGCTGAGCGTGACCACCGGCGCGAAGACTTCTTCGCAGTTCACGCGCATATCCGGCGCCGTTTCGGCCATCACTGTCGGCGAGAATAGCGCGCCATCGCGCTCGCCGCCCAGCAACAGGGACGCGCCCGCCCCTTGCGCTTCTTTCACCCAGGCTTCCGCCCGCTCGGCATCGCGCTGGCTGATCATGGGCCCGATATCGACATTCGGGTCGCGCGGGTCGCCCACTTTGAGCGCCTTTACATCATCCACAAACAGGTCGGTGAATTCCTCGAAGACATCGCGCTGGATCAGCAGGCGCTGCACCGAGATGCAATTCTGCCCGGCGTTGGCGAAGGCGCCAGCGGCCGTTTGCTCCGAAGCGTCAGCCAGGTCGGCGTCCTTGTGCACGATGACGCCGGCGTTGCCGCCCAATTCCAGCGTGACTTTCTTCTGCCCGGCTTTGCTCTTCAGCATCCAGCCGACGGCGCCGCTGCCCGTGAAGCTGATCATGCGCAGGCGCGGGTCCATCACCATCATTTCGGTGTCGGGTCCCCAGGCGTTCAACATGCTGAATGCCTGGGGCGGGAAACCGGCTTCCAACACGATCTCAGCCAGGATAATGCTCGATAGCGGCGTCTTTTCAGCCGGCTTGATGATGATGGGGTTGCCGGCCGCGATCGCCGGTCCAATCTTGTGGCAAGCCAGATTGACCGGATAGTTGAATGGCGTGATGCCGAGCACCGTGCCGATGGGCTGGCGGCGCGTGAATCCCTGTCGATTCTCGCCGGCCCGCGTCCAGTCGATGCTGAAGACCTCGCCGCCGATGCGCCGCGCTTCTTCACTCGATACCTTCAGCGTCTCCAGGGCGCGCGCCGTCTCGCCGATGGCCGTCTTGCGGTTCTTGCCGCCTTCGAGGATCATCGCTTCGACGACCTCATCAAAGCGCTCGCGCAGCAATTGGACCATGTTCTGCAGAATCTCCGAGCGCCGATGGCTGGGCAGTTTGCGCGTGATCTCGAAGCCCTCGAAAGCCGCCGCCATAGCGTCTTCCATGTCCTGAGCGCTCGCCATCGACACGCTGTCCACCAGGCGGCCGTCATAGGGAAAGCGAACTTCCATCACATCGTCGCTGCCGCGCCATTCGCCACCGATCAGGTTCTTTTGCGTCATTTGTACTCCTCCCGACTGGTACTTTCTCCCCCTAGCCTATTGATAGGCCGGCAGATAATCTCCATGCGCCTCGATCAACTCGTCCACCATTGACCAAATCTCGTCCAGCGTCAGCTCGGACCCCGTATGCGGATCGAGCATGGCCGCGTGATAAATATGCTCGCGTTTGCGAATCAGCGCGGCTTCAACGCTCAGCGATTGCACATTGATATTGGTACTCATCAAGGCGGCCAGATGGGACGGGATCGCGCCGACGCGGGTCGGCTGGATGCCATTGGCGTCGACCAAGCAGGGGACTTCGACGCAGCAGCCGGCCGGCAGGTTGTCGATGACGCCGTCATTGGCGACATTGCCGTAGATCGTACGCGCCGCGCCCGTCTCCATGCTGTGGATAATCAGCGAGCCGTACTCGACGCTGCGCTCTACCTTGTTTAAGTCAGTGATGCTGCGCACCGTCCAGCCTTTGTGCATGGGGTTTACATCGCGCAGGGCATGCATGATTTCTTCTTCGCTGGGGATTCGCCCCTTCGCTTCCGCTTCTTCCAGCAGCTCCCAACTGATGATGCCGGCTTTGCAGCGCTCGATGTATTCGTCCAGCGGGATATTGAATTCGCCAATTAGTTCCGGCGCGCGCTCCTTGATGAACCAGGGCACGTATTCGCTGAAATGCTCGCTGGATTCGGTGACGAAATAGCCAAGCCGCCTCAGCATCTCGTAGCGGACGCGGTTATGCGGCGGGTAGCGCTTCTCCGCGTAGACCTGACGCAGCAAGGGATAGAGGTCTTCGCCCGTGTCGCGCCGCTCGAATTTGAGATAGAAAGCCATGTGGTTGATGCCAGCCACCAAATAGTTGATCTCGTCATAGGGTAGGCCAATGTCGCGGGCGAGCTCGTGGGCGGTGCCGGGGACGCTGTGGCAGAGCCCAACGGTTTGGATATCGGTCGCGCGGTTCAGCGCCCACTGGTTCATGCACATGGGATTGGCGTAATTGATCAGCAGGGCGTCGGGGCAGATCTCTTCCATATCGCGCGCGATATCGATCAGCACGGGGATCGTGCGCAGACCGCGCATGATGCCGCCGATGCCAAGCGTGTCGCCGATCGTCTGCCGCAAGCCGTACTTCTTCGGGATCTCAAAGTCGATGACCGTGGCCGGCTCATAACCGCCGACCTGAATCATGCAGATGACGTAATCGGCGCCCCGCAAAGCCGCGCGCCGGTCGGTTGTGCATTCCACCGTCGGCTTGACCCCCAGCGTATTGATGATATGACGCGCCACGCGCTCCGATTGTTTCAGGCGCTTGGGGTCAATATCCATCAGGCAGATCGTCGCGTCAGCCAACTCGGGATAACTCCAGATATCGCCCATCAAATTCTTGGCGAAGACGGTGCTGCCGGCGCCGATGAATGTCACTTTGGTCATGGATGCGTCCTCTATTGTCGCGAACGCAACTGATTTAACCACAGAGCGCGCAAAGGACACAGGGCAAGCGCTTCAAATTGCTTTCACCACTGAGGACACCGAGAGTAAAGAGAGCGCAGAGAAATCTGTATGGACGGTTAGATGGCAGCCGCAGTTTACGCCATTTGGCAGCGGCAGATGTTGCGCTTAGGTCGAAGAATACCAATAGCTCTGTGTCCTCAATATAACTCGGCGTACTCGGTGGTTGAAATTCAGCTTGATTGCTCGTTATCGCATGGCGCGCCATGACTAATAGTAACGTCTTGGGTTATGATGGTATTATTTCCAATGAGCAGGGGACGAATTGTGGGACAGATATTTCACCCTCGCGCCGCAACGACAGAGGCAACCCGTCGAGCAATACAAAATAGTCAAGAGAGCATAAGGAAGCTGCCAAGCGCTATGGCATCAATCCGAAGACGGTTGCGAAGCGGAAGAAGCGCAACTCCGTCAAAGACCTGCCGATGGGACCGAAGCAGCCGCGATCTACTGTCCTGAGCGAGCAAGAAGAAGCGATTATCGTGGCCTTCCGCAGCAAGACCTTGCTGCCGCTGGATGCCTGCCTTTACGCCCCCCAAGAGACCATTCCGCATTTGACCCGCGCCAGCCTGCATCGCTGTTTCAAACGCCATGGCATCAACCGTTTGCCCGAAACCGAAAGCAAACGGACCAAGAAGAAGCGCTTCAAAGCCTATCCCATCGGCTACTTTCACCTGGACATCTGCCATGTCAGAATCAAGCAAGGCAAGCTCAAACTCTTTGTGGCGATTGACCGCAGCTTCAAGTTTGTCTTTGCGGAACTATCTGAAAGCGCGCAACGGGAAGATGCCTGCGCTTTTCTGCGCCGGCTGATCAAAGCCGTGCCTTACAAAATCCATACTATCTTGACCGACAATGGCGCCCAGTTTACCCATCAGGCGCGGGCAAAGCGGAAAAGCAAGCTGGAGTTTGAGAAAATCTGTGAAGCGCATGGGATAGACCACCGGCTGACCGAGCCCTATCATCCCTGGACGAATGGTCAAGTTGAACGGATGAACCGCAGCCTCAAAGAGCAGACGGTCTATCGCTACTTCTACCAGACACACTCACAGTTGCGCCAGCGCCTTGAAGCTTTCATCCAGGCCTACAACTTTGCCAAACGGCTCAAGACATTGCAGGGGCGAAGTCCCTATGAATACATCTGTGATCGCTGGCGAGAAACCCCGGAACGATTTCACGAAAACCCGCTCCAGCTCAACATGGGACTATACAATTAGCTATTCCCTGAATTCTTGATATTATCTGGACGCCGACCCTCGTTTTCGGAAGTTAAATCGTCAGTCCCGTTCTGAAACTTAATCTTCTATGCAGCTATGTTTCCATCAAGGAGCGCAGCTCTGTGGCGACCGCTTCGGCAAAGGCTGGTTCATTGATGTGCAAATCCAGCTCGGCAATGCTTAGTTTCCCGGCGCTGGCTGCCATCAATCCCTCAATGAATCCTTGATCAGCTTGGGGATCAAACAGCGGGCCGCCCTCGATATTGAGCTGGCTAAAGCCGCGTTGGGGAATCATGACAGTTGCTGGACCGGTGGTCTGGCTAAGGCGCTCGGCAACGAAGCGGCCAGCGTCGGTCATCTCGGCTTGATTGGCTCTCACATGAGTATGGATCGGATTATGGACAACGTATTTGCGCTCTAGCATCGTTGGCGTAATAGATTGGAGCGGTCCGTACAGAATGAAGTCAATTCCACCCGGCACAAACACGATGGGCAGGCCTCGGCGGCTGACGGCTTCCAATCTGTCTGGGCTAGACTGCATCAAGCCGCCGCGCAGGTATCCGCCTATATCGTGCGGGCTTAAATCCAGGATACCTTGCAATTGTCCGGCATCGGCGAGTTCTTCCATGGCTTTTGCCCCAATGCCATTGCAGTGGAAGGCGATGACTTCGTAGCCCCAGTCTTCAAAGAGTTCGCGGGCGCGCATGACGCAGGAGGTGGTCACTCCGGCCATGGTCACTGCTACCGTTGGGCGGTCCGCTGTTTGAGGTCCAAGCGCCAGTTCAGTCATCCCCACCACGGCGCCGGCGGCTTCCGCTAGTATTTGCCGGGTGATAATGTTTAAGCCAAGAATATCGGCTACCGAGTGCATAATGGTAATATCTTTTGTGCCCACGAAGGGCCCAAAGGTAGCCTGCCCATTGGCTACGGTGGAAACCATAACCTTTGGCACACCAACGGGTAAGGCGCGCATGGCCGCTGTACCTATGACCGTGCCCTGAACACCGCCGAGCGCGATGACAGCATCAAGTTTTCCCTCGGCATGCAGTCGGTCGGCTATTGAAGCCACGCCTCGCGCCATGGCGCTGATAGCGTGGTTCTTGTCACCTGCGGCCAGGATTGCTTCGATGCTTGTCTCCGCCGCCGCAGCCACCTCGTGTCGCGAAATCGCGGGTTGGATGGCGGGTTCTCCCTGGATGCCGCTGTCAATGACGACTGGCTGGTGGCGCCTTTTGGCAATGAGATCTCGCACAAACGCAATTTCTTGTCCCTTTGTATCCAACGTGCCGATGACGATGATAGATTTCGGCATAGTGATTTTCCTTTTGTTCCAGAGATCGACCGCAGTTTGCTTTGGTGAACCCGCCTACTGGTTTAGGCTTCACGCTTCCGATTAGGCGCCATAGTTTGATTGAGCGCCATGGACCAGGCAATCTGGGCGGTTTCTTCCACAAGTTCGGCATTATGACGCGCCAGTTCAATGGAGTTGGCAAAGCTGAAAATGCCGTGCCGGTCCTGGACGAATACGCACAGCTTGCGATCGGCCGTCAGCAGCGCCTTGATGGCGGGCAAATTAGCTTGGGGCGTAGCGCCGGAGAGTCTCAGAACGGGAATGCGTCCCAGCTTCGACTTGGCGTGAAGGGTCACAGTTGGGATGGCATCACCAAGACTGGCGCAGGCGATAGCCCAGGGCGAGTGGCTGTGAAAAACGCCTTGTACGTCTGGTCGCTGTTTGTAGATCGCCAAGTGAGTAACCAGCTCCTGGGACGGCGAACCGTCGCCATCGACTTGCGCGCCATCGAGCGTCACCGTGATCAGGTTGTTTGGCTGACATTGATCAAAGGAGCAACCGCTTGCCTTGATGATGATTAGGTCGGCGCCAGGAACGCGCCCGCTAAGATTGCCCCCGTTTCCCGTCTGTAACCGGATCTCGTAGGCGCGCTTTGCGTTGGTCAGCAAGGATCGCTTGACTCGCATGATTGCATCAGGCCTTGACGAGCTGCGCATGAGATTGGTCACGGCGCAGCCTATGGCTCCAAAATCACTTTGATCATTTCGCCGGGATTACCCGCCAAGTTTTCAAATGCGGCGGCCCCTTCTTCAAGCGGTATCTTGGTGATAAGCGGATCGACGATAATCTCCCCGTTGGCCAGCAGCTGTATCGCCAGGGCAAAATCGGCATCCGTATAGCACTGCGTTCCCCGCAAATGAAGTTCCCTGGGAACAACCGACATGAAATCGATTGGACTTGGTTCGGCGCCTAGCGCGAGAAAGATCGCTGTCCCGCCCGGGCGCAGCAGCTGGGTAGTTTGTTGGCGCGCAACCGCCTTGCCAGCCGCTTCAATCACCAGGTCGACGCCGTCGCCGTCCGTCAGAGCGAGTACGGCTTCAACGACGTTTTCGTGGCCCGCGTTGATGGCGTGGGTCGCGCCCAGGTTTTTGGCGACAGCAAGCCGATGAGGCACCGTCTCCGATACCGCAATCAGTTTTGCGCCGGCCAGCCGGGCAAGTTGGACTGCGAATATACCCTGCGCGCCAGCTCCAAGTACAGCCACGCTGCGCAGGATGCCGGAGAGATTCTGCTGAAACGCATGTACCGAGGTCGCCAGCGTTTCAATTAGGGCAGCCTGCCGGAGGCTCAGGTTTTCCGGTACAGGATAAAGTGAGTTCGCTGGCACGGCGACTCGCTCTGCGAATCCACCGGGCTGCTCGCCGCCGATCAGATACAGATTCGAGCAGAGGTTGGTTTGTCCGGCGCGGCAGAAGCGGCAGTGTCGGCAATACACTAGTGGCTGCGCGACCACGCGATCGCCTTGCTTGAATCCTTGTACATCATCAGCCCAGGCGATCACATTCCCGGCGAACTCGTGTCCCCTGATGCCCGGAACCGGCCAGCCTGCCGGCAAGCCCTTGTATACATGCAGATCGGTACCGCAAATGCCGCAAGCCGCGACTTCGATCATAACTTGTCCGGGCAATATACTCGGCTCTTCCCATTCCCCGTACTCGACCTGACGTGGACCCCTGGAGATGAGAGAGTTCATGGCTTCGAGCCCTCATGACTTGTCGCAGGCTCATCAGTCGCAGGTTTCAAGCGGAGGGTGATGATCTGATAGGGCTTTGCCCGCAGCCTGGCTTTGCCCTCAGTCACATCCAAGCCTTCTTCATTTTCTTCAAGCAAGTTGCAGCGGACGGCCTCCGCCAGCGGGAAGCCGGCACCCAGGTCAAACACTTGCTGTGTTCGTTCGTGTTCGTAGAGGCGCACGATTAAGCCGTCTCCGTCTTCGGCTTGCTTGACGGTCTCCACGATGATCTGTGGGACATCTACCTGAACCAGAGAAAACCGATCAACTGCGGAGGCGCCTAGAGGATTGCCCTGTATGTGATGGACGATTAGCGGATTGTTGAGGCCATAGGCGGCGGGCACTGCGCCATTGCGCCAATCGCCCTTGTGGGGCAACAGGCTGTAGGTGAAATGGTGTTCACCCAAATCAGCATCCGGATCGGGGAACATGGCGCCCTTCAACACGGTCAGCCGCATGACCTGCCCGGCAATGTCATGTCCATATTTGCAATCATTTAGCAGGCTGAGGCCATAGTCGCCCTCGCTCAGATCGACCCACTTATGGGCGCAGCTTTCGAATCGAGCCCAATCCCAGGATGTGTTGCGGTGGGTTGGGCGCTCAACGTTGCCCCATTGAATCTCGTAGGTAGCTCTCGGGCTGAGGATGTCCACGGGGAAAGCGACCTTGAGCAGCAGGCGGCGCTCTCGCCAGATTATCTTGGTGTCGAAATCTATCCGCGCGCTATCGGCAACCATGTAAACACGCTGCGCGATTTCGCTGTTGAACACTCGCCTTTTGATTTCCAGGCAGGCGCGCAAGGGTCCCTTCTCCAGGACTTCGATGCTGCTTGCCGGGTCGGCCAGCCACATCTTTTCATCGAAGAAGATATCAATATCCCAGGCTTCCCAGTCCAAAGGACGATCTTCAAATGCCTGCCACTGATTGGCTTTTTGTCCGGCGGCTAGAACTTCGCGCTGGGCTCGCTTGTCAAAGAGCCGCACGATGTCGCCCGCCTGATCAAACTCGACCCTCAGGAGAGGATTTTCCATGACCATTGAGCACAATGCCGAAGCGCCCTCGTCCTTTGGCGCTCCCCATACGCCTCCGACATAAATCTCGTTCTCGCTAGCCGGAATCTCTCCAGCAGGCAAGCGCAGCGCCAAGACGCCGTATGTCGGCACGACCGGACATTTGACGAGCAATCCATCGTCTGTTGGCTGCGCCGGCAGCGCCGTTCCGTCCATTGTGGCGACGATCGTTTCCTCTCGCAACCACTCGCCCGAGACTTCAAGGACTTCCGATCGCGGGAATGAAGTGGGGTTGTAGATCGCCAGCGCGGATTCCGCGGGCAGGGAAGGATCCAGGGCGATCAAGGCATCCTCGCGGATCCGCTCGCCAATGCGTCGGATTTCTTCATAATCCCGCAGGCTGTCTACATATACCTCGTTAATCGACGAACCTGGAATGATGTCGTGGAACTGGTTCAAGCAGAGCAATTCCCAAGCGCGGCGAAGTTCGTCATGCGGATAGGCGAAGGGTCCTTGCACAGACGCCCAAGCCGCCAGGAACTCGGCATCATGCAAGAGGAACTCGCGCTTGCGATTGGCGCGTTTATTGCGCGCCTGGCTGGTATAGGTTCCCCGGTGCAACTCAAGGTAAAGTTCGCCGTTCCAGGCGGGCAGCTTGTCGGCGGATTGACGCTCGAGCTTGTCCATGAAGTCGATAGCCGTGCTCAGTTGAACGCGGGGCAAGCCGGGATGCGCTGCCATCTCGCGGCTGCTGTCCAGCATGGCGCGCGTCGGCCCGCCACCGCCATCGCCATGGCCATACGCAATCATGAACTCGTTATGCAGTTCCTGCTGCTGCCCGCCCGCCCAGGTGGCGAGTACCTCTTCGGGCGAAAGGTCCGCGCTGTAGGTCGCGCCCCACCAGCCCGGCTTTGAAGTGGTGATGAAGTAGGTTAGTATTCGGCTGCCGTCTAGTCCCTGCCACCAGAATTGATCGTAGGGAATGCGATTGTACTGATTCCAACTGAGTTTGGCGGTCACAAAGTACTTGAGCCGGGCCTGTTGAATTAATTGGGGGAGCTGCCAGGCATAGCCAAAAACATCCGGCAGCCACAATATCGGCGATTCGCGCGCGCCGAAGGTTTCCAAGAAGTAGCGGCGACCGAGCAGGAATTGGCGGGCGAGCGATTCAGCGCCCGTCAGGTTGCAGTCGGCCTCCACCCACATGCCGCCGATAGTCTCCCAGCGGCCTTCGGCGACTCGCTCCTTGATCCGCGCCATGATCTCGGGATGGTCATCGGCTATGTATTGGTACAGTTGCGGCTGGCTCTGCGTGAACTTGAATTCCGGATATTGCTCCATCAAGCGCAATGCCGTGTTGAAGGTTCGGGCGACCTTCTGGCGAGTCTGGCTGAGAGGCCACAACCAAGCCACATCAATATGGGCGTGACCGACGCCCCTCACTACGACATCCATCGGGGGACCCGCGTTGGCAATACTTTCTTTGAGCGCGCGATTGGCGGCATGAACGCTCTGGTAAAAGGGTTCGCCCAGTGGCTCGCGCAAATCGAGCAGCAGGAAGGCCGCATCCAAAACGTTGAGCAAGTTGACACGAATAGGGTTGTTTTCCGGGAGTTGTTTGACGACTTCGAGCGCGGCGCCGGCAGCGGTCACGAAGTCGCGCGTCGGCTGATCAATCTGCACGAGGCGGGCGGTTCCCATTTCATAGCGCTCGTCTTTGATACCGGTCCAACCATGCAGCGCGAGCTGATGTTCGTTGCCGTCAAGAAGGCAATCGGGCAGCAGCAACTCTTGATGATTGGGGTCGACGCCTTGATAGGCTCTTCCATCCAGGTAGGCCATTGCCTCCGGCCCGTAGAGGAATGCCAGGGCTTCCAGGCTCTTGCTCAGGCCCAGCGGGAGAGATAGCGCCACAGGCTGTTCCCAACCTCCAGGCGCGGCGAAAGTTGTCCGCAGCGTGAATTCCTGGCGCAGCTCGCCCCAATAACTTCCGGGTTCGATGACCGCCCAGTCGCTGTCGTCTACATCAATGCCCACTAGGGGTTCAGAACCGGCTTGGAATTTGAAGGAACGGAGTGGCTGACTATGCCGGTAGATCGCCGCCTGGGAAACGAACTGTAAACGCGCGGAGATTTTTTCCAGGGTCCAGCGCATGCGGTGCATCGTCTTAACCTCCGTATTGCATCCGCATCTCGCGGAATATGCGCTCAAGGTCACCCGAAGCAGACAGGGGCAGCTTAATCGTCGTATCCTGCCACGAGGCTAGATAGACCGCGTTGACCACTTCAATAGCCTTGCGCCCCGCCAAGCCATCTATCCAGGGCGCTCTGTTCTCCAGAATGGACTCGCAAAAGTGGTCGATCTGGCGCTTGTAGGGTCCGCGTTCGCGCAATTCCTGGTCGAGGTTGCCGTAGTTGAAAAGAGTCAGGTCTGTCTGTTTTTGGCCGCGCTCCCACAGACGGACGGAAAAGGGCTCCGGCGAACTGTACTTCATAGCCGGGCCAAAATGCAGTTCGAGCGCTGCATCCGTGCCTTCGAGGAGAAAATACTCAGTCATCGGCTTCTGCGAGACATTGCTGACATGAATCGTGGAAACGACGCCATTCTCGTGCCGCAGCGCAGCATGAGCCTGCGTTTCGACTTCCCAGTCAGGTCTTAGGATCCGCGCGTGTCCGCTGACGCTTTGAATCTCTCCAGCCCACCAGCGGCACAGATCCACGATGTGACTGGCATTGTCCTGAAATACGCCGCCCAGCGCGCGGAGGGACTGCCGCCAGTTGAAGCCTAGCGGAGACAGGTCGTGACACCAACTCACCTCAGCGCGGATGTGAAAGAGCGCTCCCAGCCGCCCGGCTTGTACGAGATCATGCGCCAGTTGGAGGCTTTTGTCGAAGCGCTTGACAAAACCGATCATCAATTTCACATCGTGCGCCTGGGCGGCTTGACGCATACGGTCGCAGGCTTCGATGGTAGGCGCCATTGGTTTTTCGCAGAGGATGTGTTTGCCTGCTTGCGCCGCTTGCAGGACTTGCTCTTCATGCAAAAAAACTGGCGAAGCGACTAGAACCGCGTCGATATCGGCCTTCGCCAAAAAATCGCCGTAGTCATCGTAGCAATCGAAGTCACCGTAGTTCCGGGTCATAAAGTCCAGCGCCCGCGGATCCGGGTCCATCAGCGCTGTGACTCGGCCCTTTTCAAGCAAGCGCAGAATAGGGGCATACATCGTCTGCGTGCCGGCGAACCCACAGCCGGCTATTCCGAGCTTGATTTTGTCTTTCATATCCAGCTGCCGCTTCTCATCGCCTTTTGAAACATGGCTCTCCAATCGTGTCATCGCTCTAGTTCTTTATTGCCCCGGCGGTCAATCCCTGAAGGAGTTGCTTTGAGGAGATGAAGTAGATGATCAATACTGGAACTGACGAGAGTGAAAGCGCCGCCAGCAACGCGTTCCAATCGTTGGAAAATTGCCCCATGAACTGCTGGGCGCCCAGGGTCACTGTTCGGGTCGCCTCTCCTGGCGCCAGGACGAGCGGGAACCAGAGATCGTTCCACATGGGAATGATGGAAATCGCCGACACCGTGCCTGTCGCCGGCCGGATGATGGGCAAGATGAGCCAAAATACCCGGTATTCACTCGCGCCATCCACGCGCGCGGCATCCTTCAGTTCACCGGGCACCTGGCTCATAAACTGCGTCAAAATGAAGACGGCAAGCGGCAGCCCCCCGGCGACATACACGACAATCAATGCCCATAAGGTTCCGATAAGATCTAGAGAGACGATCAAGCGCAGCAAACTGACCGAGCCCAGGCGTATCGGGATGATGATGCCCAACAGGAAAAACAGTCGAAGCAAGTTATTTCCTGGGAAAGAGTATTCCGCCAGGGCAAAAGCCACCATGGTTCCGAATAAGAGAATGAGGGCGAGGGCAGTCAGCGTTACGAATAAACTGTTGAAGTAGTAGAGGTGAAACTGGGATTTTTCAAAGACCGTCTCGTAGCCAGCCAGATCAAATGTTTCAGCGTTGGGCAAATGGTAAGGATTTCTGAATATGGCTCGCCGTGCCTTAAATGAGTTCAATACGACAAGGGCAACTGGCGCGGTAGACAGCAAGGCAAAGGCCATCAGCATCCAGTGCTTGAGAACCTTGGTTGCCAGATGACGCAGGTCGACGTCGGACACGATATCCGGCCATCGCTTTCTCTCCGCTTCGCTATAGCTAGCCACAACCGCCGCGCCTCATAACTCGTAAGATCTAATCCGCCGCCGGATCAAGAGGTAAAGCAGGACACCGGCCAGCAGTATGACAAACATCGTCCCGGCGACAGCCGCCCCCATATGCGGATCGGCTTTCTGGAATCCGGACCCGAAGAAGGTGCGATAGAAAAACGTCATCATGGTATCGCTGGCGTAATTGGGGCCAGCATCTGCGCCTTTCAGCGCGAATATCACATCAAAGGCATTGAAGTTGCCGATGTAAGTCAGCAGCGAAACAATGCCGACCATCGGCATTAACAAGGGCAGCTTTATGCGCCAGAAAATCTGCCAGTCGGTCGCGCCGTCGACATAGGCGGCTTCGAACAGTTCGTTCGGAATGCTAATCAATGTCGCGAAATAGAGCATCATGGGTATGCCCAGATACTGCCAGGCTGAGATTAGCGCCAGCGTGATCAACGCGGTGCTCTCTAAGCCCAACCACGGCTGCGCGTAAGCCCCCAAGCCCAAAGCCTTCAATATGTCGTAGACCACGCCCCAAAGCGGGCTTAGCACAAGTCTCCAGACAAATCCGGCAATCGCCAGCGAAAGGATCGCCGGCGAGAAGATCAGCACGCGGTATAGCAAACCGCCTCTGGTCTTCGTAGACAGCGCAGCCGCTAGGAAAAGCGCGATCGGATTCTGCACCAGCATGTTGACCGCAAAGAAGAGGAAGCTGTTCTTGAGGGCATTCAGTAACCGGGGCTGCAAGATCGCCTCGTCAGTAAGCAGTGTTAGATAATTCTGAGTACCGACAAACTGCTCTACGCCGCGGGTCACTTGCACGAAGAAACCCAAACGCAGGGAGTCAAACAAGGGATATATCATGAACAGACCATAAATGACGACTGCCGGCGCCAGAAAGACAACGATATGAAGGGGAAAGGGTTTCCTGTTCTTGGGTTGGCCCTGTTGCGACAGGCTTGCTGTCATTCGAGGTCTCCTCGGCATGCGTCGCCTTGGGCTCTATTCTGTTCTGAGAGGTCCTTCTGCTTCTGCCAGGGCGGGCATCGCGGGAATAGCGAGCCGTGTAGGGGCGACCAAACTGGTCGCCCGCTGCCGCTGTGACTTGTGATTTCGGGCGACATGGTATGCCGCCCCTACAATTCGGCTATGCTGCAAGAGATTCAGGTCTACTCACTATCGCAGACCCGCATCAGACGTTTGGGCTCACTCCCCCATTTGCGGCTCGTACCATGACGCGAGGCCAGCCTGAACCGTTTCGCCGGCTTCTTCGGGTGTCATCTCGCCGTTCATGACGAGCTGCGTCACACGAATCAGTTCGCTGTCGGTGTTGGGTTCGCCGCGCGAGATGATGGCATAGGCGTTGCGCGGCGACGAGCCACAGTGCTGTCGCCAGCCCGCGTACACTTGCACCATCGGGTCGGAGGCCTCGACGACATGGTTCGACATGGCAAAGAAGCCAGGCAGCGCATTGTTCCATAGTTCGGCGAACTCGGCCGAGCCCAGCCACTCCAGGAAGAGCTGCGCTTCTTCCGGATGCTGGGTATCAGCGTTCATGGCCATACCCATGTCCATGTGGTCATTGATGAAGCAGTCCGCGCCTTCTTCTGGTACGGGCGGCGGGAAAGCGCCGATGGCAAAATCATCCCCCACCAACTGGTTGAAGATCGAGATTTCCCATGAGCCTGCTGGATAAACCGCAGAGCCGCCCAGCGTGAATAGATTTTGCATATCCGGGTAAGAGACGGCCTGATAGCCATCGGGCATGTAGTCCGCCCACGCTGCCAGGAAGTCCCAGGCATCGATATAGCCTTGGTCGGTGAACTTACCGCTGCCATCGATAAGCGCCAGACGGCCCTCCTCGCCACGCCAGAAGGGCTGGCCCGCCAGCTGCAAA
>JAPOYS010000177.1:0-7411 GCA_026706455.1 Chloroflexota bacterium | reverse complement strand
GCCGTCAGCCGTTCCCATCGCCAGCGGCACATACTGACCGTCCTGTTTAACGGCTTCCAATAGATCGAGGAATTCCTGCGCAGTGGCGGGTTCTTTCAGTCCAAGTTCGGCAAAGATATCGGCGTTGTACATGAAGCCATGGATGACGGCCGCCAGCGGCACGCCGAAGAGTTCGCCATCGTCTGTGCTCCAGGCGCTCAGCGCGCCGTCGCTGTAATTCGTCAGGCTCCCGAGATCACCCAGATTCGCCAGGTCGCCATTGAGGTACATCTCGAGACGGTAGTCAAAGGGTTCGACCATGATCAAGTCGCCCGCCGTGCCAGCCTCGATCTTGGTGCCCAAGGTGGCGCTATATTCGGTATTGATGGTTGGCTGAAAGTCGACATCAATGTTTGGATAGTGGGCTTCGAAAGCTGGCAGAATCACGTCGTTCCACTCGTCCGCATCGTCGACGCGCCAGCTTTCGATTATGAGCGTGACCGCTTCATCTTGAGCGAGCGCGGATCCCATTGGCAGCGCAAGAACTGCAACCGCCAACAATACAAATGCGATACGTAGACATTTGGATGTCATTTCATTCCTCCGGTTAGCAACTAGAAGCTTTCTTGAATTTGACGCTCGCGTTCAGTCTGTCGGCTATATTCCACCTCCTTAGATTGCTGGCGCCCGCGCGCGGACTAAGGGAAGATTTGCCCGTCAAGCTGGGACGGATCGTGGGTCAACAGAATGTGATCGGCTCGCTCAATGGCGGTTTCCATGCTGTGCCACAGGTCGACAAAGCTCGCGAAGCGTCCAATCGGCGTTAGCGGCCAGCCACGCTCGGCATCCGGTTCGAGATTTTCGCGGACAAAGAATAGATCGCCCGCCAGCACACAGGCGCCGGCTTCGGTTTGAACCGAGACAGCTTGATGCCCCGGGCTATGTCCAGGCGTAGGAAAGACGCAGATGCCGGGCGCGATTTCTTCTTCACCCGTCACCAAATCGAATTCACATCCCAGCCAGGGTGGCTTGAGCCCGCAGTTCGGATGTTCATAGGTGGTCCAGTAAGGCGGAATCGGATCGAGCGCAAATTTGTACTCGACCTCGCTAACCACCAGGCTGGCTTTAGAAAACTGCTTGACGTTGTAGCAATGGTCCCAGTGAAGATGCGTGAAGATGATCGCATCGATGTCCTCAGTGCCAATGCCTATATTTCTGAGCTGCTCATGTATAGCCTGCCCGGGTTCCTGTCGTCCGGCATGGTGGTAGGTCACAGACCGCTGCGTATCGCTCAAACCCGTGTCGACCAGAATCTTGCGACCGCCGCCCTCCACCAGAAAGGCGAAAACGGGATGTTCAATTATCTGCCCGGCTCCCTTTCTAAAAGTGGCGTACTGGGCTTTGTCCAACTCCTGAAAGCCAGTGTTTATGAGACGGATGGTGTAGTGAGTCATGTTTGTTTACACTTCTTCGCCCCGCGAAAGGCTGGTTTGATCGCGTTCTTCAATTGCTGCGGGCGCGCGAGCACCGTTTTCCGAGCGCCTTCCCCGCAACTTAAAATGCTCTTGCAATACGGCTGTAGCGGTGTCGCTATCGGTAACCAGCGTCGTAATCAGTTCGCCATTCATGAGCCCCAGGATCGCCTGAATTCTGTGCGCGCCCATGGTAAGCGCTATGCGCTCGGGGATCTTTCGCAAGTCGTCAAATGTGAGGGCGATTGCGCGTTCTCTGAACTCTGTATCGCATTCCCGGCCCTTCAGATCATAAAATCTGCCAAAGATCGACCCGACTGCGTTGCTGTCTTTCAGATGCTCAAAGTCAGTCTCCGACACATATCCCGAGCGATAGAGAAGCGAATCAACATCGGTCGGTCCTACGCCCATAATGGCGATGTCAGACTCTGACGCTATTGCCAGCGTGTTGCGGATGATCGGTTCATTGGATAAGGCTTGGGCGGTTGCAATGTTTTCAACAATGGTTGGCGCAGGCAGCTGGAAACATTCCGCATTCAGTTTACTTGCGATCTGCAAAGTTACGGCGCGCGCTGAAATCTCGTCTGTAACTTGTCCGAAGCCGCCGGCGAGATCTACCACACGCTGCGCCTTTAGCTGGTCGGTTGGAAGATTGTCAACCAGATGAGCAATGGTGCGTCCCCAGGTTATGCTCAGGGAAGTTTCCGGCTTGATGTCCGCCAATAAACTGGCGCCGGCCCGCCCGACTGCCAGTCTTACCGCGCTGATGTCAGACCTGTAGGGCGTCGGAACAACAACAGCCAGCTTGATGGGGAAACTTCGTTCAAGTTGAAGGGCTAGCTTCTCATGTTCGATATTTGAATCATGGAAGTGGACCTGAACAATGCCCTTTTCAACCGCTTCCTTGATGTAGCGCGAAACTTTGAAGCGGGAGATATGCAATTGTTTAGCAATTTCCTGCATCGTCATATTCTCGTGATAAAACAAGTAACAACTGCGCAGCAAGTGCGAATGCTTTGGCAAACTCATCAGCGTTTACCGGTCAATATCTCGGGGGCGATGATGTTTCGCCGCGGCCGCTGACATCACAGTTCGATTCCTAATTCATCGCATAGTTGCGTCATGTAGTCCTTGGCCAGGCTGTGTTGCCGCTCGATCTCCGGACTTGACTCTGGCGAGCGATGGAAGCCAGGATAGCCGGCGGCGCCCGGCACATCCTCTAGCTCAAGAGAAAGCGGACCATCGTAGCCGATATCCTTGAGGGCGATGAGAAATGCTCGCCAGTCAACTTTGCCTTTGCCGGGCCGCCAGTGCGCGTTTGTCTGTCCATCGTTGTCGGAAAGATGGGTGTGAAAGATACGATCGCCCACTTCATAGGCTACCATGTTGGGCAGCTCTCCCATTGGGAAGAGATGGCTGGGGTCCAGATTCAGCCCAATCGCCTTGGATTCAATTTGGTCGACAATTCGCAACATGCCGGCCGCATTGTGCATCATTCGATGCGGATGCGGTTCCAATGCAACTCGCATCTCTCTTTCTTCGCAAGCTTCAGCGAATTGCCGCAATACATCGACCATGTCTATCCAGTTCTGATTCCAATCAAGTCCTCCCGGGAATTCGACGCTCCACTCCTGTGATGTTGCCTTGCCCAGCAGCACGGGAATATCAATATCAAAAGGATTCGGGGGGAGCGCGATTATTTTGTCTGTGCCGAGCTGCTGCGCGGCGTCCAACACCCGCTTGAACTGCTCAACCGCGTCAGCCCTCTGTTCAGGCTCCACGCTGCCGATGCCTGCCGGGATACAAAAGACGCTGGATAGAACCAGACCCAGATCAGCTATCAAACTTCGCAGCTGTTTATTCGTGTCCGGCCTGTAGTAGTCGCGCAAGAACTCTTCGCTCCAAATTGTCAGTTCCGCTCCCTTGAAGCCGAGTCTGGCGATGGTCTTCAGGGCTTCGTCGTAAGGCGGCGCCCAGCTAAAGGTCCAAGTTGTCGCGCCTAGATACATTGTTTCGCCTCCATTCTTCAGATGGTTGTGATGCGCGTCTCGACATGCGAATTTCACTTTCTTGGGCGATTGTTTCGCTAGAGACTCGCATTCAGATCGCAAAGCGTCGAATAAGCTTTGCCCGTAATCTCTTCGATAGGCTGCTGCCAATACTCGGGGCGGAAAACCTCCACCGAGAGATAACCGTCGTAGCCCCTGTCCTTCAGCATGGACAGTTGGCGAGCCGGAATTACGTCAAGCGTCGGGTAGAGGCGATGCGCGTCCGTCAGCTCATTGAGCGCGCCATCCTCACAGTCATTGACGTGGATAATATCCAACTTATCCAAGGGAAGGGCCTGTATTTCTTGATCTGAGACCCCGGAGCGGAAGTAGTGAAACGTATCCATCAGTATGCCTACATTGGCGGGCGCGCCGGCCATCTCAATCAACTGCAATGCTTCGGTTGGTCCGGGCACGAGCGTGTGGCCGCCGATGGCTTCTACAGTCAAGCGGATTTCGCTCTCGGCTGCGAGCCGAGCCATGTCCGACAATTCCTCCGCGTGGATTGCGAGCGCTTCCTCCCGGCTAAGGCGGGCTGGCTGGAAGTCAGGACAAACAGCGAGCAGAGCGCAGCCGATCTGAGGCGCAATTCGAACCGCGTCACGGAATTCCTGGCGCGCCGGCTCACTGTCGCGAAATGGCCAAATCCTTAGCGGGCAGATGCTCGCTGGAATCAGACTGTTGTTCTCCAAGAGTTGTTTCAGATCGCTGGGTGAATGGTTATCGAGATACGTCAGGAGCTTGTCCCACCAGATTTCCAGACCCTCGAAGCCAGCCTGCGCGGCTGCGGTGACATCCTGCTCCAAAGAATAGGGCATGGTCGTCGCCCCATTTATGCATGGCTTCATTGCCAGTCCGCCTTAGAACCTGAAGTCTGTTGAACCTGCGCTCATTAACTGCCTATGTCGCGCGAGCCAAATTCGAATTCCATCTATGCCGCGCCACGGTAAACTATACACTAGGGTCGCATCATTTTGCACTTGTGAGTAGCGGTCGCTCTTATGTGCAAAAATATAACTGATATTGCAGTTGATGTCAACTTTCGCCAATTGACCCTTTGACGTTTGACCAGTTGCCGCGTCAATTCCACAGTTGAGCGACCGCTGCCATCTGAGCGAGAGGAGAACAATCATGAAAGTTGCTATTGGTTGTGATAACGCCGGTTTTCCCCTTAAAGAGGTGGTAGCTGAATTGCTTGAGCAAGAGTATGCCGAAATCGAAGTGACAGACTTTGGCGTGCCCAATGCCGATGACCCGGAATTCTACCCGGATGTGGCCGAACGAGTGGCGCGGGCTGTGGCTCAAGAAGGCTTTGATCGCGGCATTCTGATGTGCGGCACGGGACTGGGCATGGCCATGACAGCCTCCAAAGTTCCTGGCATCCGGGCCGCTACGTGTCATGACGCTTACTCGGCCGAGCGCGCTCGCAAGAGCAATAACGCTCAGGTCTTGACGATGGGCGCGCGCGTCATCGGCTCAGAATTAGCCAAAGTCATCGCCAAGGTCTGGATGGACTCGGAGTTTGATTCGCTCAGTCGCTCCGGTCTCAAAGTCCAGCGGATGCTCGAGATTGACGCCAAATACCAAGCCAATGCGACTGCGCAGACTGATGCAACCAACACCGTATATTCAGACGATGATAAGAGGTCCGCTGTTGGAAGCGGCGTTGTGGCTCAGCGAGACAGCGGTTTCTTTGCCGATCAAGCCCGTCTGGACATGGAGAACTACATCGTTCTCGACTATTGTTTCGAGTCTGTCGTCGATCCGGAGCAGGCGGCCGCTCATCTATGTCAAGAGCAGTCCACTGCGCAATGGAAGCGGATCGGCGTTGACGAAGATCTGCGTGACCGGTTTGGCGCTAAAGTAATAGAGTTGGCGGTCACTGGCGTCTTGGATCAGCCGAGTTATCCGCTTCCATCCGTTGAGCCGGTGCAGACATATCAGTGTCGGGTCAGAATCGCTCACCCGCATGGCAACTTCGGTCCCCGGCTGCCCAATATCTTGACGGCGGCTCTGGGTGAAGGCGCCTTTTATTCGCCCGGTATCGCCACCATCAAGCTGATGGACATTGAGTTCCCAGAGAGTTTCTTGCGACGCTTTGAAGGTCCCAAATTTGGAATTCAGGGCTTGCGCGATATTTTGCAGGTATATGACCGCCCGATCTTCTTTGGCGTGGTCAAACCCAACATCGGGCTGTCGCCGGATGATTTTGCCGAACTGGCCTATCAGAGCTGGTTGGGGGGCCTGGATATCGCCAAAGATGACGAGATGTTGAGTGACGTTCCATGGTCGCCGCTGCGAGAAAGAGCAAAGCAGGCAGGAAAGGCGCGCTTGAAGGCGGAAGAAATCACGGGTGAGAAGAAAATCTACTTGGCGAATATCACGGATGAAGTGGATCAATTGATTCATCTGCACGATATAGCGGTTGAGCGCGGGGCAAATGCTCTGATGGTCAATGGCATGACAACGGGTTTGAGCGCTATCAGAATGTTGAGAAAGCACAGCCGAGCGCCTTTGGTAGCGCATTTTGATTTCATTGCCCCGCTCACACATATCTCGTATTTTGGTGTACACGCAAGGGTGATGACAAAGCTGCAGCGTTTGGCGGGCTTCGACAGCATCATATTCCCGGGATTCGGCGCTCGGATGAAGACCCCGGATGATGAGGTGCTGGAGAGCGTGCAGGAATGCTTGCAGCCCTGGGGGCAGATCAAGCCGGCGCTTCCTGTCCCAGCGGGGAGCCAGTGGGCAGCGTCCACAGCCGAGCTGTATGAGCGGCTGAAAACGATCGATTTCGGCATTGTGCCTGGCCGAGCGGTGTTTGCGCATCCAATGGGGCCAAAAGGCGGAGCGGCCAGTCTGCGGCAGGCTTGGGACGCCATTGTTGCCGGACAATCTCTCGGAGAATATGCGCGCAACCATAAAGCCCTGCAACTGGCTATTGAAAGCAACGTGTTGCCAGGCGGATAGACAATTGATGACTTCGCCTGTTTCAAGCAACGATATTATCAAGGTCTGTTCGGATTTGACGGACGGTCCGATGTGACATCGACCATTCCCCCAGGTAGCGACCATGATCTGGTCCGACAGAGACGAATCCAGGATCGCAATACCCAGCAAGCCTCAGCAGAACCGATGTCGAAGCGCTGCTCTCACGCGAATGGCAACCGGATTTCCTCTTTCCACAGCCTCGCTGACGGCGGTGGAGAAGGGCTGTGTCTACGCGCCCCTCAGTGGTAAAACAATGAAAACCGAGGACATGTGACATGACCCAATCCCGCTCCCAAGACTTCTTCCAGGCTGAGGGCGTCGCCGGGCTCATCCGCCGCGCCTTCACCGCCGCCAGCGGTTACGAACGCGCCGATATGGCGCGCCCGCTCATCGGCATCGGCAACACCTACAGCGAGCTCAACCACTGCAACAGCCACCTGCGCCAAGTCGCCGAGGCGGTCAAACGCGGCGTGCTGCAAGCCGGCGGCTTCCCGCTCGAGTTCCCGACCATCTCGCTGGGCGAGGTCTACCTCAGCCCGACCTCCATGCTCTGCCGCAACCTGGCAGCCATGGACACCGAGGAGATGATCCGCGGCAACCCGCTCAGCGGCGTCGTGCTGCTCACCAATTGCGACAAGACGACGCCAGCCGCGCTCATGGGCGCCGCCAGCGCCGACCTGCCCACCATCATGCTCAGCGGCGGACCGATGCTCAACGGGCATTACCAGGGCGAGATCCTGGGCGCTTGCACCGACTGCCGCCGCTACAGCGCCGAGTATGAAGCCGGGGCCATCAGCGCCGAGACCTACCGCGGCGTCGAGCGCAACCTCGTGCGCAGCGCCGGTCACTGCATGGTCATGGGCACGGCCTCGACCATGAACTCGCTGATGGAAGCGCTGGGCATGGCGCTGCCGGGCAATG
>JAPOYS010000102.1 GCA_026706455.1 Chloroflexota bacterium | reverse complement strand
GACATGGTAGGGCGCGTAGACACAGCCCGCCTGTCGCCCCTACAAATCGTTGCTGTAGTGAAATTTGTATTACTTTATTGGTTCTACTCAGATTTGCCGACATTCAAGAGACGACCGCCTCGCCCTCCAATTCTTCCTTCCACAAGCCCAGCGACGCCAGCCCGTTCATCTTGGCGCGATGATACAGCGCGGCTTGCGCGGCCTCCACATTCTCCGCGCGGTTGCCCCAGATCGCCAGCGGCTCGCGCTGCAGCGCCCGCGCATACGAGAAGCTCAGTTTCCAGGGCAATTCGTAGTTGGCGTTCATGGCGTTAAGGCGGGCGGTCGCGTCGATATCGGATTGGCCGCCGGAGAGGAAAACAATGCCCGGTATCGCCGCGGGCATCCCCCGCCGAAAGCACTTGACCGTCTGCTCGGCGACCGTATCGACTTCGGCTTGCTCAGGACATTTGTCGCCAGACAGCACCATGCTCGCTTTGACCAATGTGCTTTCCAGTTCAACCCGATGGATGTAAAGCGCCTCGAAGGTTCGGCTCAGCACCCATTCAGTGACGGCGAAGCAGCGCTCAATCGTATGGTCGCCCCAAAGCATCACCTCGGGCTCGACGATGGGTGCGATGCCAGCTTCCTGCGAGAGGGCGGCCATCTGCGCCATGACATAGGCGTTGGCTTCAATGGCATAGTAGCTCGGCGTTCCAGGACCGATTTGAAAGGCGGCGCGCCACTTGCTGAAGCCGACGCCCAGCGCCGCGTATTCGGCCAGCCGTTCGCGCAAGCCATCCAGCCCGCTGCCAACCGTCTCGCCATCGCTGCCCGCCAGGCGCTCCAGGCCCCGGGCAGGCGAAATGCCGGGGATCATGCCGCGCTCGATCACCTGCTCAATCAGCGAGGCGCCCCCGCTGTCCGCCATTCTCACCTGCTCATCGGTCATGATGATGCCGCTGACATACTCGTCAAGATTAGGCGCCAGGAACAGCAGCTCCGACCAAGCGCGATAGGCGGCCTCATCGGTCGGGATGCTCTCCGTCCGCAGCAGGTCGTAGAAAGCGGGCGCGGGACGGTCGGCCGCCATGATGCCCTTGCCCGCCGCCACCAACTGATTGGCTGTCTCAGCAGTTTTCATTCCACTCACAATCCTCATCACAGATTAGCGTAACCTGTTTTTCCGTTCTACTGCGGCTTCATGGAGCCTGCGCAAACTCTGCCAGCGCTTCGCTTGCGGGCAGCCCTCTGACGGGTCCGATCCCGCTGAGACAGACCCGCGCTAACCACGGGCGGATGTCTGCGCGCTCAGCTGCTCGGCAATCATGTCCGGCCTGCAACGCAGGTTCTCCAGGAACGCGGCATCCTCAGCCCGGCGCTCTTCCAGGGTCATCTCCCGCAAGCCGATTTCTCCCGGGATTTCAATGGCCCCGCCTTCACCCGCGCCAGCTTGAACGATGTAATCCGCTTCCGCCAGCAGCGCGTCCGTTATGACGACGCCCTGCGCATCAGCCGAATCAAGATTGACGGCAGTGGCAAAGCTCGGTGTGGACGCAATCGCAGTGGTAGCGATATCCAGGTTGCCTTCGAGATAGGCGATGACCATGCGTGCCGCCTGAACTCCTTCGCGATACCAGCCCTCGAATCCGGCCGCGATCGTCGCGCCATGAATCACATCCGATACCAGCAGCGAGAATACCGGCGCCCCATAGGCGGCGTCCACAATCGACGCGATGCCGCCTGATGATCCCGTGCGCGGCGGCAGTACGATCAGGTCTACGTCCTTGTCCACCAAGGCATCAGCGCCCAGCGCGTAATCCGCCGCCGTGACCACCGTCTCGACTTCGACGGCGAAGCCCAGCCGATCGCCCAAGCGCCTGATGGACTCCACATGAATCGGGGTCGCCGGATCATCGGCGCTCGCGAGGACGCCGGCCAGCGCGAATTTCGGATCCTGCAAATGAGCGATGCGAGCGTATTCTCCATAGTCAAAGTGCATCAATGTGCCGGTCACATTGGGCGGCTTGAGGCAGGTCGCCGCCGCCAAGCCGGTAGCGTTTACATCCGAAACGATAGCGAAGACAAGCGCCGGCGGATCTTCCATGTCGCTCATGGCGCCCAGCGCGATCATGCCCACCTGGGTCGAGACCGTGAGGATGATGTCCACGCCTTCATCCAGGGCGTCTTCCACCATGAGATTCGCCGTTGGAAAGTCGAAACCGGCATCGCGGTACAACACGTTGATATTTTCGCCGCGCAGGTCATTGCCTGCGTCCAGCGTGGCGCGTTCTTCGGCGTTGATATAGCCGTACGCTTCCAGCATATCCAGCACAGCCCTATCTGTTAAGGCGAAGGAGGACGACTGCCCAAAGCGCAAAAAAGCCAGCGTCGCCGTATCATCAGCAGCAGCGAGGCCTACGGTCGAAAACGACAGGAATATGCTTACAAGCAGCAAGCCGGTCGCGCGCCCTACGATGCCCATGCCGCCAATCGGGCGGCGCCTGGCTTTTGACGCAAGCGTTCCGGTTGCAGCATGGTGGTGCATTGTCATTGTCTCCTCGCGATCTCTGCCCATACCCAGAAAACGTCGTGCATAATAGCATTATAGGCGCAAAACCTCTGTCCAGGATTTTGCCTCGGACAGCGGCTCAGACGCGCGGCGCTGAAAACACATCGAATTCGCTCAAGCTCTGTTGCAACTCGTCCAGCGGCAAACCAACCACATTGCTGTAGCTGCCCTCGATCCGCGCGACCGGCTTGAAAGACTTGTTCTGAATGGCGTAGCCGCCCGCCTTGTCGAATGGGTCGCCGCTGGCAATATACGTTTCAATCTCCTCATCGCTGTAGTCGCGCATGGTTACGGCTGTGCGAACGCATCCCGAAATTGCACGCGGCCGATCGCCCGTGCGCAGTATTGTGAAAGCGGTCACGACCGCATGCTCGCGATTGCGCAGACGCCGCAGCATTCTTCGCGCCTCAGCGGCATCTGCCGGCTTGCCGAGCAGGTCGCCCTCGTGGTCGATTACTATCGTGTCGGCCGCGATGACGAGCGCCGCCGAGTCTTCCAGCGTCACCGCCTCCGCCTCCGCTTTTTCCAGGCTGAGCCGCTTCACATAGTCAAGCAGCGATTCGTCATCGCCGCGCGATTCGTCGATGTCCGGCTTCACCACCGCAAAGGGCAAGCCGAGCTCGCGCAAGAGCTGCTGGCGGCGCGGAGAGGATGACGCAAGTATGATGCGCATACTGTGCCTGTCGTTTGACAATCGCCGCGACCCATTATAGCAGTTTGCGAAGGCAGGTAAGAACCGTGTAAAATCGCGAAAGTCGCCACATCCATTTGGCCTTTTATTCGTTATAATTGATGTATTCAAAGCTGAACTATCCACGTCGCGGCGGCGGCGCATTCAGGAGGCAAGGACATGAATTTCCGAAACGACAGCTTTATCATAGACGCGCCAGGCAAGGTGAAGCCGCTCGAAGGCTTGCAGCTCAACGCCGTGATGCGCAACGTCTACGGCTGGATGACGATGGGTCTCTTGGTGACCACAGCAGTCGCGCTGGGGATCAGCAACATGGGCATCATTCCCTCGCAGGGTCTGCTCTGGATCGCGATCATCTTGCAATTCG
>JAPOYS010000019.1 GCA_026706455.1 Chloroflexota bacterium | reverse complement strand
GAAAACCCGGCCGTCTTTCACCAACATCCACACCACCTCACTGCGAGACTAAACAGCTAGTACCCCTTATTCTGTTAGTCGCCATCGCGTTGATTCCCAGCATGAGTTTAGTGCAGGCCGACATGCACGACTGGTGGGCGGACGCAGCCGCGCCCTACGCCGGCGCGACCATCCGCGGCGTATCCGAGAGCACGCCGCCCTCGAACTATGTCGCTGACGTCTTGGCGGCTCAATTCACCGAACTCACCGGCATCAACGTCGAGTTCGAGACGACCTCTTGGGACCAGATGTATTCCAAGGCGATCAACGACATGGAAGCCAACACCGGCATCTATGATTTCGTCTACATCGAGCAGGACATCATCTACTCCTACCTGGCGCAGGATTATCTGGTGAACCTGACGCAATACGCCGCCGACAACCCGGACCTGGCTTATGAAGGCTACGATGAGAGCGCCTTCACCAGCTTCGCCGATTACTTCAAGAACGCTGATGGCGATCTCTTCGGCGTGCCGATGGAAGCCTTCGTCAAAGTCTACCTCTATCGCAAGGACCTCTTCGAGGATGCCGATATCATGGCTGCCTTCGAGGAAGAGTACGGCTATCCGCTGGCGCCGGCCGAGAGCTTCGAGCAGTACGCCGACAACGCCGCCTTCTTCACCGCCTACGGCGAGTCGATGGACATGGACTTGTGGGGCACGACCGTGCAAGGCACGACCGGCCATCCGGCTTCGACTTATGAATTCCTCGAGACGATTGGTCCCTCCTTCGGCTTGTACAACTGGGGCATCAACCTGGACGCCGGCTCGGCACAGAGCGCCAATGGCGGCGCGCTGGATGGCGATACCGCTGTTGAGGCTTTGAGCTTCTGGCTGAGCATGCTGCCCTACGCGCCGCCTGAGGCTACCTCGAGCACCTGGGACGAAGTCGCTTCCAGCTTCGCCGCGGGCCGCGCCGCGCAGGGTTGGGTCTATGGCGAGAACGCCGCCTGGATCGCCACCGATGAGAGCCGTTCGGCTGTCACTGGCAATGTCGGCGTTCGCCTGCCAGTCACGGCGGAAGGCGTCATAGACGCGGCTATAATGGGCGATGGCTACATTGGCTATTACGACGGCGGCGCCTTTGGCGTTCCGCATTCGTCGCGCAACAAGGAAGCCACGCTGCTTTGGCTGCAGTTCATCGGTCAGGAATCGGTGCAGGCTGAATGGGCCGCCGCTGGCGCGCGCATCACCCACACCGCCACCTTTGATGATCCGCTGATCGCCGAGCAGGATACCAAGGTCGATGGTTACTACACGCTGTTGGAAGAGCAGGGTCCGCTGTTTGCTGGCGCGCCGCCCTTCCCCTTCCACGCGCAGGTGCGTGAGGTGATCGATCCCTTCATCCAGCGCGCGATTCTGGGCGAGTTGACGCCGGCGGACGCTTTGTCGCAGGCGGCCATGGCTGTCGATGAAGAGCTCGACCGTTTGGGTTATGGCATGTAAATCTGTTTAGCCCCCCATCCCCCGACCCCTTCCCCCACGAAGGAGGGAAGGGGGCTTAGCGCGTGAAGCGGAGTTAGATTCCCCCTCCCTCTTTATGGGGGAGGGGGCTAGGGGGTGGGGGAAAAAGGACCCGCATGCGCAATCCCCGCACCGGCTGGCTTTTGCTCAGCCCAACACTAATCATTCTTATAATCTTCGGCTTCATGCCGTTTTTATATGTCTTGGTTGTTGGCTTCAACGAATGGAATATATTCGCGGCGGAAGATGGCTTGCGCTTCAATGGGTTGGACAATTATCGGCGTCTGGTCTTTGATGACGACTTCTTGCATTCGGTCGGCTTGACGATACGCTTTGCTGTCTTCGCCATCGCCAGCGAAGTCGTGCTCGGCTTCCTGCTGGCGCAAATGCTGACGCGCAAATTCCCCGGCAAGTCGCTTTTCCGCATCATCCATACTTTCCCGCTGATGGTCGCGCCGATTGCGGTCGGCGCAATCTGGCGGCTGCTGGTCATCCCGGGCTTTGGTCCCGTGCCTTTCTTTCTCGATCGCTGGTTTGACATTAAGTATCAGATCGGCTCCTTCCCCGAGCAGGCGCTGCTGACGTCGATCATCATGGACGTCTGGCATTGGACGCCCTTCGTCACCTTGACGATGCTGGCGGGATTGTCCGCGATACCGCGCGAGCCGGTCGAGCAGGCGAAGGTGGACGGCGCCAATCGGCTGCAGGTCTTCTGGTACGTGACCTTGCCCTTCCTGCGGCCCGTGCTGCTGACCACCGTCTTCATTCGCATCATGGACGCCATCCGCACGGTCGATGAGGTCTGGATGCTGGCCGGCGGCGGACCCGGCACGCGTTTCACCGGCATCTACATCTGGCGCGTCGTTTTCCCGCGCACGGATTATGGCTACGGCTCGTCGATATCGCTCGTCACACTCTATCTGACGGTTGTGCTTTGTTGGCTGCTGTTCATTGCGATATCGGGCCGGCGCAAGGGAGAGGTCGAGTGATGCGTTTTTGTGAAGAGGGCGACTCATCTCACGTCCGTCGTGCGTACGGGCGAGCCGGCGGCTCGCCCCTACAGACGCGTAAAGTGAGCAGGCGCAGGGGAGAGGTCGAATGATGCGTTTTGTGAAGAAGGCGACTCATCCCCCGTCTGTCGTGCGTACGGGCGAGCCGGCGGCTCGCCCCTACAGACGCGTAAAGTGAGCCGGCGCAAGGGAGAGGCGGAGTGAGCATCGGAGTGCAGAAGCGTGCTGTCCGCTTGTTCATGACCTATGGCTTCTGGGTTTTCATGACCCTGCTGACGCTGATTCCAATTTGGTGGATGTTTGTCGTTTCCATGCGCAGCCGCGTGGAACTCTTCAGCCGGCCGAATTTGGCCATCAGCCGGATCTTCGTCGAGAATTACAGCAATGTGCTGACCGACAGCACCTTCCAGCGCTATATGACCAACTCGGTCGTCGTCTCGACCTGCAACGCGCTGCTGGTGATGGCGCTGGCGCTGCTGGCGACCTATGCGCTCTCGCGTTATAAGCTGGTCGGGCGGGACAATATCTTCTTCTGGCTGATCACGAATCGCATGGCGCCGCCGGCCGCTTTCCTGCTGCCGCTTTTCATCATGTTCACGCGCAGCTTTCGCATCGGCGACTGGACGCTCTTCGATACGCAGATCGGCTTGATCTTGCTCTACTGCGTATTCAACTTGCCCTTCGCCATTTGGCTGCTGAAGGGCGTGGTGGACGGCATTCCGATTGAACTGGACGACGCGGCGATGATAGACGGCGCTGGTTTGGCCGGCGTGCTGCGCCATGTGGTCATCCCCCTGGCGGCGCCGGGCTTGGCGGTGACGGGCATCTTGAGCTGGGTTTTCGCTTGGAACGAATACCTCTTCGCCGCCAATTTGACGAGCGTGGAAGCGCGGACGATTACGACTGGCTTGGCTGAGTTTGTGACGGTGACGGGCACGAATTGGGGCGAGTTGGCGGCGATGTCCATGATTACGCTGATCCCGTCGGCGATCATCGTCATCCTTGCGCAGCGTTATATCGTCATGGGCTTGACCTTCGGCGCGGTGAAGGAGTGAGCGTAATGGAGAAGACGAAACTGTAGTGGTCCTGATTTATTGGACACTGAAAGTCAGAACTTTTGAGGGGTTGCTT
>JAPOYS010000108.1 GCA_026706455.1 Chloroflexota bacterium | reverse complement strand
GAAATCAACGGCGGCGGGCATTACGATTTCGCCACTTTGAACAACGGCGCGACCTCGCACACCTTCGGCGGTTTGCCAGCCGAGACGGTTTTCAACGTCAGCTTGAAGGTATACGCCAAAGATGGCGGCGCGCTAAGCCAAAATGATTCGGTCAGCACGCTGGCTGATAGCCAGGTTCAAGAGCCGCCGTCCGCAACGCCAAGCCCGACGCCTATGCCGACAAACACGCCCACTTCGACGCATACGCCCGCCCCGCAGCGCCAGCTGCAGCCGGCGGAAGCCGATGCGGGGCTGCTGGCGGAAATCGAAGCCAAGATCGCCCGCCATCGCGACGTGACGGGACGCGGCGATTTGGTTATCGCATTC
The DNA here is from genome assembly GCA_026706455.1 of Chloroflexota bacterium. Classification (GTDB taxonomy): domain Bacteria; phylum Chloroflexota; class Anaerolineae; order Aggregatilineales; family Phototrophicaceae; genus UBA6055. The sequence continues at coordinate 31,604 of JAPOYS010000108.1, read as the reverse complement.
ACCGCCGCCCGCCAGGCTTTGAGCGGAAAGGACTCGGTGGCCAAGGCGCTAGAATTGGCGATTTACGACAGCGAGATTTGGAATCGCATCCGCGCGGCGCTGCATGAGTTGAATGCCCAGAACCCGTCTCCGCAGCCAAGCAATACGCCGATCCCGCCGCCAACGAATACGCCCATCCCGCCGCCAAGCAATACGCCGATCCCGCCGCCAACGAATACGCCCATCCCGCCGCCAAGCAATACGCCGATCCCGCCGCCAACGAATACGCCCATCCCGCCGCCAAGCAATACGCCGATCCCGCCGCCAACGAATACGCCCATCCCGCCGCCAACGAATACGCCCGTCCCGCCGCCAACGAATACGCCCGTCCCGCCGACAAACACGCCAATCCCGCCGCCAACGAATACGCCCGTCCCGCCGCCGACAAATACGCCCGTCCCGCCGCCGCCTCAAGAGCCAGAGCAGCCGCAGGTCGACGCGGGCCTGCTGGCTGAGGTGGAAGCCAAGATTAAACGGCACCGCGAAAAGACGGGGCGCGACGATTTGGTGGCCGGCTTCAGTGCCGTACGCGATGGCTTGCTGGGCAATATCTCGCCGGACGAGGCGCTGGCGGCGATTCAATCTGGCTGGCGGAACGAATTGTGGGATCGCATCCGCGCGGCGCTCAATCAGTTGAAAGGCTAATGACCCAAAATACCGCTCCCTAAAGCAGCTGGGGAGAGGCTTCAAACTCTTGTAAATTCTGGGCATATCATCTTCGTCGCTCTCCGAGACCGAAGAATGGGCTTGGAAGGCGCCTGCCCCGAGCCTCAACTATTCGGATTAGAGAGTTTTCCGATTACAATAGCGGCAGATTTTTTTGCGTCGCTGACGCGGAGTTGATTACAGCAGCGCGCGGACAAACGAGGGGAGAATATGATGAAAGAATACGAACCGACTTGGGAATCGCTGAGCCAGTACGATATACCGCAATGGTATATGGACGCCAAGTTCGGCATCTTCATCCACTGGGGACCCTACTGCGTGCCGGCTTTCGGCAGCGAATGGTATCCGCGGAAAATGTACTTGGAGGGCGACCCCGCCTTCGAGCATCATCGCAAGACCTGGGGCGAGCATACCGAGTTCGGCTATAAGGACTTCATCCCCATGCTGACAGCCGAGAAGTTCGACGCCGCCGAATGGGCGCAGCTATTCAAGGACGCGGGCGCTCGCTTCGTCATGCCCGTGGCTGAGCATCACGACGGCTTCCCCATGTACGACAGCGACTTGACAGACTGGTGCGCGGGCAAGATGGGACCGAAGCGGGATATCTGCGGCGAGTTGGCTGAGGCCGTGCGCGAACTCGATATGGTCTTCGCCGTCTCGTCGCACCGCGCCGAGCACTGGTGGTATTTTGATGGCGGACGCCGCTTTCCGTCGGATGTGCAGGATCCGGCGAACGATGGCTTGTACGGGCCCGCGGTCCTCGCGTCCAAGCTGCCCAATTGGGCTGGGGAAGTGGACAGTCAAGAAGAGTGGAAGAAGAAGGATTGGACGCCGCGCCCGGACGCCAAGTTCCTGGAAGACTGGCTGGCGCGCTGCTGCGAGTTGGTTGACAAGTATCAGCCGCAGGTCGTCTGGTTCGATTGGTGGATCGAGCAGGTCGTCTTCGAGCCCTACTTGCAGCGCTTCGCCGCCTACTATTACAACCGCGGCGAGGAATGGGGCAAAGGCGTCGCCATCAACCACAAATACGATTCCTACCCGGAAGGCGTGGCCGTCTTCGATATCGAGCGCGGGCAGCTGAGCGATATCCGCAAATTCTTCTGGCAGAACGACACCTCGGTCTCCAAGAACAGCTGGGGCTACATCGCCGATCACGATTACAAGACGGCCGGCGACATCATCGCCGATCTGGTCGATATCGTCAGCAAGAATGGCGCGCTGCTGCTGAACATCGGTCCGCGCGCCGACGGCACAATTCCCGAAATCGAGCAAGACATGCTGCGCGAGATCGGGCGCTGGCTGGCGGTGAACGGCGAAGGCATCTACGACACGCGCCCCTGGGATGTCTACGGCGAGGGACCGACCGAAGTGCCGGAGGGCGCTTTCACCGATACGCAGCGCAATCCCTTCACGCCGGCTGACGTCCGCTTCACGCAGAAGGGGAACACAATCTACGCCTATCTGCTGGCTTATCCGCAGGGCGGGGCGCTGATCAAGGCGCTGAATTCCGTTGATATCGCGGGCGCGCGCATGTTGGGCTCGGACGAGGCGATCAGCTGGAGTCAAGGCGAGGACGGGCTGCGCTTGTCGGCGCCAGCGACGCCGCCCTGCGATCATGTCTGCTGTTATGCGATAGAGCTGACGGTGTAACGTTGCAACGATGTAGGGCCGAGCCATTGGGTCGCCCACCACACCACGAATCTGTAGGGCCGAGCCATTGGGTCGCCCGCTAGCGAGGGAATAATGACAGAAATCGAATACTTCAAGCCAGAACGGGGCCAGCGCCCGGGCGCCAACGCAGATCCGCGGCTGGATTGGTGGCGCGCCGCCAAGTTCGGCCTGTTCATCCATTGGGGCGTCTACAGCATCCCGGCCGGCGTCTGGCGGGGCGACCATATCCCCGGCATCGGCGAATGGATCATGCTGCGCGCCGAGATCCCAATCGCGGAATATGAGAAGCTGGCATCCCAATTCAACCCGGTCAAATACGACGCCGAGCAAATTGTCCAGCTGGCGAAGGCGGCCGGGCAGAAGTACATCGTCTTGACCTCCAAGCATCACGACGGCTTCTGCATGTACGGCAGTAAAGAGACCGATTACAACATCGTCGACGCCACACCCTACGGACGCGACATCCTGACAGATTTGGCCGAGGCCTGCGCGCGCGAGGGCATCAAGCTCGGGCTCTACTATTCACAGACGCAGGACTGGCATCATCCGGACGGCTTCGGCAATACCTGGGATTTCAACGAAGACGAACAGGACTTCGCCGATTACATCGACAATTATGTCAAGCCGCAGGTGCGCGAGATTCTGACGAACTACGGACCAATCTGCATCATCTGGTTCGATACGCCGCGCATCATCGAACGTCATCAGAGCCAGGAGCTGCTCGAATTGGTGCATTCGCTGCAGCCCGATTGCCTGGTCTGCGGCCGGCTGGGCAATCAACTGGGCGATTACGCCACGGCGCAGGACAATGCCATCCCGCCCGAATTGCAAGCCGAGATCGACTGGGAGACGCCGGCCACCATCAACGATACCTGGGGCTTCAAGACGCACGATCACAACTGGAAATCGACGACCCAGCTCATCCGCAATCTGGTCGACATCGTAAGCAAGGGCGGCAATTATCTGCTGAACATTGGACCGGATGCCGAGGGCGCGATACCCCAGCCGAGCATCGAACGGCTGCAAGAAATGGGCGCTTGGCTGGATGTAAACGGCGAATCAATCTATGGGACAGTTCCCGGTCCGCTGCAAGGTCATGAGCAAGTTCGCACGACGCAAAAGGGCGACAGCGTGTATTTGCACGTATTCGACTGGCCCGCGGGCGGGCGCTTGGCGCTGCCTGAATTGGATGTCAAATCGGCGGCTTGGCTGGATTCAAGCGCGGACGCGCCGCTGTCCGTGAACTGCGTCGGCGACAGCACGACAATTCTGGGACCGGCTGCGGCGCCGAACGAGCATGTGACGGTGATTAAGCTGACGAAGTAGGGCGAAAAATATACGCAAGAACCTTGTCGGGGCTTTAAGGGTCGGCTATTCTCGTGTGTATGAACTTTGCCAGCCAAACCGTCTGGACGGCCGACTGCCTCGATATCATGCGCGGCATGAACTCCGAGTGCATCGATTTAATTTGCCTCGATCCGCCTTTCAATTCCAACGCGAATTACGCCGCGCCGATCGGCTCGCAAGCAGCCGGCGCCGAGTTCAAAGATACTTGGACGCTGTCGGACATCGATAGCGAGTGGATAAATCTCATAGAGAGCAAACACCCGGCGCTGTATCGCGTGCTGCTAGCTGCCATGACCGATAGCGACAAGTCCTATCTGGTCTATATGGCAGTTAGGCTGCTGGAGATGCGCCGCATCCTCAAGCCGACGGGCAGCATCTATCTGCATTGTGATCCGACCATGAGCCACTACCTCAAATTGGTCATGGACGCGATTTTCGGGCGCGGGAACTTTCGCAATGAAATCATTTGGCATTATCGCCGATGGACAGGAAAGGCAAAGCGATTTCAGCGATTGCATGATGTCATTCTCTTCTATTCGCGAACTAATGACCACCTCTTCAATGTCTTGTATGACCCATACACCGAAAAATCTTTGAAGCGCAAACAAAATTATCACACTCGGATTAAAGGGGATGATGTGTATGAAACCTCCATCGACGAGCGTGGCGTTCGAGCTGGCGATGTTTGGTTGATTCCTGTACTTAACTCACAGGCAAAAGAGCGTACCGGCTATCCCACACAAAAGCCTCTAGCGCTTTATCGCCGCTTTATTGCCGCCAGCAGCAATGAAGGCGATATGGTATTCGACCCCTTCTGTGGTTGCGCCACTACCTGCATCGCCGCGCAAGACCTGGGGCGGCAGTGGGCGGGGATTGATGTGGCGGGCAAAGCTATCGAACTAACTCAGATGCGCCTGCGCAAAGAGCTAGGCTTATTTTCCAATCCCGTTCACCGCACGGATATTCCCAAGCGCACGGACTTGGGCAAGCTGCCGCGCCCCGCGACCCACAAGAAGGCGCTATACGGCGAGCAGGCGGGCAACTGCGAGGGCTGCGGCCATCACTTTCAGATTCAGCATTTGGAAGTCGACCATATCATCCCGCGCTCGAAAGGCGGCACCGACCACATCGAAAACTTGCAGCTATTGTGCGGCTCCTGCAATCGCATCAAGGGCAATCGCGGAATGGAGTACCTGAGACTGAAGCTGCAATTGTCATAAGTCGTTTGCAGGTTCACCAAATTCTGCCCACTCCTGCGCTTTGCTAGGCAGACATTTCGCTCAAGCCCGCCAGAATCTTCTCCGGCGTGAAGGGGATATCGCGCAGGCGCAAGCCAGTCGCATCGAAGATCGCGTTGGCGATGGCGGCCGGCGTCGGATTCTGCGCCGCTTCGCCCGCGCCCAGCATCGGCATTTCGGGCCGATTCAGGATGAGCGTCTCGATCTTGGGCGCGGATGCAAAACTCAGAATCGGGTAACTCTCCCAGTCGACGCTGGTGATGCCGCGCGCGTCGAACGTGACTTCCTCGTTCAGCGTCCAGCTGGCCGCTTGTACAAAACCGCCCTCGAGTTGGTTGCTAAGCCCATCGGGATTGACCGTCTGCCCGGCATCGGCGGCGATGACGACGCGCTCGAATCTGACTTCACCGGTTTCAACGTCAACGCGCAGCTTGACCATGACGGCGCAATAGCATTGGAGATTCTTGTATTGCGCCAGCGCCATGCCCCAGCCCTCGCCCGCAGCTCTCGCGTCGCGGCCGCTAAGCCAGTCGACTTTTTCGGCAGCGGCTGTGAGCAAGGCGCGCGCCCGTTCGTCCTCGAGGTGGCGCAGGCGGAATGCGAGCGGGTCGGCCTTCGCCGCCAGCGCCAACTCATCCATGAAGGACTCGATGGCGAAGACGTTGGCGTAAGCGCCCAAACTGCGCAAAGCCGAGACGCGCAGCGGGCTTCCGCTCAAGCCATGGCGCGCGACCCGCTTTTGCGGAAAGGCGTAAATTGGATTGGCGTTGCGATGGGCGCCGGACTCGTGACCGAGCATGGGTCCCGGCTCTTGGGGCGCGAAGGGCGCCTCCAAATGCCAGGCGGCTAGCAAACCCGAGGTCTCCAAGCCGACGCGCGATCGGGTGGAATGGGCGTAACTCCAGACATCGTAGTTCCAGTCGACGATGTCGCCGGCTGCTGACAAGCTCGCGCGCAGCTGCATCAGCATCGCCGTGCCGTAGGGCTCCCAAGCGTGCTCGTCCCAACGCGTCCACTTGAGCAGGACGGGCCGTCCCGGCAAGGCGCGCGCGACCAGGGCGGCGTCCAGCGCGACATCGTCGGCGCCATTGTGCCCATAGCAGCCGGCGCCTTCGACATGGATGACGCGGACCTGCGCTTCGTCCAAGCTCAATACCTGCGCCAGCGCGCCGCGCAGTGTAAAAGCCGCCTGCGTATGCGACCAGACAGTCAGCTGCCCAGCCTCCCAAAGCGCGAGCGCGGCTGACGGACCCAGCGAGGCGTGCATCTGAAAGGGGCGGCGATAGGTCGCTTCCAGGCTGACTGCCGCGCCCGCCGGATCCTGGATCGGCGGGATTGGATCATTGACCGCCGCGCCATCGACGATGAGATTCGACTGTGCTGGTTTTTGGCGCAGCGCGCGATAGATCTCCGCGCTCGGCGGCAGTTCTGCGTACTGCGCCCAGGCTGCCAAGTCACGCGCGCTGTCCAGGGCCGCGGCCGCATTCTCTTCGCGTTCGGCGGCGATGGCGATGAATTGACCATCATGTATCACCGCAAGTACGCCGGGCAGTTGACGCGCCGCGTCGTGATTGAACTCAATCAGGCGGGCATGATAGCCGGGCGGGCGCAATACGCGGGCATGCAGCATCGCCGGCATTTCCATGTCATGCACATAGCTTTCGCCGCCAGTTATCTTGCTCAGCAGATCCAGCCGCCGCGCCGATTTGCCAACGACCGCGTAATCGGCCGGCGCCTTTGGCTGCGCAGCCCGGCTGATCCGGCGGTTGAAGCGCCGACCCGCCATCAGGTCCCAATAACTCGTCGATCGCCCGGTTTCGGAATCTGTTATCAAGCCATCGGCCACCGACAAATCCTCAGCCGGCGTACGCGAGTCAAGCTGCTCGAAAGCCAGCGACAGCAAGTGATGACGCGCGTCAGCGGCGGCGAGGCGGACGGCGACGCCACTCGATTCCAGCGAGCGACTGCCGGTGGTGCCGCCTTCATCCGGGCTGCGTTCCGTGTCGGCGGTCACAACTTGAATCCGCTCCAGCGCGACATCCAGCTCATCCGCGGCGATCTGCGCCAGCGCCGTCTTGATGCCCTGCCCCAGCTCGACTTTGCCGCTGAAGACCGTCACGCTCTGATCCAGGTTGAAGCGAATCCACACATCCAGTTGCGGATGCGCGTCCCGCGAAGGCGAGGTCGCGCGCAGATGCCCCGCCCCCTCCATCGGAGCCGGCTGCACAACTTCATAGATCGGGCCGGGGTCGGGCCGACCGACGCGCAGCCTGATCGCCCGGCGCGCGCGATCGTAGACGCCGCAGCGACAGAGATTGTTGGAAAGCGCCGCGCGGATATCGTCATCGCTGGGATAACGGACGCGATTCAGCAGCCCTTGAGCGGCGATGATCAGGCCGGCTGTGCAGAAACCGCATTGCCCGGCTTGCTCTTCCAGAAAAGCTTCCTGCAGCGGATGCAGCGCGTCTCCCTCGGCCAAGCCTTCGACCGTTGTGATTTCCAACCCAGCGGCATGAGCGACCGGCAGCTGGCACGAGGGCAGATCGACGCCGTCGATCAGCACCTTGCAGGCGCCGCATAGCTCGGTCCCGCAGCCATGCTTGGGGCTCTTCAAGCCGAGGTCGTTGCGCAGCGCATAAAGGAGCGGCGCGCGCGGATTGCCGTCGAGCTGGCGCGTCTCGCCGTTGACTTGCAGGCTGATCGATTCGGTTTTGGACGCATCAGCCATCTCGAAACCTCCAAGGCCTTGCAGCAAAAAGAGCCCGGCGCGCGGGCTCCTCTAGGCGGAGAAGGTGGGATTCGAACCCACGTACGGTTTCCCGTATCCGCTTTCCAAGCGGACGCACTAGGCCTCTATGCGACTTCTCCTTGAACCCAACTGGCAAGTGTGCCGCCTATAGTATAGCAGGCGCGGGTCACATTTCCAAGTCGCTAGGCGAGAGCCGGCGGTTTAGCGGCCGAAGATCGGCGTTGGCGTCGCCAGGATCGGCAGCAAATAATCGGCCGATTGCCGCCCGCTCGGCGGGAGCCCGACTGAAATCCCCGCATTTTCTATGTAGCAAAGGATGCCCATCGTGATTGCGTGCGCCAGCAGGTCCTGCTGCGTCGTCAGGATTTCCTGATCGGCCAGCATGAAACCCATCTCCAGAATCACGCCGGGGGTCAGCGGATGAATTTTCTGCCAGGCATGATTGTTGATCATGTCTTCGGTTTCGTTGTAGCTGCGCTCCAGGGGTATGTGGGCGCCATAATTCAGCGCGATGCATTCACGCAGCAGGGCATCGGCGCCGACTTCCGGGCGCGCGTCCGACTTGGATACAATATAACCGGAGACAACTTCGCCGTAGTCAATGCAGGAATTCGCGTGGATCGATAGCAGCGCGTCCGCGCGATAGTCAACCAACCGAGGATCAAATTCATCGAGCATGTCGACGGTGAAATTCAGCGCTTCCAGGTTGGCGACCACGCGCTTGGAAACGGCGAAATTGATCGCCTCTTCCTCCAGGTAGGCCTGTTTGTTTTCGTCATAGCAGACGGCGCCCGGATCCCGATTCAAGAGCTTGCCCAAGCCGCGATGCCCGGAAATGATGCCGATGCGGCGCAGCCACTGCGGCGTCTGCACCGGCGTCGGACGCGCAGCCTCGAAGCCGGCGATGATCTCGTCGCGGTCCAGCTGCAAGCCTTGCACGACCGCCGGATTCAGGAAATCCGGGTTGACGAAGAACATCAGCAAGGTCGCCACCAGCGCAGTGCTGACCAGGACAACAAAGATAGTTCCGAAGAAGCCGCCGGCCATGCTGGCTGGATGCGGACGGCGGAGGGACAGCCGCGAGCGCACGCGGTGAATCTGATGGGCTTCGTCGACGCGCTCCAGGCTGGGCTCGGCGGCGCCGTCGCCAGTTGGTCGCGTGGCTTTATCGGCTGCGCCAGGCTCGGATTTAGCCGCCATGGGCGCTGCTTTGGCGGCCGCTTGCCGCATCAACTCGACGAAGATCGCCGAGGCCGACTGTTCGTCCTCTTCGTTATTCGGCTGTTCTTTGACCGCTTCGTCGGTCATGCCGGGCTCCCCGCGCCGGTCAAGTCAATCGCAAGCACAAGACCATTATAGGGGAATTCCCAATCAGGGCTCGCATTCCAGCCGATAAGATTGGCGTTCGGCGCAGGAGAGCGGGCGGATGTAGCGGTTTTCCCGCGCCCATTCGATCAAGTCGTCCGCCGTCCGTTTGATGCGCCAGCGGCGCAGCACATTATCCTGGCCCGCTGACACAGCGAAGGACTCGTCAGGGCTGAAGTGAACTTCCTGAATCCAGTCCGTATGCTGTTCAAAGCGGTTGAGCTCCTCGCCCGAGGCGATATCCCATAGGCGCACGGTTGTATCCGACGAGGTGGTCAAAAGCGCGCCGCTGTCTTCGCTGATGGCGATGCCGAAGGTGTTGCCCGCGTGGCCCACAAATTGGCGGATCTCCTGGCCGCCCGCAACGTCCCACATCCGCACCGTGCCATCCCAGGAAGTACTGATGATGAACTCATTATTGGGCGCCAGTTTGGCGTAGTTGACGAAGTGCGAATGCCCTGCAAACTCACGCAATTGTTCGCCGCTTTCGACATCCCAGAGGCGCACGGTCACGTCATCGCGATTCGAATCCCAACCGCCGCTGGCGCTCGCCATCAACTTGCCGTCCGCGCTAACGTGGACGCTGTTTACTTGGGCTGAGTGCCCCTCGTATTCGCGGAGCACGGCGCCGCTTTCGATATCCCAGAGGCGGATGATCGCGTCCTGCGACGCCGAAAGGAACTGCGCGCCGTTCGGCAGGATGTCGATCATATAGACGCGCGCGTCCGGAATCGTGTACTGTTGGATTTCGTCGCCGTCTTGCAGATCCCAGCGGCGGATCGTGCCGTCCCAACTGGCGGAAAGCAAATGCCGCCCATCAGGTAAGAACTTGACCGAGTCGACCGTATTCGTATGACCTACGAGCCGCATCAACTCCGCGCCCGTTTCCGCGTCCCAAACGCGCGCGGTCGCATCGAGCTCGGGAACGGAATCGGGCCCAAACAATGGACCGGAACCGGAAGCGAAAAGCGAACCGTCCGCGCTGATATCCGCGCCCCAGATCCAATTGGTGTGACCGGTGTAGACTTGCGCCTGCGCCCGATTGCGCAGATCCCAAAGGTAAGCCGAGCTATCGGCTGGGCTATCGCTGCCATCGGGGAAGCTGCCCGCTTCGCCCAAGCCAATCAGTAAGAATTCGCCATCGGGTGAAAACTCGATGTCTTGAACGCGATCGCCCAGATCGACATAACTCGTCTCCAGCACGCCCTTGCCGATGTCCCATATCTTGACGCTTTGATCGCGCGAGGCGGTCGCCAGCAGCGCGCCATCAGGCGAGAACTCGAGATTCGCAATCACATCGCGGTGGGCATATATGCGCTGAATTTCTTCACCGGTGTCGGCGTCGTAGAAGCGCGCCGTGCCGCCCAGCGCGCCGCTCCAGGTGGTCGCCGCAATGGTCGCGCCATCGGGACTGAACTCGACATCGCGCACAAAGCCGATGCCATCCGGCGGGATCGTCAGAACATTTTCGCCGCTGGCGACATCCCAGACCTGGATCGTATTATGCGCTGGCCTGCGGTCGCTCTCGGCGATGCCGATGGCGGCTGATGAACTGACCAGCCGCGCGCCGTCCGGGCTGAAGCTGAGCTTGATGACATAATCGATATGCTTCCGCAAGATATGCAGCGGTTCGCCAGTCGACGCATCCCAAAGCCGGACGGTTGAATCGGCGCTGGACGAGGCCAGGGTCGCGCCATCCGAGCTGAACTCGACATCGGTGACGATGTCTTCATGGCCGCCCAGGCGCAGCAGCTCGACGCCGGCGGCGGCGTCCCAGATGCCGACTGTCGCATCGGACATGGCGGCCGCAATCGTTGCGCCATCGGGGCTAAAGGCGATGGAATTGACCGGGCTTCCTGTAACGATGGATAGAAGGCTATCGCCCGTGCTTGTATCCACAAAGTAGATGAGGCCTTCCGAGCCGGCATAGGCGCTGACCGCGCCATCGGAAGTGAAGGCGACGCCGAGGATGGTATTCGGCGAATTGGCGAAGCGGAAGCGCGGGCCGGGGGAGAAAGTGGCCGCGCCCAGTATGCGAATCACTTCGGCTTCGGGCGGTTCGAAGGAATGGCGCGCCGCGATCGCGACCGGCAGCGCCAGCCCCGGATCGTTTTCGCTGAGGGCGGTGCGGGCGTTGGCGGCCAGCGCCAGGCTGAGGTTCTTGCGCTCGTTGGTTTCGGCCACGTGCATCGCTCCCACCGCGATCTCGCGCTGTTCATCGGCGATGGCCCGCTGCTCTTCCGCCTGATTCCGTTGGTCAAAAGCGACCAGGCTCAAGATGACAGCGAGCACGGCGGCCAGGCCAAAAACGACCGCCGCGATGCGCATATTGCGCGCCTTCTGCCGTTCCAGTTCGCGTTCGCGCTCTTGGCGTATGCGCTCGGCCTCTTCCCGTTCGTCGCGCGCTTTGAGGCTGGCGGCGAGGAATTCCAATTCCAATTCATTGAGCCGCAGGTTGGTGCTGCCCGACCATTCTTCAAATGTGAGCAGGCGATTGCCCTGCATCAGATAGCTCTTGTCTTTATCGGCGGCTTCCCAGTCTTGGGCGGCGTTGAGCAGCTCGCGCTCGAGCCGAATATCGTTGCGGCTTTCCCTGAGCCATTCGCGCAGGCGTTCCCAGCGTTGTATCAGCGCCTCATGCGCCACCTCGACGGTGGAACTGCGGGTGGCGTCGTCGCGGTCGAATGTCAGCAGGCGATAGCGCCCGAAGCGGTCGATGACATCTTCCACCACGTCGCGGTCGCCCAAGGTCAGCAGCTCGGATTGCAGGATGCGGCGGCGTGTGTCCTCCTGGCCCTCGCCCAGGGTGACGAGGCGCAAGAACATCTGCCGCGCCATGTTTCGCCCTTCGACTTTGAAGCGCCGGTAGACTTCTTCGGCGCGTTTCGCCAAGGCGCCCAAGGTCCCGCCGATATCCTGATAGGCGGCGTTGGTCAGCAAAGCGCCTTCGCGGCGTTCAAACAGCTCGGTCAAGGCGTACTGCAGCAGTGGCAAGGCGCCGGGCTGTTCGCGAACATCGTCGATGATCGTCTCTATCAAGCCGTCTTCCAGTATCGCGCCAACGCGATAAGCCGGTCCGCTGATCGTCTCCGCCAGCTCCTCATCGTTCAGAGGCAAGACCAGTTCGGTGCGCGCTCTGATGAGCTCGCCAAATCCTTGGTAGAGCAGGGGGCGATCGTAAAAGTCAGCGCGCAACGTGGCGAGGATGATGACGGGGCTGTTCTCGACGTTCACCGCATTCAGGATAAGGTCCAGGAATTGTTGGCGATCGCTTTCATGCTCTACTTGCGTGAACAGTTCCTCGAACTGATCAATCATCAGCAGCAGCTTGCTGTCCTTGGACGGCAAGGCTTCGTAAACACCTTGCTCCAAGCCATCGACGTGGTCGCGCAGCGTATCAACCACGCCGGGCAAAGGCGATGTCGAGACACTCAATAGGGCCGCGGCTAATTCTTCGAGCGGCACTTCGCCGGGAACCATCTCGGCGTAGAACCAGTTCTCCGAGCCAGGCGCGCCGCCATGGCGCAGCGCCGGCAAGACACCGGCTTTCACCAGGCTGGACTTGCCGCTGCCGCTGGGCCCGATCACCGCCAGGAAATTGTTCTCGACCACCGGTTCCTGCAGCCGTCCCAAGACGCGCTCGATCATGGCGGTTCGACCGAAGAAATCGGCGGCGTCCGCCTGCTGAAAGGCGCGCAGACCCTTGTAGGGATTCTTAGTCTCCAGCAGTTCAAATTCGGAGAAGTCCAACTCTTCCAGCTCGAGGGCAGCGGCGGCCGAGCCTTGCCGCAGCGCCTGCTGGAATTCTTTTACCAAGGTAATGGCGTCTTCAAAACGATCGGTTGGTTCCTTCGCGGTCGCGCGCTGAATAATGGAGTTAAAGGCAGGCGGCAAATTCAAGGCGTCGTGATCTATCATGGGCAGCGGCTCATTAAGATGCTTGTAGACCAAGGTCGCCAGCGTCTCGTCAGCGAAGGGCCGGCTGCCGGACAACATCTCATAAAGCATGATGCCGAAGGCGTACACATCGCTCAGCGGACCCGCGCCTTCGCCGCGTATCTGCTCCGGCGCCAGGTAAGCGGGTGTGCCGACCAAGTTGCCCTGCCCGTCGCCAGCCTCAGCGCCGACCTCTTTGGCGATGCCGAAGTCGCTGAGATAGGCGTTCCCGTCTTCATCCATCAGGATATTGTCGGCTTTGACATCGCGATGCACGACGCCGTTGCGATGCGCGAATGTCAGGGCGGCGCCGATCTGCTCCAGGATTTTGCTCGCGACCTCAATATCGAGCTTGCCATGTTTCTCCATGATGTCGCGCAGGCTGCCGCCACGCAAGAAGCGCATGACCAGATAGGCGCTGTCAGGCTCGCGCCAGTAATCATACAGCGGGACAATATGCGGATGCTCAAGGCGGGCGACGACCTGCGCCTCGCTCTCAAAGCGCCGAATGAACTCGGGAGAATTGGCGTATTTGGGCAATATGACCTTAATCGCCACTTCGCGCAGGACGGCTTTCTGATGCGCGCGATAGACGACGCCGAAGCCCCCTTGACCGAGTAAATTCTCAAAATCATAGGATTTAACAGACTTGCCCGTTAATTCTAAAATCTCATATTCCGCCATGTAGTTCCCCCTGAAGAGCGGCTGCCCGCAAGCGCTCATTTTCTGGCAAGAGTATAGCACATCCAACTGCGCTTCACAGCGAAGACAAAACGCGCAATGGCGGCCTGCTAGAATCACAACTGTGTCGGCGGCGACATCCGACATTCAGCGGGCGGAAGCGTAACAAATGGCAGTCCGCTCTCGCTTGCGTTACGCTGGTCTCAATGCAGATGGGGAGATCTGATTACAGAATCGCAACATCGGAAAACAGGGCATTTCGATTCGACTTGCGCCCGATCCGCTGTAAAGGCAGCGCTGGCAGCCTATGTTCCGTTTCATCGCGCGTTTGAGTATCTTAACCGTTTTGGTCAATCTGGGATTCATACTGGTCGCTCGCGGGGCTGCGCCGCATATCTCAGCCAGCGAGCAAGTCGTTTACGTCGCCAGCGTCTCGGGCCGACAGCAACTCAGGATCGCCGATCTGACGCGGGGCATCAGCGCGCGCCTGGCTCCAGACTTTGCCGATGCGCTGCAGCCCAATATCTCGCCGCGTACGCGCGACCTGGTCTTCGCGTCCAGGCGGGGCGGCGATGCCGAGCTGTATTGGCTGCGCCTGGGCGACTCTGCGCCGCGCCAACTCACCGACAACAACTATGACGATTTGAATCCGGAGTGGTCGCCCGATGGCGAGTGGATCGTGTATCAAGCGAATCCGGGCGGGATTCATCAATTCTTCTTGATCGACGCCGCCGGCGAGAAGCGGCGCCAGCTCACATTCAACGAGACCGATTATGCGCGCCCGTCCTGGTCGCCGGATGGTCGCGCGCTAGTTTATGACGCCGCCGGTGAAATCTTCGTTTATGAACTCGCCAGCGCGTCCAGCCGGGCGCTGACCAATGACGAATACTGGGACGCACAGGCGGCTTGGTCGCCCGATGGCGCGGCGATCGTCTACGATTCTTTCCGCGGCGGCAGTTGGAATCTGTATCGTTTGGATACGGCGACCGGGCTCGTCAGCGCCTTGACGCCGCCGGGCCGCGATGAGCAGGGCGCGAGCTTTACCAACCAGCCCGGGCGAATCGTCTACCAGTCGGTGACGAAGTTTCCCGGGCTGCTCTTCCTAATGGATTTGGCTGATCCAGACGCTTTTCGCGCGATCTCTGTACCGCCCGCTTTCGGCGCGCCGCTTCACGCGCTGTTCGGCAATGGGAAGGCGCTGGCGCTGGACGGCGTTGACATTCTCGCGCCCAACTGGCTGCTGAATCCATAACGCGAGCCGCCATTGTCAGCCGGAGCCGAGCGGCACGCCGTATAACGCAAGATGATGCTTCTCGGACGAGACGGCGATCAGGGCGCCGTCGGGGCTGAAGCTGACATCGTAAACGCCGCCATCGGTTTCACGCGTCGCGAGCAGTTGATGAGACGCGGTATCCCAAATGGAGAACAAGCCCTCGGCCGCGCCAACCACCAACATGGAGCCGTCCGGGCTGAAGTCGAGCGATGTGAGGCCATCCGTCGGCAGATCGTAACTGGCGAGTCTATTCAAACTGGCCGAACTGAGGATCAAGAGATTGTCGCTTGAGCGCGCCAGCGCCACCGCGGCCAAATCACCGCTGATGTCCAGGGCGGCGACTGGCGCCCCAAAATCAACATGGAATCGACTGAGGCCGCTGCCAGCATCCCAAGCGCGCGCCGCGCCATCGTCAGCGCCACTGAAAATGAGATTGACATCTGGACGATAGGCGATGGCTTTAATCAGCCCCGTATGCCCTGTGAGAACGGCACGTTGGGAGACGGTCGGCAGGTCCCAGACGAGCGCGGCGAACTGGCGATCCACAGCCATCTGCGTCTGCGCTTCCGCGCCCGCGCTCACCAGCCTTTCGCCATCCGCACTAAAGGCGATGGACGAAGCCGGACCAATATGCGCGTTCAAGAAGAGCCGCTCGCTGAACGTCAGCGGCGAGCCCTCCGCGATCTGCCAGAGATGCAAGGTTCCGCCGTCGGCGCCGAAGGCAATCTGCGCGTGATGCGGCCGAAAGGCGAGCGACGATATGCCCGTATCGAACTCCAGAAACTGCGGACTCGGGTTCGGCTCTCGCAGGTCATACACCCATAGGCTGTCCGAGCCGGACGCGCCGGGCATCGCCAGATAACTGCCGTCCGCGGACCAGGCATGGACCGGCTTGAAGTTGCCGCGAATGCGCCCGAGTTCCAGGAGGTAGTTTACGAGGTGCGTATTGAGGACTTCGCGGCTGGGCACAGTGGGCGGCCGCTGCGGCTGGACAAAATAGCCGCCGTCGCCGGACTCGGCGATATAACCCGTCTGTTCATTGGAAATTGCCAGCCACCAGACATAGCCGTCGGCGCAGTCGGGACCGGCGGTAATGCCCAGATGCGCTCCGGCCGGAATCCGCAGCAAGATCGGCGTGTGGACCGCGGGCTGGGCGCGCATATTCAAATGACCGCCCAGAACTTCGACATCCATGCCGACGTTGATCCGCGAGCGCATATAGGGTCCGCCTGTCGCTCCGTCGACGCATAGCCGATTGGAATATTGCGAGTCGGCCTCCGGCGCGGCCGCCGCGGTCGCCGCATCAAGCAGGCCGCAGTACACAACGAGCGCGCTGTCGCTAGAGACGCGATAGTCGTAGGTCAGCGCGTTGTGAGTCAGTTCGAATCGGTAGCCGAGGACGGCGCCGCCGCCACCAGCCGCTGTCGGGCAGCCGAGCGCGCTGTCGGCGAAGTTCATCTGTTCCCAGCGCCAATTGGACAAATTGCCGACGCCGACGGAATAGCCGAGCCGCGCGCTCAAGTCCAGAAGCGCAGCCTCGATCTGCGACGGCGCCCCCTGCGCCAGCGCGGGCAAATGCGCCGCCAAGCAGGCCAAGGCAAGGACGAGCAGCGCGATCTTGGCTTTCATGGGATTCTCCCTGGCTTTCGGCGCGGCAACAGCCCGATTATATCACGCTCCCGGGCCGACCATTCGCCTGACCTGCCCCCTTCGGTTTGCAAGCCGTGTCCTTGAAAGTCGCGGCGCTATTTGACACAATGATGACATAGTGCGATTCAAGCTTTAGACAGAAAGGCGCCACAGTGCCAGCGGCGCTCGACTACGTAGTACTCGGTCATGACAGAGACGAAGACGGCAAAAGACGCCGCAAGCTACTGATGTTTAATGGCGCGCCGCCGTCGATTGATCCGAAGTTCTATTCCGGGCTGATAGACTTGGAAGCGATGCCGGATGAAAACGGGGCGCCCAGCCCGGCATTGGCGCTGCATGAATTTGACGGGACGCGCTTGCTGCTGGCGACAATTCAGCCAAGGGAAGAGTATCCGCAAGCGGCTACCGATCACTATGTGTTCATGCCGGCCGCCGCCTTGCCGGAATCGGCGCTGCAGCTTGAGCAGTGGTTCGCCTTCCTGCCGGAAGCCTCGCAAGATGTCAACCAGACGCTGCCAGCGTTGCAGCCGCCGACTGTTGATCCGATCTCGGTCGAAGCGCGGGCGCAAAATCTTCAGCGCCTGCTGGACGAATTGCCGGATGACCGCTTTGACCTCGCCTTCGCTTTGCTCGGCGCGCTGCTGCACGATCGTCGTCTCGCCATCCGACGATATCCCCGCGATTTCCGGGGGCGGCTGGCGCTGATTGCGAGCCTGCAGGCGCTGCTTCCCGGTCGCCTGGCCGCGCGCTTGACCTTCGCCAGCCATGCGCCAGCGGCTAGCCAAAGCCTTCCGCAGCTGTCTTTCGCTGATGCCGATAGTGGCCGGACGTCCTGGGTCTTCGATTGGTCCAAGCCGGCGGTCATCGCGGAAGCGCTGGACCACCCTTACATTGAAGCGCTGCGCGCGCTATGGGCTGGTGATAGTTTGGCGCTGGCGTCGGAAATACAGGGCATGGCGCCGCTAGCCAAATCACTGGCTGAGGCGGGCGATCTCAGTCTGGCTCTTGAGCGGATTGCCGAAGGGTACCGAGTGGACCGTCAGGTTCGGACGCCGGCGGAGGTTGTCTCCACGGAAGCGATTTTAGGAGTCCTGGACGGCGCGGCGCCGCCAAGCGACGAGACGCGCCACGACTATATGAGGAAGCTGCTGCAAAACGCCTTCAGCGAGCGAGACATGGCTGCGGGCCGCCGCGTGGCGGAAGAACTGGATCGCGACGCGGAATTGGAAGCGGCGCTAGCCAGCGTCTTTGACGAAATGCTGGAAGATCAACCGGATGCCGTCTACGTCTTCATTCGCAACCGCTTGACGCATTTGGGAATCGACGACAAGTGGATCCCGCGGCTGCAAACCGCGGCGCGGAACTCGCTCGAAGTCGCCATTGAAGATGCCGATGTCGGCACCTTGGCCGGTTGGCTGGAATTGATCGCGCATGAACCGCAATCCTATCAATTGAGCGATGTCTTGCGCGCCGGCATCCTGCTGGCAAAGGAGCGCGCTTACGCTGATGGCGAGCTCGGCATCCGCTTGATACTGATCGCCGTCCGCCGCGTGCCCGATGTGGTCGATGCCTTGTATGAAGACCGAATGCTAATCAGCGCCCTGGAAACCAAGGTGCGGATCGCGCTGCAGACGCCGACAGCCGAGTCGCTGCAGCAGTTGGTCGATGAAAAAGCCGAGTACTTTCTGCTTGCCTTGTATCACGGCATTCAGGTGTCCGATGAGATTCTGGTCACGCTCGCGTCGGCTCAGCGTCTCTGGTCATTGTACGCTTCGGACGAACGGGTGAATCTGCCGGCCGTCTATCGACCTCCGGCGATCGCGCGCTTGCTGGCGACCGAGGCGAGCAATCAACTGACGGATGATGCGGTCGATTACGTGTTCGATAGCATAATCCAATGCGATGATCGCAAGTTGATTGCGGACACGGCACAGCATTTTGCCGATCGCGATCTGCTCTTCCCGCGCATTAGCCAGGCGCTGGAGAGCGACGCCGTGCCATTCGATACAGCCTTGTCCATACTGAATGCGCTGGGCGGCATCAAGAGCGCGCTGCCTCACAACATCATTGGCGCCTACTTCTCACTGCTGGATTTTTATCAGTGGGAGCCACAGACGCAGCCCCTGATGGAAGCCTTGGCGCGCTTCATGGCCAAGCATCACAGCGCGCAGGTCTCGTATCGGCATCTTTGGAAGCTGTTCGACTCATGCCACGCGCAGGAGAATGAAGGCGCGACGCGCGTCTCACTGACGCATCTGCTGCGGCACTATGGCGCCCAAGACGACCTTGAGGCAGTCGTGGACGGGCTCACGCGCATCTGCCGTATGATACATTTGAACAAGGCGCTGGGGGCGACGGTCGACAACTGGTGGCGCAATTACACCCACGGCTTAGGCCTTACGCAGTTGCAGCGTCTCGAGCGCGAATTGGAATCGACGCGCCACTTGGAGGCGCAGAAGCATATTCTTTATTCGGTGCTGGCGATGCGGCGTTGGCTGCACAGCCAAAGCCCGGTCGAATTCGCTGAATCCATCAATACAACGTATTCTATCCTGGAGCATATCACCGATGCCTTTGACGCCGCCCACATCCACGAGATAGACTCCTACACGATCCGGCGCGAAGTTGATGAGGTCAGCGATGGGCTCTCGTCGGAGCAGCGTCACATTTTGGCGACCAACCTGCGCAATCTGGCCCACCGGATCACGCGCATGGCTGAAAAGCGCAGCAAGCCCTCGCTCATCCGCGGTGAAGACAGCATCGAACGACAGTTGCAGCATGGCGAGGCGAATCCGCAGGGCTCGATCGATATGATGAAGTGGATCGCCGGTTATCTCGACGGCGCGCATCCGCAAGGCGACGACTAACTCCGCAATTTGGTATTAACAGTTCCGCCCCTTTCTTAGTAAACTCAAGCAATCCGCGCGCCAAGGCACAGGAGAACCCCAAGCGCATGGAAAATCTGTTCACTTACGGAACGCTGAAGAATCCGGCGACGCAGCAAAAGCTGCTCGGTCGGACGCTTGGCGCAGGCGTTCCGGATAGTCTGCGCGGCTACCGCCTGGCGAAGCTGACCGGCATCCATGAGGTATATTCGATCCTCCAGCCGCATGCCGGCTCCACCGTCGAGGGCACGCTTTTTGAAGTCAGCGCCGATGAGCTCGAGCGCTTGGACGCCTACGAAGGCGACGCCTATCAACGGGTGAGCGTCCGGCTGGTGAGCAAGACGCGCGCCTGGGCCTATATGGAAAACCCCAAGTCGAGCTTTCGCATTCATATTGAACCGCCGGACAATCCATGACAAGCGGGCGATCTACTAGCTTGCCCGCCGCAACGCGAATTTGCAGGGGCGACGTTGTGGCCGCCCATCGAGACGCAATTATGTAAGGCTGGTCCGCTACGAACGGATGAGCGGTACTATCGCTCCGTCTGGTCGTCCACATTGCCGGTTGAAAAGGATGGCGATGTTGTAGGCGGCCATTTTCGCGGCTATGCGCGTCAGCATGCCCAGTTCACTGTGGGCATTAACACTTTGTAAGTCAAAGTATGGCGATATAATCGCCCTAAATTAGCGCCTTCTTTCAATCTCCGTTGAGTTAAACTGACACAGTAGCGAACAAGCCTTGTAGGGGCGAGACTTGTCTCGCCCGCTGCCAAAACACAAACTTTGCATATCTCTACTGTTTGGGACACGGTCACTTGGGAGCAGCAGTAGCATGATTGAACTGGCATGCCCGGAAAGCGTCGGACTGTCCACTGATCGTCTCAGCAGAATAGCGGCGCATTTCGACCGCTATGTTGATGCCGGCAAGATACCGGGCTATCTCGTCCTGGTCGCCCGGCGCGGCAAAGCCGTCTACCTGCATCGCTACGGCCAGCGCGATGTTGAAGCCGGGACGCCCGTCGAAGAAGATACCATATTCCGCATCTACTCGATGACCAAGCCGATCACGTCGGTCGGCCTGCTCATGCTGTACGAGCGCGGACTGCTGCACCTGGATGATCCCGCTTCTAAATTCATTCCCGGATTCGAGCGCCTGGAAGTCTTCGAGTCTGGCGATGCCCAGAATTACCAGACCGTCCCGGCCAAGCGCGAGATCTCCATCCGCGATCTGCTGACCCACACATCGGGCTTGACCTATGGCCATTTGCATGCGCATCCCATCGACGCGATGTACCGCGAGCGCGACTTGCTCGGGGAAAGAATGACGCTGGCGGATTTCGCGCGCCAGCTCGCTGAGCTGCCGCTGCTGTTTTCGCCGGGGACGCGCTGGAATTACAGCGTGGCGACCGATGTTCTGGGCCACATAATCGAAGTGATCACGGGGCGTTCGCTCGCTCGCTTTTTCTCCGACGAGATCCTGGCGCCGCTGGGCATGAGCGATACGGGCTTTTCCGTTGCGGCGGATCGAGTCGCGCGTTTCGCAGCCAACTACGAGCGCGATGGCGCCAGCTTCCGCCTCATCGATAGCCCGGGCGCTAGCGCTTATTTGAAGGAGCCGACGCTGTGCTCGGGCGGCGGCGGTTTGGTTTCGACGGCGAGCGATTATCTGCGCTTCAGCCAGATGCTGCTCAACAAGGGCGAGCTCAATGGGGCGCGCATCCTGGGGCGCAAGACGGTTGAGTTGATGACCTGCAATCACCTGCCGGGCAACTGCGATCTATCGAGCATGGGCTACATCCTGCAAAGCGACGACCGAGCCGCCGGCGTCGGTATGGGTCTTGGCGCGCGGCATAATCTGCGCCGCGGCGGTCTCCGCGCGGAAACGCGCCACGATGGCGTCGGCTTTGGCTTGGGTGGCTACGTCTTGCTCGACCCGGCAGCCGCTCAGATTCTGAGCTCGCCCGGCGAGTTTGGCTGGGGCGGCGCCGCCAGCACGACGTTTTGGATCGACCCGCAGGAGGAGATGACGGCGATCTTCCTGACGCAGCTCATGCCGTCTTCTTCTTACTCCATCAGACGCGAATTGCGTGTGCTGGCAAATCAGGCGATTGTGGATTGAAGCCGCCCGAAGATCGGCCGCTCGGCCGCTTTCGTAAAGTAGGTGCGATTCTGTGAATCGCCCGCGTGAATGAGCAGACAGACGGAAATTCAAAGGAGCGCTAACCCATGCAAGTCACTGGCGTCGAGACCATTGTCATCCGCAATATCGAACCTTACATCGGCGGAAAACACTGGCTGTTTGTAAAGCTCAAGACCGATGAAGGCATAATCGGCTTGGGCGAACGGCCCACCATGCACGCCGCCAATCTGGCTCCCCAGATCAGCATGATCGAGGACTTCTGCGAACAGTTTGTCATCGGCTGCAACCCCTTTCATATCGAACGGATTTGGCAAAGGATCTACGCTTCGCGGCATGACTGGCGTCACCCCAGCTTGTATATGACGCCGGCGCTGAGCGCCATCGAGATGGCTCTATGGGATATCGTCGGCAAAGCGGCAAATCAGCCCATATACAATCTCTTGGGCGGGCAAGTGCGCGACCGGCTGCGCGCCTATGCCTACATGCCGACCGAAGGCATTTGGGAGAATCCGCTGAAAGCCGGCGAGATTGCGCTCAAACTGGTGGAAGAAGGCAACAGCGCCTGCAAGCTCGATCCCTTCACGCCGCTTTTCCCGCAGCCGCGTGATTTCTCGCTGAAGACGATTCGCCACGTGGCCAAGATCTTCCGCGCGATACGCGATGCCGTCGGCGACGAGCTCGAAGTCGGCATCGGCACGCACGGCCAGTTCAGCACGGCTGTCGCCATTCGCGTGGCTAAGGAACTGGAAGAGTTCAGCCCCTTCTGGTTTGAAGAGCCGGTGCCACCGGAGAACATCGACGAGCTGGCGCGCGTGGCTCAGCACACAAGCATTCCCATCGCCACCGGCGAGCGGCTGGTGACCAAGTTTGAATTCGCCGAATTACTCAAGAAACAGGCGGCGCAAATTATTCAGCTTGATGTCGGGCAATGCGGCGGCATCCTGGAGGCGAAGAAAATCGCGGGCATGGCTGAGGCGCACTACGCTATGATCGCGCCTCACATGTACTGCGGTCCGGTCGCTGCCGCCGCTGCCGTGCAACTGGACACTTGCTCGCCCAACTTTCTGATACAGGAGTACAACGGCGCGGGCTTGCACAGCGACATCCTGAAAGAGCCAATTCGCTTCGAGAAGGGATTCATCACCCCGCCGACCGGACCCGGCTTGGGCGTCGAGCTAGACGAAGCCGTGGTGAGGAAGCGTTTGGCATAGATGCTGTTCAGCCGCTGGTGGCGATGAGATCAATCGAATCCCAACTGAACCAGCTTTCGTTGAGAACGCGAATGTTCAAGGTGTTGGGTCCCCGGACGAGTGTGCCGCCTGGCAGATTGATGGCAGCGGTCTGCGGGAATGCGAGCTGAGCGGGATCCGCGTTTTGAATTCCCAACCCAGTTGACAAAGCCGCATCGAATCGCCGCCCGTTCACCGTCGCCTCCAGCTGTGGCGCAACCGCGTCGCATTGATCGGCGGTGTGCAATCGCAGGCGCGCCGGCTGCTCCCATCCTTGCGCGACATCGAAGACGAAGCGAACGATCCGCCCGGCATCCATCCGATAGGGCAGGGAGGCTCGATTGGGGAGTCGCCCTTGAATGATGGTCTCGCGGGCGGAAGTGATAGAGGCGGGATCGTCGGTTCCCAGAAACTCGCGCGTCATGGCGTCGCGCCGGCCAATCGCAAAGAGCAGGTCCTCGCTTGGGGGGATGACAATATCGGCGGCGTTCCAGCAGGATATGCGCCAGCCAGTTTGCGCCAAGCTAAGACCGGTGGGCGAATCAGCGGCGGCGCTTATCGTGATCGCGCGCGTCTCGCCCGGCGGGATAAAGGCGTGATTTGGATCGATGTCGATATCGACGCGATAATCGAGCAGAGGGTGCGGCTCACAGAAGAGCGCCGTCATGGCGCCTTGATTCGCCAACTCGATACGCAAAACATCGCAGTCGCCGTCCCGTTGAGCGGAAACGCCAACGGCTTCCAGCACGGTTTGGTCGACCGCCTGACTAGCGGACGCCGCGCCGGGCAAGAATGGCGCCAAGGGCGCCGGCGAATCAGCCAAGCCGAACAGTTCAATTCGCTCGCTGAGGATTCGGCCCCGCGCGTCCAAGAGCTGCATCTCCACCAGCATCGGTCCGGCGGCGCTTGCACTCAACTGACGCGTATTGATGTCGCCCAAATGGCGGGCTTCCAGCGGCTCAATCGAAACCTGACCGTCGCGCTGTGAAAGCTCGGCTCCCGTAATATCGCGCAGCAGCCAGCGCCAGCGCAAATCAGTCATCGGCTCAGGCGCATCGCTGACCAGCCAAACCTCGGCTTGCAAGCCCGCTGCTGGATCAACCAAGTTGGATTCGTACTGTAGGGACAGGCTGATTGGCGCCAGCGCCTGTTTCTGAAAGTCGTAGGTCATCAGCGGTCTGCCGTCGTAATCAACCAGCATGGGACCGCCGCCATTGGGCCAAGGTTCGTTTAGCACCCAGGTCAATAGGCCGCCGATCTCTTTGCCGCGCCGCCGCAAGGCGTCAACCGCGTAGCGCAAGCCATGCGCGCCAAGATACTGCCCCGCTTCCAGCATCGTTTCCAACGAGTCTATGGGTCCGAAAAGCCGTTTCAATATACTTTCGAGCAGCCAATGCTCGCTGGTAAAGACCGCCTGTACGACATTCTTTCTAATGAGAACCGGATTGTCCTCATCGTATGGCGGCTGCTGGTCGGCAGGCGGAATCTCGCGCTGCCAGACCTCCAGGTGCGCCAGTGAATGGCAGCCGAATTCGCCATAGCGCATCATCTTGTTCTCGCCGCGGCGCCAGCCGGTATCGCGCAGTTCTTTGTCATCGTAATGCGCGTAATGCGATTCCGGGTCGTAATGCCAGGGGCTGTGGCGGGCGCCCTGGATGGGGCAGGTGGCGCGCAAGAGGCGGTCGTCTTCCTCGGCGACAATGCGCTCCAGCAGATGCAAGGCGGGGTGATCGTCGCCCTGAAACCACCACATCTCATTGCCGCCGGACCACTCGATGATGCTGGCGTGGTGGCGATAGCGCTTGACCAGACCGCGTACGGTCGTTTCGAGATTGCCCAGAAAAACCGCGTCGGTCTCGGGTCGGCAGCTAGCCAGCGGAAACTCTTGCGAGAGCATGATGCCCAATTCATCAGCCAGGTCGAGCATGGCGTCTGTCGGGAAGACGCCGCCGCCCCAGACGCGCAGCGTGTTCATGCCGGCCGCCGCCGCCAGCCGGATGAGCCGCTCGCCCCGCTCGTTCATGCGGCCAAAAAGCAGATCGGGCGGCAAGATATTCGAGCCCAACATGCGAATCGGACGTCCGTTCACAACCAGCTGATACGGATTGATGAAATCGGCGGGCGCGCCTTCCACTTGCTCCCAGCGGATATCGCGCAGGCCAAAACGGAGGTCGGTCTGATGAAGAATGTCGCCGCTGTCCGCCGCCAGCAAGCGCGCCTCGAGCTTGTACAAGGGCTGCTCGCCCTGCCCGTTGGGCCACCACAGCGCCGGCGCTTCCAGCCAGAGCTCAGCCTCGATCACGCTAGCGCCCGACTTGAGATGGGCGTCGACGCTGGTTTCGACCGACGCGCCCTGCCCGTCGACGCGCAGCTTGGCCTGGACCGGCAGCGCCCGCAAGCTGTCGACTTCGAGCTTGACGCGGACGCGCGCGCGCCGATGATCGTCGTCCAGCTCGGTCTGAGTTTGGATAAATTCGATACGCGCATCGCCGCTGGCTTCCAGGCGAACATCCTGCCAGATGCCCAGCGTGTAGATGTTCACGCCCCAATCCCAGCCGAAGTTGGTCGGACTTTTGAGGTCTTTCAGCAACTGGCGCGTCTGGTTGATGCCATTGACGAAGAAATCGGGACCCCACTCGCGCGGGTAATCGGGTCCGCCGCCGCTCAGAGGTCCATCCGAGGCGGCCATAATGTGCGCGAGTTCGGCCGGGATGCGATCGATCCGTACCGCCAACTGGTTGGCCGCGCCGGGCTTGATAATGTCGGCGACATCGAAACCGAAGCGGCGGAACATGCCGGCGTTCCGACCCAGATGCGTGCCATTCAACCAGACATCGCAAGCGTAATCGACGCCGTCGAATACCAGCTTGAGGCGGCGGCTCGCCATGCCGGCTGGCAGCTCGAAGTCCCGCCGATACCACCAGTCCTTGCGCGCCACATCGGCTAGCCGCGGATCGCCGGCGCCGTGCCACAGTGGCTGTAACTCATGCGCCGCTTCAAGATCGGCTTGAATGTTGCCCGGGACGCTGGCTGGAATCCAAGCCGGCGCTGTAGTATCGGCGGTGCAGTAGCGCTCCCCCGCGCCCTCGCCAGCGGCGTCCGCCTGAATGAACCAGTCCGTTCCGCTCAGCGAAAGCGCCGCTGCGGAATGCTTGTTCGCCATCATGGGTGACCTCTTTTGGCGTATGTTGTCGGGCGACCTGATAGGCCACCCTACTTCTTCGCTTCAGCGGGCGACCCAAGGGTCGCCCCTACATTCTTGCTTCGGCGGGCGACGATCAGTCGTAGAGATAACATGCTACGTCTCTATGCGCCGCGTCAGCGGCTCTCGCAGCCGGCGCTCGCAGGACGGGGCGCGCTGCCCAGCATTTCTCCATGACCTGCGGGCAGCGATCGGCGAAGAGGCAGTGGTCGCGATTGGGGGCGCTCGCGACCGTGGCTCCGCCGATCTCAGATAGGGGCGCGCTGGACAGGTCCTCTTCCCAGCGCCGGCGCGGATCTGGCGTCGGTATGGAATCGATCAGCAGCTGCGCATATGGATGCATGGGGGCGCTCATCACACTATGCGTGGCGCCCGTCTCCATGATCCGGCCCTGATAGAGCACAATAATCTCGCCGCCGAGGTACATCGCCGTCGAAAGGTCATGCGTGATGAAGAGCGTCGAGATTCCGTGATTGTCGCGGAAGTCCCCGAGAATATTCAGGAAAGAGGCGCGCATGCCCGCGTCAATCATGGAAACAGGCTCGTCCGCTACGATCAAACGCGGGCGCATCAGATACACGCGGGCCAGCATCAGCCGCTGCCGCTGACCGCCGCTCAATTGATGCGGATGGCGGTCCAGCACCTCGTCGGGCTGCAGATCAACCGCCCGCAGCGCCGCCTCCATCCGCTCTCTCGCTTCCGCCTTCGTTTTAGCGAGCCCAAACTTGCGGATTACCAGCTTCAGAACGCGCTCGGCTTTGTAGACCGGGTTGTATACGCTGTAGGGGTCTTGGAAAACCGCCTGCACCTCGCTGCGAAATCGGCGATTCCAACTCCGATCGGGCCTGAAAATGTCGACGCCATCATAGAGTACCGTGCCTGCGGTCGGCCGCAGCAAGCCCAAAATGATGCGGGCGATGGTAGACTTTCCGCTGCCGCTCTCGCCGACCAGGCTGACAATCCGCGGTTCCGCCGGGATCCGAAAAGAAACATCGTCAACCGCGTAGGTACGGTTTCGCCCGCCGAATATCTGCCGCAGGTTCTCAACCGCCAAGAGATCAGGCATGGGCGGCGACCTCGTCGTCATATAAGTGGCAAGCCGCCCAGCGACCGGAATCTTGCCGCATCAGCTCGGGCGCGTGTTCTCGGCAAAGGTCGAATACCTTGGGGCAGCGCGGGTGAAAACGACAGCCAGCCGGGTAATTCCAAGGGCTGGGCGCTTCGCCGGGCAAGCCTTCCACGCGCTGGCCGCTCGCGCGCGGGATCGACCCGATCAAGCCTTGCGAGTAGGGGTGCCGCGGCGCTTCAAAGATGCCGTGCACGCTTCCCAGCTCGGCGATCTTGCCGGCGTACATGACGGCGACGCGATCGGCGATCTGCGCGACCACCCCCATATCGTGCGTGATGAGCAGGATGGTCGCGCCCAGCTCATCGCGGATGGCCGCCAGTTCCTGCAAGATCTGCCGCTGCGTGACGACATCGAGCGCGGTCGTCAATTCATCAGCCACGATCAAAGCTGGCCGCATGCTCACCGCCGCCGCGATGATGACGCGCTGCCGCATGCCGCCGCTCAACTCGTGCGGATAACTGTCGAGCAGCTTGCGTTCCAGGTTGACCAATTCCAGCGCCTCGATTGCGCGCGCGCGCGCCTCGCCGCTGGTGAGGCCGTGCTGTATCAGCGTGTCCATCATTTGGCGCCCGACGCGCAAGACCGGATTCAGAGAATTCATGGAACCCTGCGGGATGTATGACAAGTGTCGCCAGCGCAGCGCGCGCAGCTCGCTTTCCGAGATCGCCAGGAGATCGACCGTCTCGCCAGCGGCCAGGCGCAGGCGGATCGAACCCGATTGCAGCACTTGTGGCGGCACGAGCAAGCGCATGATGGCGGTGGCGAGTGTGCTCTTGCCACAGCCGGACTCGCCGACCACGCCGAGGATCTCGCCGGCTTGCACATCAAGATCGATCTGGCTGATCACCTGTGTGATTGCGCGGCGCCCCTGCAAGCCGGCCGAGAGCCCGCGGATTTCCAGCAGCGCCGGCATCGCTCACTTCCCCTCGACCGTCGTCTTCAAGCGTGGATTGAAGACTTCGTCCAGACCGGTGTTGATGAGATTGAGAGCGAGGAAGACATAGATCAAGGCGCCGGCCGGCAGCAGCATCTGCCCAACCAGCCCGATGGCGATAACGCTCTCGCGAAAGCCTTTGGCGATCATAAAGCCAAGCGTCGGCAGACCGCCCGCGCCCAAGCCGATGATCTGCAAGCCAGCTTCAGCCAACATCGACCCAACGATGCTCAGCGAGAAGACATACCCAATATAGGGCAGTAGGGGCGGCAGCAACTCGAGGAAGATGATCTCCAGCGGATTCTCGCCCGAGAGCACCGCCAGGTCAACGTAGCTGCGCTCGCGCAAGCTCTGCACTTGCGGACGAATGACGCGCGCGACGAAAGACCAGCCGAAGACGCCCAATATCAGCGCAAGCTTGTATAGGTCCCAGCGTTCGATATAAGCCGCCAGCATCAGTAGCAGGGGCAGCGTGGGAATGACCAGCACCATGTCGATCAGGATGCGCGAGAGCGTGTCCAGCCGTCCGCGCGCGTAGCCGGCCAAGAAGCCGATCACGACGCCGAGGAAGGTGGAGGTGGCCCCGGCGATGACGCCGATCTGCAGGGAGGGACCAATGCTGGAGACGAAAACCATCAGCCCATCGCGGCCATCGCCATCGGTGCCGATCGGGTGCTGCGCGGAATCCAGTTGGTAGGGACGGTAGCTGCCGCGCATGCCCGGTCGTTCGCCCGGGAAGATCAGTTGATTGACCAGCGCGGGACCAAACAACGCGACGAGGACGATGATCGCCAGCATGATTGAGCCGATGATGATGCCGCTATTCCTCATGCCGTCCTCCGAACGCGCGGATCGAGCAGCGGGAGCGCCAGATCGACGATCAGCGTCAGGGTAAGGACAGCGAATATCGAGAAGAGGACGACCGCCTGCATCGTATTAAAATCGCGCAGCCCCATCGCCTGGACGAAGAGCGTGCCCAGCCCGGGCAATTGGAAGAGCACCTCGATGATGAAGGTGCCGTTGAGCGTCGCGCCGACGATGATGGCCAGCGCCGTGACCTGGGGAATCAGCGCGTTGCGGAAGGCGTAGTCTTTTAGCACGGTGAATGGCGACAAGCCTTTGGCGCGGGCGAAGGTCAGATAATCCTCGCCCAGTACGCTGATCATGAGGGCGCGCATCCCCAGCGTGAAGCCGGCGCCGATGACGATGATGTTGGAGAGCATCGGCAGGATGGCGTGCGTCAGCAAGCTGCTGATGAACTCCCAGGTCCAGGCTGGCTGCAAGTGCCGCGCGTAGGGTCCGCCGGCCGGCAGGAGACGCCAGCTGTAGCCGACGTAGATGATCAGCGCCAGCGCGACCAGATAAACGGGCGTGATCTGCAGCAGCGTCGACAGTACGACCGCCAGCCGCGACAGCCGACTGCGCTGCAGCCAGCCGATGAGCGCGCCCAAACCCGTGCCCGCGATCCAAGCCAGCAGCACCGAAGTCGTGAAAATGCCAATCGTCCAGGGCATCCGCCGAAAGACGAGGTCCTTGGTCTGCGCCGGGTATTCGACAAAGGAGGGGCCGAGGTCCAAGCCGCCCAGGACGGCTTTGCGCAGATAGTTGAGGTATTGAATCGGCAGCGGATCGTCCATGCCGAAGATCTGACGATATTGAGCGATGATGGCTTCTTCGGCCGCCTTATCCCGCTGGCGCCCCTCGGCTCGCGTCAAATTGCCGAGCAAGATATTCATCGGGTCGCCCGGCACCAGGCGAAAGATGAAAAAGGCGACGGTGATCGCCGCCCACAGCGTGAAGAGGTAGACGCCGAAGCGCCGCAAGGCGTACAGGTAGATCTCGCGCCGACCGGCCGCGTCGCGATTTTCGTCCGTCTTTATAGCCCGAGTGGCGGAGTCGGTAGCCATCGTGAGGTCACGGCAAATCAAAGGCAGTCATGCCTAAAGGCGACAATTGGTAGATTGCGCAGGCGGGCGACCTGATAGGCCGCCCCTACATCATGCGCATATTATCGGGAGGGCGGCTCAGAGAGTCTCCCCTACATACCGTTGGCCGGTTCGAGGAAGTCGATGATCTGGCGCGCCGCTGGCGTCCAGTGCACCCAAGGCTGGCCCACTTCCAAGCCCGTCCAGTACTGGGTGTTGAAGACAACGCCTTCATTCTCGCCGAACAAGGTCAGGTATGGCGCATCCTCCGCCCAAATTTGGTAGGCTTGCCGGAATAGCTCCTGCGCTTCCTCCGAGGCCGGATTGGCCGTTCTGATCTGCTCAATGAGCGCGTCCATTTCCGAGTTGCTATAGCGGCCCGGAACGCCGCCGGAGCGCTCGCCGATGGGCAAGGCGTGTTCGGAGTGCAAGCCGTCAAACAGGGCGATGGGGTCGCCGGGCAAATTGCCGCAGAACCAGCGGAAAATAATGTCGAACTCGCCGTTGGGCAACTGCGTCAGGAAAGTTGGAATATCGAGCAGACGCGGGTTGATCTCGATGCCAACCAGTTGCGCTTGCTCGGCTAGCAGCCAAGCCCAGACGGTCCAGGCTGGGTTGCCGATGTCGATGTACAAGGCGTCCAGCGAAATGGGCTCCCCGTCCTTATCCACGCGCGCCCCGTCCACCAGCGGGTAGCCGGCTTCATCGAGCAGGGCGGCCGCCGCTTCCGGATCGAACGTCGTCACCTGAAATTCCTCAGCCGCCGCCGCGTCGTAGTAACGCTCGTCGGGGCTGCCGAGATTTGGCCAGAGCACAGGCGTGACGTAGCCGGGCACGTTGGCCAGGTTGGCGACCGCCTGCCGATTCAAGAGCAAGCCCAGCGCGCGCCGGAACAGTTTGTCATCCAGCGGCGGAACCGTAGTATTGAGTATCAAGCCCCGCGGGCAGGGATCCTGATGCACCAGCGTCTTGATATGCGGATTCGCGCTGATGATACGGATCATGACGCTGAAGGGCATGCGCCCGAGATCGAAGTTGCCCTCTTCCCATTCGAAGACGGCCACATCCGCTTCGGGCCGCCTGAGCCAGACCATGTACTTCGGCGCCGGCATGCGCTCCGGATCCCAATAATCATCGCGCCGTTCCCAGATTGTCGTGCGCGTGTCAGCGTTGGAACTCACCAACCGGTAGGGACCGGAATGGATGGCGTCCGGATTCTTGAAAGTGGTCGGGTCTTGGCCTTCCCAAACATGCTTTGGCACTGGGGTGAAGGTGCCGATGCCGGTGAAGTTGTAGTGGAAGCGCCAGTTTGGCGCTGGCAGGGAGAATGTAATCGCGTTGCCCTCGGCGCTCCAGGTCACGTCCCGCAGGAATGAGGACCAGTTGATGCCTTTATCGGCGTTCTCCTGATTGTATTGGAGGGTGAAGAGCCAGTCATCCATCGTCAGGGGCCTGCCGTCGTTCCAGTTGGCGCCCTCGGTGATGACCAGCGTCATTTCCGTGCCGTCTTCATTGTATTCCCAGGATTGCGCCAGCCAGGCGTGGA
>JAPOYS010000179.1 GCA_026706455.1 Chloroflexota bacterium | reverse complement strand
GGGGCGACAGGCGGGCTGTGTCTACGCGCCCTACCATGTCGCCCAAAACCACAGGTCGCAGCGGCAGCGGGCAACCGGATTGGTCGCCCCGACGGCATACGCCGAAAGAGTTTTGCGACTTTGCTGTCGAGTGCCCGCCGCATTCGGTGTCGGTGCTGAACCTAAGCGCGATCCGCTAGGCTCTCGTCAGCAGTTTCTCAAATGAGCGTTTCCAGCCGGGGGAGAGCGCCACGATCTGCAAGGCGCGCTCGGCGGCGCTCGGTTCTTTGTCGAGATAGAGCGCGGCCTTGACCTCGGCGACGGTCATGCCGACCGGGTCTTTGCTGAGCGGCGCGATCTGGTCGCCCGCTTGGACAGCGCCTTCTTCCAGCACGCGGACGTAGAAGCCGGAACGATTGACGCGCAAGAACACTTTGTCGAAGCCCTGGCTGCCCATCTTATTCGCCAGCTTGTAGCAGGGGACGCGCGGCTGCGTTACTTGGATAGTGGCGGCGCCGATGCGGAAGCTGTCGCCGATGCAGACCTCGCTTTCGAGTAGGCCGAGCGTCGTGAAGTTCTCGCCGAATTGGCCGTATTCGAAGTCGTCGCGCGCAAGTCGGTCCGCCCAGTAGGCGTAGTGTTCCTGCGGGTAGCAGTAAACGGCTTGGTGCTCGCCGCCGTGATTCTTCAGGTCGCCTTGGCCGTCGCCATCCAGGTTCAGCCGGCGCAACTGAACGGGTCCGCTGACGGCTTCTTTATAGATGCCGGTTGAGTATGTACGGCCGTCAATGGATACGGTCCGGGGCCGCGAGACATTAACGGAGAGCAGTTTCATGCATCGTCTCCGCTCAGGCGCTGCTTGCGCGATTTGATCTGATCGAGGATTTCTTCCGCGGGCGTCGATGTATCAAGGTACTCGCTGCGCGCCTGCGCGACGGCGCTCAAGCGTCCCCGGTCCTCGTCGCTCGCGGCGCCGCTGCCCCCTTGGCCACGCGAGGCCTGGCCGATGCTTTCAGGGCGAGCGACGCCGGCTGCTTCGGCGACCTCGTCTTCCATCACAGCGGGCGAATCGCGACCTTCCAGCGCGATCTTGTAAAAGGCGAAGGCGGCCGCGCCCGCAATCGCCAGCGGCACGATCAGCTGCAGGGCGGTCGATACCAGGCTGAACAAACCTAAGAAGAGCACGACGGCCAGCAGGGCGATTGCCAGGTAGCGGATGCGTTTGTCATCCATCAACTGTTTCACAGCGCTTATCGTCCCCTTTTGCGACTAGTATAACGCAGTCGCCTCGTACAAGGAGCCAAGCTCCTGGCTCGTAGGACCTCGGCGGCCTCGCCACGGCGCTGCCGGCCCAGCTCAATGCGCAGTCGGCGCAGGTCCATGCTCTCGCGCAGGCTCCAGGCGGCCACGGCTGCGAAAGACAGCGCGTAGATCAGCAAGTAAGGGCATAAGTCGCGCTGGGTTTCCCAAGCGAGCGCCGCAGCCCAGAGCGCGTAGATCATCAGCGCCGCTTCGAGCCAGAGCGTATGATCGGCGGAGAGGGCGTAATGGCTGCGCTTCCAGTCGCGCTTGAATTTCGGCGTGCGGCGGAAGGGCGTTCTGATGCCCAGCAGGGCGGCGATGACGGCCAGACTGTTGCTGAGCGACATGCCTGTTCCAATGAATAGCAGCGCCGGGAAGGCGGTCAGCGCCTGCAGCGCTCCGCGGTTGCCATATAGCCGCATCTGACTTGCGCCGTACATGAGAGGCGGCGCCAGCGCGACAATGGCGAGGGGCGCCAGCGACAGGCCCGCCAGCCCGCCGGATAGCAGCAGCGGCGGCGTCAGCAGCAGCATTAGCAGCATCAATGGCTGTGGCAGATATTGGCAGAGATGCTGAATTGCCATGATCTTGTGAGAGAGGCGCAGCTTTGACGATAGGAGCGGACCCGCCAGTTTGAGCAGGCACTGTGTATTGCCGGTCGCCCAGCGCGACTGCTGCTGTTTATAAGCGGCCAGCTGCGGCGGTATCTCGCCGGGCACTTCCACCTCGGGCAGGAATTGCGAGCGCCAACCGGCAAGTTGCGCGCGGTAACTGAGGTCGAGGTCTTCGGTCAAGGTCTCGGGTGACCAGCCGCCGGCCGCTTCGATGCAACTGCGCCGCCAGACGCCGCCGGTGCCATTGAAGGGGATCAGCCAGCCGCTGCGGTTGCGGGCCGCCTGCTCGATGACAAAATGCGCGTCAATCGATAGTCGCTGCGCGCGCGTCAGGCTGTTTTCGTCCGCGTTGAGGTGACCCCAGCGGCTCTGCACGATGCCGATGCCGGGGTCGGCCAGCAAATGCGGCAGCGCCCGGCGCAGAAAATCGGGCGGCGGCACGAAGTCGGCGTCAAAGATGGCGAGATATTCGCTCTGGCAATGCCGCATTCCCTCGGCCAGGGCGCCGGCTTTGAAGCCCGCGCGGTCGACTCGGCGAATATGCTGCACTTGGAAACCGCGCGCTTCCAGGGCGGTCAGCTTCCTGGCGACGAGCGGCACGGTGAGGTCGCTCGAATCATCCAGCACCTGTATCAGGAGCTTGTCGCGCGGGTAGTCGAAAGCGGCCACCGCGTCGATCAAGCGGCCCGCGACCCGGGCTTCGTTGTATAGCGGCAACTGCACAGCAACCGCCGGCAGCTCGGTGAGGGGCGGCGAAGCGGTCGCCGACCTCCGCGTCCGCCAATAGCGCCAAAGCAGCGTCGCTTGGCCCGCCGTGTAGAGACCGAGCGCCAGCGCGCAGCAGGCATAAATCAATTGCAGTAACGTGGACATCGCAGCGATTCTAAATTGCCATCTTGCCGCTGACAAGATGCATGTGCGCACTCCCGTAGAGCGGGCGTTGGCTAGGCGTCGGTTTGGCGCTCAGGCCGATGACGCGGACGGGCTGTATCATGGATAGCAAGTCAGGCAGGCGGTAAGACCGGCGCTTAGCCTGTCCGGCGGCAGAGTCGGGCACACCGCCCAAATGGCAGGAGATCGACCGAACGAAAGGACGGTTGCCGCCTATGCAACTCTACTTTGTGCGCTTGATGCTTTTGTTATGCTTATGCGCTTTAGTCTGGTATGCGTTTTCTGCTTGATTTTGTGGCTGCGGCGGCCGGCGATCAGGCGCCCGTTTTCACGATGGCGGACAAGCCGATATAATGAGACGAACTGGCGTTCAGGACGAATGTTGCGGAAGGTCGCGCGATGGCGGAGCAGCTTGTTGCCGTATTTGAAATCAAGAATTACATGGTGATTTGGCGTCAGCTAGAAGAGCGGGATTTCGCCGGCGTGACAGCGCGGATTCGCGGCTTGGTGCGCTGCAATGGGGTCGGCGCGGAGGATCAGGAAAGTTACCGCCTTGATGTCTATTTCTTGTCGCCCGCTAGCGAAACGCCGGCGCCGCAGGTGGATGTCGCCAATCGGCGCGGCTCAATCTTCATGCCAATCAACGATCTATTCGCATTTGTCGATATACTGCGCAACGAGAGCCCGATCTTCGGCCATCTTCGCGCTGACTATCCACAATGGACAAGCGTAACCACGAGCAACGAACCGGTGGGCGTCGGCGATGAGGATCATCGCGCCGACGACTGAGCCACGGAGGCTGTTGGGGACCCGCGCTGATGAGCCAGTCAATTCGCGTATTGCATTTCGCCGATGTGCATATCGGTATGGAGAATTACGGGCTCATCGATGGCGAAACGGGCTTGAGCAGCCGCGCTCTCGATTTTCTGGCGCGCCTGGACGACATGGTCGAATATGCGCGTGAAGGCGATGTCGATCTGGTCGTCTTCGCCGGCGACGCTTTTCGCAGCCGCAGCCCAAATCAAACCTATCAGCGCGAATTCGCGGCGCGCATCCTGCAGCTCTCGCAGCTGGCGCCGACCGTGCTGCTGGCCGGCAATCACGATGCGCCGATGAACGCGGCGAAGGCGAGCACGATCGAAATTTATCAGACGCTTGCCGTGCCCGCGGTTTGGGTGGCGCAGGAGTATGATGTCCGCCGAGTGGAGACGAAGCGCGGCGCGGTCATCATCGGCGCGGCGCCCTATCCGACGCGCGCGCGCCTGCTGGAGGCTGGGGCGACGCGGGGACTGACCATCGCTGAACAGGATAAGGAACTGACGCGGGCGCTGCACAAGCGGCTTCGGCGGCTGAGCGGGCAGGCTCGCGAACTGGCGGATGACGATACCCCGCGCCTGCTCACGGGTCACTTCAGCGTTTCCGGCGCCGTTTGGGGCAGCGAGCGGAGCGTGATGCTGGGGCGGGATGTGGTCGCTGATCTCGCGGTCCTGGCCGACCCGACCTGGGATTATGTCGCGCTGGGGCATATCCACCGGCATCAGAATCTGAGGTCTGAGCCAGCGGACGCGCCGCCGGTCGTCTATAGCGGCAGCCTGGAGCGCATCGACTTCGGCGAAGAGAATGACAGCAAGGGCTTCTGCTGGGTCGAGTTGACGCGGAATGAGACGAGTTGGCGGTTCATCCCATTGCCGGCGCGCAAGATGCTGACACTGACGGTGGACGCCCGCGCGCTTGACAATCCGACCGGCGAGGTGCTGGCGGCCTTGAAGCGAGCGGACCTGGAAAACGCGGTTGCGCGCCTGCGAATCAAGCTGACGTCGGAGAGCGAGACCCTGCTCAAGGACAGCCTCATCGTAAAGGAGTTAAGGCGAGCGGGCGTCTTCCATATCGCTGGCATCAGCAAGGATGTCGACCGGCGGGCGCGGACGCGGCTCGGGGTCAGCCCTGAGGGCTTGACGGCGCTGGAGTTGCTGGCGCGCTATTTCGAGGGGCGTGCTGTCGAGGCCGAGCGGCGGGCGGAGCTGCTGCGGCTGGCGCGGGAGATTGTGGAGGGGGAGTAGGCCTTGTGTCTATGTCGAATTGGTACTCGCAACAACATTAACTGACCAGCTACCCATGTGGCAACATCCCTCGCTATAATCGAGATCACCCTTGAATTCGATTGAGGCGAATCCCCATGACCCCAACCAACCCCCAAGACATCCACCGGCCCACCTACCACTTCCTGCCGGCCGCCAACTGGATGAACGACCCCAACGGCGTGATTCAGTGGCGCGGGCGCTATCACCTGTTCTTCCAATACAACCCCGACGGCGCCTATCACGCGAATATGCATTGGGGGCACGCCGTCAGCGATGACCTCCTGCATTGGGAGGAGCTGCCAGTCGCCATCGCGCCGACGCCGAACTCGCCCGATCAGGGCGGCGTCTTCAGCGGCTGCATGGTGGATGATGGCGGCCTGCCCACGGCGATCTACACCGGCGTCAACGATGATTATTCGCGGCAGGTCCAATGCTTGGCATTTGGCAATGAAGACCTGAGCTACTGGACGAAGCACAGCGGCAACCCGGTGCTGTCCGAGATTCCGGCGCATTGCTTCCAGGCGCGCGATTTCCGCGATCCCTTCGTCTGGCGCGAGGCTGACGGCTGGTATATGACGATCAGCGGCCACATCAATGGCGTCGGCGGGGCGGCGCTGCTTTACCGCTCGGACGACCTGCGCGATTGGCAGTACCTGCATCCGCTTTTCGTCGGCGATAGCGCGCGCCACGGCGACAACTTCGAATGCGTGAACTTCTTCCCGCTGGGCGAGTGTTGGGTGCTGATCGTATCCAGCATGTTCGATGGCGGCGGCGCCACCGTGCTGGCGCTTGTCGGGCGCTACGAGAACCAGCGCTTCATCCCCGAAAGCGAGACGGTCTACGACGCCGGCTACGGTTACGCGCCCTTGACGCATGTTGACGCGCAGAGCCGGCGGCTGATCTGGGCTTGGATCCGCGAAGGGCGCAGCGTCAGTCAGCAGAAACAGGCTGGCTGGAGCGGCGTGCAGGCGATCCCGCGCGTGCTCAGCTTGGACAGCCGGAACCGGCTCGTCAGCCATCCGGCGCCTGAGATTAAAGCCCTGCGCCGCGACGGATTCCGTGCCGAAGCGGGCGACTTGGCGGAGGATGTCTTGCCGCTGCGCGGGCTGGCGCTCGATATCGAAGTCGAGTTTGATGCCTCACTGGCCGACATTTGCGGGATTGAGTTGGCGCGCTCGCCCGATGGCCGGGAGAAGGTCGCCATCACGTATGACGCGAGGACGCAGGCGCTGCGGGTCACGCGGCAATACGCTGGCGAAGAGGCGGAGTACGACAACGAGGCGCAGGGATTGGCGCATCGGCTGGACCCGGGCGAGCATCTGCGGCTGCGCATCTTGCTGGATGGCTCAGTGATCGAGGCAGTCGCCAATGGGCGTAGCCGGGTCACGAGCCGATTTTATGTTTCCAACTCCGATAGCCAGGGTCTGCGCTTGATCAACCGGCGGGCGCTGCGCTCGCTGAATATCTGGCAGTTGTCAGCGATAAAGTAATCTGCTAGTTTCAGTGACGATAGTAGCTTAATGATGATAAACGGCAGAATAGATTATCACAGTAGTTGTTACAGGTATCGTTAATTTAAGCAATTGAAAGAGGTAGAAAATGAAGAAGGCACTATCTGTTCTTGTTGTCGTGATCGTTTTGCTCATGGTCAGCGGATTGG
This sequence comes from Chloroflexota bacterium, assembly GCA_026706455.1. Taxonomy (GTDB): domain Bacteria; phylum Chloroflexota; class Anaerolineae; order Aggregatilineales; family Phototrophicaceae; genus UBA6055. Next base: position 25,594 of record JAPOYS010000179.1, on the reverse strand, counting down.
CAGCCGCTCAAACTGAGCTGAGCATGTGGTATCACGGCGGCGCTTGGGCGGCTGAACATCAAGTGTTCATAGACTTGATTGAGGCTTTCAACTCTTCGCAGTCGGAATATGCCGTGATCCTGGAGGCTTTCCCGCAGGAGTCCTACAATTCCTCCATTGTGGCTGCGGCCGCCGCTGGTGACTTGCCGGATATCATCGACGTGGACGGACCCGTCATGCCGGGTTGGGCTTGGGCTGGCTGGATGGCGCCCTTGACCTTGTCCGAAGGCGCGTTGGATGAATTTCTGCCGGGTCCCATCGGCGAATGGCAGGGCGAACTGTACGCCGTTGGCTTGTGGGATGCCGCGGTATCCATCTATGCCCGCCGCTCGGTCTTGGAAGCCCACGAAATCCGCATCCCCACGCTCGAAGAGCCGTGGACCGGTGATGAATTTGACGCCATTCTGGAACAGCTGCAAGCCAGCGGCGAGTTTGAGTACGCCTTCGATCTGGGTATGGCTTGGACCGGCGAATGGTATCCTTACGCCTTCTCGCCCTTCCTGCAGAGCTTCGGCGGTGACATGATCGACCGCTCGACCTACTGCGAAGCGGAAGGCGTATTAAATGGCGAAGCAGGCGTCGCCTTTGGCGAATGGTGGCAGAGCCTGTTTGATCGCGGCTTGTCGCCGGGCACATCGCAAGATACGGGCGATCGCGAAACTGGCTTCATTGATGGCCGCTACGCCTTGCAATGGATGGGCAACTGGGCTGGCGTTTCGACCCTGGCGGAAGTGGGCGACGACTTGATCTTCTTGCCAGCGCCCGACTTTGGGCACGGCAACATCATCGGCGCCGCCTCCTGGCAATTGGGCGCTTCCGCTACTACGGAACATCCGGAAGGCGTGAGCCAGTTCATCGAATTCGCCATTCAGGATGAGTGGCTGACGGCTTTCAGCGATGCCACCGGTTTGGCGCCGGCGACAGCCAACGCCGCCGCGATGAGCGAGAACTATTCAGCCGGCGGACCGCTGGAAGTCTTCTACGAACTTAGCAATGATCAAGCGCTGATCCGTCCGGTGACGCCGGGTTACGCGACGCTGGCGCTCATCTTCGAGAAAGCGCTGGCCGATATCGCCAACGGCGCTGACGTACAAGATTCGCTGGACGCCGCCGTTGACGAAATCGAAGCTGATATCGAAGACAATGGCGGATACGGCTTCGACTGCGGTTGATTGACAACTTGTCCATCAGCCATCTGCCTTTGGCAAACTTCGTGCGGGGGCGGCTCTTCCGGTCGCCCGCTGACCAAACATTTTCGGGCGAGCCGCGGGCTCGCCCCTACATATCAGAAGCACATTGATAGTACTATTGAAACGACGCTGACCTCGTAAATTTGTCTAAGGTCCCCTAGATGATTAGCGCAGCTGAAAGCAGGAAGAACGCTCCGCGCTGGGTGCGGTTGCTCGTGCCTGAGGACGCGCCTCTGTATCAGCGCAACGAGGTTATTGCGGGCTGGCTGATGGCTTTGCCCGCTTTGCTAGTCTTGACCATTTTCCTGGTCGTTCCCTTCTTGATGGCATTTGTTATGTCCTTCACCAATCAGCGGCTTGTTTCGCCGAACCCGACTGAATGGGTCGGCATGAAGAACTTCGAGCGGCTCTTGACCGTGCGCGTCTTCACACTGGAGCCGGAACGCGATGAGAACGGCGCGATTGTTTACGCTGACGATGGCGGCATCGCTTATCCACGATTGCGGACTTTCACACGCAAGAATCCGGACTACCCGGAACTAAATGGATTGCGCGAATTCGCCTCGTGGCAATCGGGCGAGAATCGCACGATCATCCTGGCGGCGGATGTGGTATTCCTGCGCGCTCTAATCAATACGCTGGTATTTGCCGGTGTTATCGCGCCTTTGCAGGGCGGTTTGGCGCTTCTGCTGGCGCTCTTGCTCAATCAGTCGCTGCCATATATCAACGTCTTCCGCGCCATCTACTTCGCGCCGGTGGTGGTGTCGATGGTGGTGGTTTCGCTGCTATGGCGCTTCATCTACGACGGTGAAAACGGCTTGCTAAATACATTGCTGGGCATCGCCACCTTTGGCAGCTTTCAGCCGGTGGATTGGCTGGGCAATCCCTACACCGCGATGCCGGCGATGATCGCCATGTCGGCCTGGCAGGCGGTAGGTTTTCACATGGTGATTTGGCTGGCTGGATTGCAGACGATACCCGTCAGTTTGTATGAAGCGGCGGGGCTGGATGGCGCGGGCGCCCTCCAGAAGTTCCGCTATGTTACCTGGCCCGGCTTGCGCAATACCGCGGTTCTGATCCTGATTGTCATCGTTATCCAGGCCACGGGTTTGTTCGTGCAAGTCGATGTCATGACGCGCGGCGGACCGCTGGATGCCACCCAAAGCGTCGTCTATCAGGCGGTGCAGCGCGGTTATGACAAGCAAGATATCGCGGAAGGGTCCGCTATATCGGTGGTGCTCTTCGTGGTTGTGCTGGCCATCACGATTGTGAATCGCTACTTGACGCGCGACCGAGATTAGCTATGTCTACCATGACCTGGGAAACGCGACATAAACTGATCCTCAGCCTGCGCTACACGCTGTTAATCCTGATTTCAGCCATCTTCATTTTCCCGATTGTCTTTATGGTCGTCTCGTCTTTGAAGCCGGATCTGCAACTGCTGCGCGACTCCGGCTCGCTGCGCGCATTTTTGCCCGTAGGCGATATTTCGCTCAACAATTACGCCTTCGCATTCGAGCGCGTGCCAGTCATACAGTTCGCTTTCAACTCGGTGTTTACCACAGTCGTGGCTGTGTTGGCCAGCATCCTGCTTAATTCGATGGCCGCTTTCTCTTTCGCCTTCCTGAGGTGGCGCGGGAAAAAGCTAATGCTTACGCTTATTATTGCCACCTTTATCGTACCCTTCGAGGTGATCGCCATACCCTTGCTGCTTGTCGTCAACAGCCTGCCCTGGATAGGTCCTGAGGGCTTCAAGATCGGCTGGCTCAACTCCTACCATGTGCAGATAATTCCATTCATCGCGGATTCGCTTGGCATCTTCCTCTTTTATCAGTATTTCCGCGATCTGCCCGATGAATTGGTGGAGGCGGCGCGGATAGACGGCGCCAGCATCTGGCAGATATTCACCCGAATCGTCATGCCGATTTCGGGCCCCATCCTGGCGACGGTCGCCATTCTGAAATTTCTGCTCATGTGGAACGCCTACATCTGGCCCCTGATGACCGTGCGCACGGAGGAGTTGCGCCCGATCATGGTCGGTCTGCAATACTTCTTTCAGCGATACACGTACTGGGGCGAGATCATGGCTTACTTGACCCTGGTGACGATCCCGGTGCTGGTCTTCTATCTGGCGCTGCAGCGGGCATTCATCGAGAGCATCGCCACCTCCGGCATCAAGGGCTGAGGCTTTTGCCGAGTTTCCCCGCTAAATCTTCCAGATGGCCGAGCTCATGCACGGACAAACCGCGCGCCCAATGGTAGACCGATTCGCTCCGTTTGACGCCCTCGCGTCGGACCGAGCGCTCCCACTGCGCGCGCTTCAAGCCGCGTAGAATACGGAGCAAGGCGGCGCGGCGAAAATTGAAATAAGCCAACAGTTCGTCGATTTCAAAAGCCTCGTAGCGCATGAGCGCGCCCCAATCGCGCTCGGCGTGTATGCGCGGAACGACGGGTTCCTTCAAAAGCAGGGCGTGAAAGAGCGGCTCGCTTCCGCGTTCGGCGCAGTATATCAGATGCGTCAGATCGCGCTTGAAGCTGCGCTCGCCTGCGCCCAAGGGCGTCGTCAATTCCGCTTCTGATAAGCCGCCGCTCAGCATTTGCAGCCGCGCGGGCGCCGCTTCCAGGACGTTCAAGATCAAGGCGATACGCTCGTCCGACGGCTGGGTGCTCAGGCGCTTGTGCAGCGCTGCTTTGCTGGTCGTTTCCTTGGTCATCAGCTTCCCCTTCGCAAGTCGACCAGTCTGATCATTTTCGTCTTGCCGTCGTCGCCTTCGACCGGCGTGTACAGTTCGTCCGGATCGCGCAGACGGTCGAGGAAAAGAACGCCATTGAGGTGGTCGATCTCGTGATGCAAGACGCGCGCGTCCATGCCCTGCAGGCGCCGAACGATCTCGCGGCCGTCCTCGCCGTGGGCGCGAAAGCGGATCCAGCTCGGGCGCGGCGTGTCCCAGGTATAAATGTCGGGGATGCTGAGGCAGCCGTCGAAGCCGGTTTCGGGCTCGCCGGCTTCGATGATTTCAGGATTGATCAGGGTCAGCATCGGCTCTTCTTCGGCGTCATCGTTCTGGCCGAACTTGGCGACGGCGACGCGCTTGAGCGCGCCGATTTGCGGAGCGGCAATGGCGGCGCCGCGCTGCGATTCGAGGGTGTCTTTCAAGTCTTGGATGAGCCGCTTGAGGCGCTTGTTCTTGAGATTGGCGACGGGCAGGCTCTTCCGCCGGAGCAGCGCCTCGTCCTGTGGATAATACATCAATCGCTTGACAGCCATCGCGCCAACTGCTCTGTCGCTATTCGCGCCAACTGTAGCGTATCACGATATGAAGGTGTAGGGGCGACTCGTCGCGTCGCCCGCTCTACAGAACGCTAACGCGTGGTCGATCTGTCGTCGAAGATGCCGGTTGGGTAACAGCCGCGGCCAGCGGCGGCCGCCTCAGCTTCCAGCTTGACGAATTCATCGTAGTGGGCGTCGTTGGGCGGATAGAGCACGACTTCAGCCCAGCCGCCTTCGACGAGCGCGCGATTGACCAGCACATCGCCAACGTAGACGAAGCGCAGCAGCCGATCGTAGCGGTCAACCCGTTCTTCGTCCGGCACGAGGCGGACAATCTGGCCAGCGACGAGGTCGGCGTTCGCCTGCGTCGCCTCGCGGTAGCAGGGTTCATCGCGTTCGGGGGTATTCATCTGCAGGTAGCGGATGCGGCTGTTGACGCCGTTCAGCATCACGTCGATGGTATCGCCGTCGACGACGCGCGTAACGAGGCCCATTTCTTCGGCGCCGGGCGGCAAAGTCGGGGCGTCCGTGGGAACGATGCCGGCGAAACGAGTGGCGATAGCAGGGACATATGTGCCGCGGCAAATGGATTCGCAGGGGACGCCGTCGTTGTTGGCATCGCGCGCGCTATGGCCGCAAACGTAGAGCTTGTAAACCGCTTCTTCGCAGGAGTCCATCTCCCCGCAGGTCTTGGTCACGCAATCGTAGGGCGGGTCGGTGGCGGCGAGCGAGGCTTGTTCGGCGCTTACTGGCGCGTCTTGGCTGGCCAGAAAGCTGGAGATGAAGCCGGCGCCGCCATCCTTGAGCAGCAGTTCGAGCCACTCGCCATGATCAAAGACGACACTGAGGCGGTCGCCATGTTCGGCTTGATCGACGATATCGCAAGTAGTAGTCGGGCAGGCACGGATGTTCACAGTTGCGTCGGCGGCGACGTAGTAGATTTGGGTCGCGGCGTCCCGCGCTGGCAAAGCAGGTTCATGAGCGGCAGCGAGGTGGTCGGCGAGCGCCTCGTTCAGTTGCCGCGCTACGTCGGTGCTGATCTGCGGCGAAATCTCCGTCCCAACTTGCATAGCTAGCGGCGCGCACCCGGCCAACACAATCAGGTGTAGCGCCATCAGAACCATTCGCGTAGACATCCGCCACCTCCTTCATGTTTGTCAACATAAGACGCATTAGTAAATGATAGAATACCTGTTCTATGATGTCAAGATCGAGTTAGAGAGAGGCGCGGCGCATTGCTATAATGCAGCGAAGTTTCGTGTTTGGACCAAAGGAGCCAAGGCGTGCCATCGCGGATGATAAAGTTTCTTTCGTTCTACAAGCCCTATCTCGGGTTGCTGTCGCTTGACCTGTTCTGCGCCTTCATCGCCTCGGGGATTACGCTGATCCTGCCGCTTTGCGTTCGGCATATCACGCAGAATCTGCTGGGCGCGGAGGCGGCTAATCCCATTGACGATATCGCTGTCATGGCGGCGATCATGGTTAGTCTGGTCGCTGCGCATACGCTTTGCAGCATGTTCGTCGATTATCAGGGGCACATGATGGGCGCGATGATCGAGAGCGATATGCGGCGCGAGCTTTTCGCCCATTATCAGAAGTTGTCATTCAGCTTCTACGATGACCAGAAGACAGGTCAGCTAATGTCCCGTCTGACCAACGATCTGTTCGCCATCTCGGAGCTGTCGCATCACGGGCCCGAGGACCTGTTTCTGGGAATCGTCAAGTTCCTGGGCGTCTTTGTGATAACGCTCAGCATCAACGCGAGCTTGAGCCTGATCATCATCGCCTTCCTGCCGCTAATGTTTCTTTTCTCGCTGTATTTCAACCGCAAGATGAACCGCGCCATGCGTTTGAGCAAGGAGCGCGTCGCCGAAGTCAACGCGCAGGTGGAAGACAGCTTGGCCGGCATCCGCGTGGTGCAATCCTTCGCCAACGAGGATTGGGAGCAGGCGAAATTTGATGAGGCGAACACGCGCTTTGTCGAGAGCCGGCGGCTGGAGTACAAGAGCGAAGGCTACTTTTACAACGGCATGGTGGCGTTCACGCAAGTGATGACCGTCGTGGTGGTCATCTTCGGCGCGATCGCCATCTTGGGGGCGGAGCTCGACCTATCGGATTTGATCACCTTTCTGCTTTACGTCGGCATTTTGATCGAGCCGATACAGCGGCTGGTGAATTTCGCCCGTTGGTATCAGGAGGGAATAACCGGATTCAATCGTTTAATGGACATTTTGGAGTTGCCGCCGGCGATTCAGGATCCGGCTGATCCACAGTCGCCAGCGCGGGTGCGGGGCCAACTGGAGTTGCAGAACGTGAGCTTTGCTTATCGAGCGGACTCCGGCGGTGTCTTGCGGGACCTTTCACTGAGGATCGGCATCGGCGAGTACGTGGCGCTGGTTGGCGCGTCGGGCGTGGGCAAGACGACGCTCAGCGCCTTGATCCCGCGATTCTACGAAGTGGACGCCGGGCGGATCTGTCTGGATAGCGTTGATATTCGTGATTACAGCTTGCGCGCGCTGCGGCGCAATATCGGCACGGTCGACCAGGATGTGTACCTATTCGGCGCGACCGTGGCCGACAACATCCGCTACGGCAAGCCGGAGGCGGGCGAAGACGAGATCATTGACGCGGCGAAGAAAGCCTATGCGCACGATTTCATCATGGCGTTGCCGCACGGATACGAGACCGAGATTGGCCAGCGCGGCATCAAGCTGTCGGCGGGCCAGCGCCAGCGGCTGAGCATCGCGCGCCTGTTTTTGAAGGATCCGCCGCTGATCATCCTTGATGAAGCGACCAGCGCGCTTGACAATGAGAGCGAGCTAGTCGTGCAGCAATCGCTTGAGGGGCTGATATCGAATCGCAGCACGCTGGTCATCGCGCATCGGCTGTCGACGATCCGCAAGGCCGATCGCATCCTGGTGCTGACGCCGGCGGGGATCTGCGAGCAGGGCAGTCACGATGAGCTCTTGGCGGCTGATGGCGTGTACGCTGGCTTGCACAATTTGCAGCTGGAGAGATAGCTGCCGCCGTTGTTTTATCTACTCGACCCGACACGAAAGTCTGTTGCAGTTCTGCCTGTAAGCGACGTGCGCCTTACATATAGATAGAGCTAGGTTTTGATGTGGTTTCTAGTAGCAACTTGACCAGGTAGTTTGGCGATGTCACCATCCGCTTCAATAAAATCTTGGAGTGTTACAGTAAGCTCTCCGCTTCTGATCTTACGATTCAGTTCAGGATTTGTTTTCTTGGATACATAAACCTCATAGTTCTTTGGATCACTTAACAAGTGTTCGGTCCTGCGAAATATCTCTCTACGATCCAGATCCTTGCTCTTCTTCACAGTCATTTGGATTTGCCTTTTCGCAATGAGTTGAATTCTTTGATCATCCGCTTGAATGCCTGTCGGTCGGCGTCAGACCAATCTTCTCTGCACCCACCGAAATAGATGTCAATGAGCGCGACAACCTCAAGAGTCCGCGAATAGTACGATATAACACAGAATCCTTGCACTTCGTGTTGGCGTGCGCCTCCAGCGCCCCAGATCTTTTCTCCACACAATGGTCTACTGCTATAGTATTCCAATAGCGCAAAGTATTCAACCTGGGGAATACTGATGCGAGGCGCTATTTCTCTGAACAAGGGAGTAAGAACTACTTGAGCCAAGGAATAGCTTGTCCTAGCAAACCGTTGTGAAAGGTAGCGGGAGAGGGGCTCGAACCCTCACGCCCTTTCGGGCAGGCGCTTTTAAGGCGCCCGTGTCTGCCATTCCACCATCCCGCCGCTGAAATCAGTATAGCGGGCGGCGCTCGAATGTCAACAAGTCCCGCGTTTGCTTGGGAGCTAGACGTGGTGGATGTCGTCGTCGTTCTTGCGCTTGCCGCTGACTTTTGGGCGATGCTTGCCGCCGAAGAGCATGAACAAGCCGATGCCGATCAATATCAGCGGGAAGAATTGCCAGAAGGCGCTGGCGAGATCCCCAATTAACCCCGGCACGCCGAAAAGGATGCCGATGCCGATCAACCAGAGCGCGCCGGAGGCCGATTGCCAGCGTTCGCCCGCCGCTATCGCATTCGCCAGCATGGACGCGGCGATGATAAACATGATGCCGGGCCACCACCAGCCGGTGAAGAAGAGCAGACCCAGCCCGATAAAAAAGACGCCGGCGCCGACGTTGGCCGCCTTGTCGTCGGATTCCATTACAAGCCTCCTAGTTCGCATCGTGTCGCTAAATGGATTACGTGAGGAAAGGGAATGAGTTGCGGGGACGCGGGCGATTCGGGGGTCGCCCCTACATTTGTTCGTAACTGGCGGGCCTGGGCGATCAAGTCTCGACGAAGGTGACGCGCCAGGATTTCAGCAGGCGGCGGTTACCGCTGTAGCAGGCGCCGGCGCTCAGGCTGGCGCCTAGCGGGTCGGCGGCGCCCGGCATGTCAATGGCGTATTCGATGCCTTCTTCCATCTGGAAGTCGGCGTAAGAATCGCCGCGATCGAGCTTGAGCCCGCTGACGAAGATGTCGGCTTGGTCGCCCCAGCGAACGCGAATTCGCTGCCCGGGGATGCCGCGTCCCAGGTAGTCCACCACATGCGCTTCGATCAGCGCCGGGTTCGAGGCGTCGCAGGTGGAGCGGGCCGCGCGCGCTTCGAATGAGCGCAGAGCCACAGGCCTGGGGACAAGGCGGCGAATGGTCGCTTGCGCCTGCCCCTCCGACAGCGGCGGTTTGGTCGGCAGTGGCCTTGCGAAATCAGCCGCGGAGGCCTGGTCATCAATTGGATCGGGCGCGCTCTCGATGGCGCTAAGGGGCAAGAGCTGCTCGGCGCAGCCCGCCCGCCCGCCCGCAGTGTAAAGCGCCACGGCGCTTCGTAAGGCGCTGATGCCGCTATCACTGCGCAGGTAGCCGCTGCTGCCCAATACGCAGGCGGCGTCAGCCAGGGCATCGAGCGGATGCTGCGCCGGGCGCAGGGCAATCAGCTTGTGCAGGGAGCGCGCCATATCGCCATGATGCGCATGTTCCAGGGCGATGGCGATCGCGAAGTGATGGCGTTCGTCGGCGCGCAATTGCCAGGGTTCGGCGTTGCCGCGCTGCAAGGGGCCGTAAGCGCGCGTGAATGCCAGCCCGAGCGCGATGCCGGCGATCAGGCTACAGGCGAAGACCGCGTAGGAGAAGTAACTGGGTGCGCCGCGTCGTGATTCATCGGCGCTTGATTTTTGTGGAATCATGGATCGGGCCCGCCCAATGCAAGAAAGGGTTCCATCAGCGGCGTGGCGCCCCCCAGATCATGCGCCAGGCGCGCCAGCAGGCGAATGTCGTCGAGCTCCCGCGCTGAGGCGCGAATGATCCGCTCAGTTGACCTTCGCAGGTACAGGGAGATGTCATCGATTGCCAGTTTGCCGAGTCGTTCGCGGGCGCCGGCGGCATCGCCATCCGCGGCGTAACCGGCGGCGATAAGCACGGTGTATTCGTCGCGGTAGCGCTGCGCCAGATCGCTGATGGCGCTGTTGCGCGTGGCCGGCGGGAATCGAATCCAGCCGAAATAGAACCCGGCAAGCGAGCCCAGAAGCAGCCCAAGGATTAATGATCTGGCAAAGCGCAGCTTCACATGGTTATCCGTTACGTATCCACCAATAATCATAGTATGGAATTGTCAATTGGAAAAAAAACGGGCGACTTGGTAAGTCGCCCCTACAATTATCCGCTTCGGCGGGCGACCCTTGGGTCGCCCATACATGGTCATCGGCGGCTGGGCAGGAGCTATCGCTTCAATTGGGCGATCGTATTGCAGGCGAGGCAGCTTCCGTCGGGGCGGATGATGGCGTAGCCGGCTTGCGGATCGGCGCCATAATTGTCGAAGTCGATATTCCAGATAATGAACAGCTCGACCGGCATGCGCGTGTAATTGGAGGCCATCTGAATTGCTTGCGCCAGCCACTCCGCTTGGCGAGCGACGGTGACGCGGCCCGCCCATTCAAATCCGCGCGGCAGGGGACCGTAGCCCTCGCGCGAGAGATAACCCATTTCGGTCAGGCACATGGGGATGTCGGCGTTGTTGAAGGGCCAGGCGACCCGGTCCAGCATGGGCAAGAAGTAGCGGGTGGGATAATCGTCGGCGCGCGGGTCGCCGCCTCGTTGCGTTGGCGCCAGGACGCCTTCGTTGTAGTGCACGCCAATGCAATCCGCGTATTGGGCGACGCCGGCGTTGGCCATGCCCAGATAGTAGCGGTCGTCGTTCCAGACCTTGGCCAAGCCAAAAGCGCCCTCGGCGCCCGTCGGCGCAAGCGCGCCGGTGATGACCAGGGTATCGGGATTGGCCGCCTTGATGGCGGTGTAGGCTTTTTGCAGCATGATGGCATAACGACGGGGGTCTATCTGCCCGGTGGGCCATTCGCGGTCGAGGTTCATTTCGTTCCAGACCTCGATAGCGTCAGCGCCAAGCGCGGCCACCTCGCCCAGGAATGCGGCGTAGGCGTCCAGGTATTCGTCGCCGCCTTCGGCCAGGTCATGTTTGTGGCCTGTGATGCTGAGCAAGACCAGCATGCCGGCTTTGTGACTGCGGTTGATGCGATCGCGGGCGACGAAGTCGTCGATGCCAATATGGAAGGGGATCTGCCATTTGACCCAGGTCATGCCGGCGCGCTGCATCGCGTCTTGCGCCGCATCTCCGAAATGTAAGACGTGCCCGCCGACAGGCAAGGGCAGCCGGTTGTCGATCGCGGGCGAGGGCGTCATACCGTCCTCCGCCGGCGCCCTGTCCGACATTGTGATGAGGGCGACCGGTTCCATATTGACTAGATCGCTATTGTTGTTGATCAAGATGGGCGCCAGCGTGTAGTGGGCGCTTTCGTTCGCGTTATTGACCGCATGCAGGCGCAGTTGATAAAAGCCGTCAGCAAAGCGACTGGTATTCCAACTGCCGAGCGCGCCATCCACAACCGGCGCCATGACATAACTCGTCACCGGTTGCCAGATCGGCGTTTCCGCTTCCGCGTCCCAGGGCGCGGCCTCCAAAAAGAAGTAAAACTGATCGGGAATATCAGCGGTTCCGGAAATGTCGACAATTCCCGTCAGGGTATTGCGCACCGGGTCCCAGTTCAGCGCCAACTCGCCTTCCTGCGCGCGAAGCACGCCGGCGGCGGCAAAGACCATGAGGATTATCAAGATTATGCGTCGCATCTGCACTCCGTAATAGAATTGGGGAATCAAGTTTCAGCCTCGATTATAGAACAGAGCGCCCGGACTGACTATCGGTTTCGGCGCCGGCTGCCTGGGATCAGTTCATTTTCACCACCGAGAACGCAGAAGTGATACCGAGCAAGTAATGAGAATAATGGCTGCATCAATGAAATCGCCAAAATAATCCAATCTTCGTAGGGGCGAGCCGCCGGCTCGCCCACTCCCGCCATAGATTTCAATGAGTTTTCGCATGACTAACTTGGATCTAAGCAGTACCAAGTTAGTCATGCGAAAGAAGCGCGCCTCGTAGGGGTGACCAATCTGGTCGCCCGCTGCCGCTGCGACTTGTGGTTTTGGGCGACATAGTATGTCGCCCCTACAAATCGTTGCTTTAGTGAAATTTGCATTACTTAATTGGAACTACTTACTGAGGACACAGAAGATGCGATGATTGTTTTTTCACGGGAGCCGCGATTACAATCTGCGCAGCGGCTCGTGGCGATACTAGGAGAGTGGACTTCATTATGGAGACGGTAATCGACGTGGGGCAAGCCGAGCATGAGATCATTAGGCGCTACCGTGAGCGGACGGCCCGGTCGCGGGCGCGGCACGACGAGGCGCAACGATACCTGCCCGGCGGCGAGACGCGCAGCGCCACCTGGCACGCGCCCTACCCGACCTACATGGTCGCTGGCGAGGGCGCCTGGCTCACGGATTGCGATGGCAATCGCTATCTCGACTTTCTGAATAACTTCACCTCGCTGATCCACGGTCATGCGCAGCCGGGCATCGTTGAGGAGGCGGCCGATCAGTTGACGCGGGGCACGGTTTTCGGGACGACGGCCGCGCCCCAGGTCGAGTTGGCCAAGCTGCTGATCGAACGGGTGCCGAGCGTCGAACTGCTGCGCTTCACCAACTCGGGTACGGAAGCCACCATGATGATGATGCGGGCGGCGCGCGCCTTCACTGGCCGCGACATCATCGTCAAGATGGATGGCGGTTATCACGGCTCGCATGATTTCGTCGAGGTGAGTGTCCATCCTGACCCGGCGTCGGCCGGGCAGCCGGTTGCGCGGCTGGAAGGGCGGGGCGTGCCGCATGCGGTGCTGAATGCGGTCATGATCGCGCCCTTCAATGACCTGGAGGCGATGGAGAGGCTGCTGCGCGAGCATCATCAGCGCATCGCCGGGATCATCGTTGAGCCGATGCCGAACGCAGGCGGCATGATACCGCCGGCGCCTGGCTATCTGCCGGGACTGCGGCAACTATCTGATCGATACGATGTCCTGCTGCTCTTCGACGAGATCGTCACTTTACGGCTCGGCATAGGCGGTTGGCAGACGGTTGAGGACGCGATACCGGACATGACGTCCATGGCCAAGATTATTGGCGGCGGCTTCCCGGTCGGCGCCTTTGGCGGGCGGGCGGACATCATGGCGCAGTTTGATCCACATGCGGGCGCGGACTCGCTCTTCCACAGCGGCACCTTCAATGGCAACAACATGACGATGACGGCCGGCAGCGCGGCGATGAGTCGGCTTGATCAGGCGACGATTGATCGCATAAATGGTTTGGGCGAGCGCTTGGGAACGGGCCTCAACGAATTGTTCGCCGAGCTGGGGATTCGCGCGCAATGCCTCGGTTATGGCTCGCTGCAGCAGATCCAATGGACGGACGCGCCGGTGAAGACCATGCAGGGTGCCGCCCGCGCGAGCCGAGACATCGACCCGCTGCCGGAGCTCTTGCATCTGGAGCTGCTCAATCGGGGTGTATACACGAGCAATCGCAGCATGTTTTGCATCTCGACGCCGATGGCTAGCGCCGAGATCGAGCGGGCGCTGGCGGCATTGAGGGCGGCGCTATCGACGCTGAAGCCAACTATGCGGGAGGTGGCGCCGCGGCTGTTGGCGGAGTGACACAAGCCACCCCGACCGCCAGTGTCTACGCGGCGCGGCCCCTCCCTCAGCTGACGCCGGCGGCTTTCATGTGCTTCTGAATGAGATCGAAGAAGCGTTCCTCCGAATTGTCTTGCGGCGCGTAGCCGATGACGCGGCGGGCGCTGGCGCTGCTCCAGATGGCGTGCGGGTTGGCGCTGATGCCATAGAAGATTTGGAAGGGGACGCCCAGCTCGTCGCGGATATCCTCGGTTTCGATGCTCTTGATGAAGAGTTGAGCCATATCGCGCTGGCTGATGTAGACGGCGAGGGCGCGGCGCATCCGGCGCAGATCGCCCAACGGCGCTTCAGCGACATCGGTCTCGCGCGGTCCGCCGATGCGAATCTGCACGTTTTCCAGGGGTCTACCGCCGTGCGTGACGCCGCTGGCGTAGACTTGGCCGATTTGCTCGAAGGCGATCTTCGCCCAGCCGTACCAATTGTCCGATGCGTTCACTGCCGGCGTCACCATCGGCACGCGTCCGTCAAGCGCGTAATTCTCGTAGAAGTCAGCGGCGTGGTTTGTGCTTGCGGCCACCAGGCGGCGCAGGCCTTCCTCCCAGGCGACTTGGTAAACGTTGTAGGTCAACTGCAAATTCTCAAGTTCGGACGAGAAGTAGGCGTCGTCTCCTTGATCGGCGACGCGATAAAAGGCGCAATGCACAACGGCGTCGGCGCCTTGGAAGTGATGACGGTAGCTATCGCGGTCTTTATTCAGCAGGTCGACGATTTGCACGCCGTCGACTGCTGCGCCGCGCTTGTCCGTCGCGCGCGCGTCAAGCAGGGTGAGGTCGTAGCGTTCGCGCAGGGCGGGCAGCAGGACGCTGGCGATCGTGCCGCTGGCGCCGGTGAGGACAACTTTTCGTTTGGGCATGTTGGTGGCTCCTGTCTCAAAAGGACTTGGGGAATTGTAGCGCAGAATCTGTTGCATTCTTTGGGCAGATGCAGACATGAGTTGCGGGCAAATCTGTTGACATGGTTATGTTATGCTGCGTAGAATAGCTGTGAGAGACAGATGTTTCGCGAAAGGATGTCGGCCATGAGCGACCGGAAGACAGAGATCGCGCGCAGGTATTTGTTGCCGGAGCGTCCGTTTTTGCACGGCATGGCGAGCGCGTTTGATATGTTTGGCGTGTTGGGTCACAGTAGTCTGGAAAAGATAAAGCACCGTGCCAATAGCAGATTGGTGGTATCTGACGTGGACTCGCTTCGTTCGCTTTGGCAAGAAGTAGGAGACACGCTCTTATCGGCAATTGACAAATACGAACAGGAATGCGTAGAGGACGGCACTGCTTGAAAACCGAAGAGGATCATCCAAGCGAATCAGCGCAGACGAGCGCCTCTTCAAGCGGGATTTCTATTCCGCGCGAACTAATGGACGCATTGCCTGAAGACAAGCGTAAAGAGCTTCTGGAAAGATTCGAGCAGCAGATCGTTCATATTAGGAGCGAGGAGCATTATTCGGGTCCTGATGTGCATCCGGATTTAGCAGCGCGCTGGGAAGACATATTGCCAGGCAGCGCAAAGGAACTGTTCGAGTTGTCACAAAAACGAGAAATTCAGAGGATGTCGCGGCAGGCCCGCATACTTACTATCGCGGAAAAGTTGAGCGCACATAGAATCAACACTGAGTCGAAGGACCAGAAGGATTCTGCAGACTTGGATCGTTCGGTAGTCGCCGCAATTGCAAATCGCGAGCGAAGGGGTCAATGGTTCGCGTTCATCGCAGTTATTGGAATTTCACTTGGCGCTTTTTATATGGTGCGTTTGGGTCATGACGCAGCCGGAATCGCAATATTGATCTTTGAGATTGTGGGTATCGCGGGCATCTTTGTTCACCAGTTGCTGAGTACAAGGGACGCAGAGTCTGGATTAAGAAGTTATCGCAACCTGTCCGACCCGATTCAGACTCCTAGCCTCCAACTGTCTCATACACCCGCGCATTGCCTTGCTTATACACCAGCTTCAGCATCATATTAGTGGGCGGTTCCGCATCCGCCGGCGCATAGACGTATTCGACTTCGGATAGGTCCACGTCGGCGCTCTGCATCAGATCCCATTCGAAGTAGCGGAATGCGCGGAAATGGACCGCCGGCCGCTCGGCGAAGAGCGGCAGCCAGGCGCTCCCATCGGCCGCCATGACGACGGCGTCGGCCGCTGTATTTTCGCGCAGCCAGGTCATGGCGGCGACTTCGTCATGGCTGAGGCTCGCTGGCGGAAAGCCCAGTATCGTCAGTAGCGGTTGAAGATTCAGGCTGAGCAAAATCAGCAGGGCGGCGGCGGAGGTCAGCAAGAGGGATGTTGAATGGCGCCCTAATCGAGCGAAAGCGGTGGATAGGCGGGCGTCCCATAAGTGAAGCAGAGCAAGGCCGCCGAACCATATGAAGGGCAAGATCGGTCCGTGGCGCGCCAGATTTGGCGCATTCGTGAGGGCGCCGAGGGTTGGCAGCAGTCGGCCGATGAGGCCCACTGACGCCGTCTCAAGGATGAGCAGCAGCCATCCGAGCATCAGCGCGGAAACGAAGCGGCGGATGCCTTTCGCGCGCAATCCGCAGTAGATGCCCGAAGACGCGAGGAAGCATATCACGAAGCCGTGTTCCTGGACTATGAGCGCGAGATTGCTGGGATCGGCCGGGTAAGGCGAGGCGTTATTCGGGCGCATCAGCGCCAGATTGTTGACCAGCCAGGGCGCGATGCCGACTATGCCGACAACCGGCGCGCCGATGGTCAGCGCCCAGCGGCTCGAAATTGAAAAGGCGCCATTGGCCTTTGACCAGGCCAGAACGAGCAACGTAACCCAGCCCAAGAGCAGAACCAGGCTCAAGCTCAGGCTGGTATAGGCGATCGCGCCCGCCATAAGGCCGGCGGCGATGAGATCAGCGAGCGAGAACTGGCGCAGCAGGCGCAGGCTGTACAGCAGGCAGGCGGCCAGGAATAGCAGCGCCAGCAGTTCAGCGAAGTGTCCGTCGAGGCAGCTGCGATAAACGCCGATGCTTAACAGCGCCGCGATTGTCAGCGCGCGCCCCAGTCGCTTGTCGGCCAGGTCGGCGCCAAAGTCGTAGGCGAGCCAAACGATCAAGAGGGCGATCACGGCGGAAACGCTACGTTGAATATCGGGAATCGGCTGATCCAACTGCGCGCTGAGATAGGCGGAGAGGGCGTGAAAACCGGGCGCGACAATTACGTTTTCATTGGGGAGATAGGGCGCCAGCGACGTAAAGGAGCCGCCGTCGCGGGTTGCCAGGCTGTGGAAACCGGCGCTCTGCCCATGGTCGCCGAGCGGAGCGGCCAGCTGCAAGAGCGGTATCAGCAGCAGGAGCGCCACGAACGCGAAGAAGGCCAGGTCGCCGGGTCCGGGCCAACCTTGGTCGCGATCTTCCAGCCGTTCGCCGCGCGCTTCTGCCCGCGCCTGCGCTGTGGAAAGGGTGCCGCCGAGCACGACGCCGGCCAGCAGGGCGAAGAGCAGATAATCCACGACCAGGGTGTCCCAAGCGAAGGCTTCGGCGTAAAAGACGGAACCGCCGACGACAAGGCCCAAGCACAGAGCCGCGGCGAGGCCGACGCGCGGCTGCTCGGTTCGCCAGGCGGGGGAGAGCATCGCGCCCGCGCCGAGCAAAACGGCGGCGAAAATGAAGGCGATGAAGAGAGTCATTGCAGGCCGTCTGATCTACCAGAGGCGCTCGACGGGGTACAGGTCAAAGGCAGCGTCGCTGGTGATGATGGGAATATTCTCGACTAGGGATTGGGCGATTAGAAGTCGGTCGAAGGGGTCGCGGTGGTGGTGGGGCATGTTCGCAACGTGTTTGCAGTGAGCCAGTTCGATATTCAGAATCTGTATCCGTTCAGCCTGTAGTTCGATATCTACAAATTCCGCGAATGGTCGAGGCAAATCCAGCCCTCGGCCCAAGTTGGCTTTTATCGCCAATTCCCAGACACTAGCGAGGCTGAAATAAATGTCATTGCCAGACTCCTCAAGGACACGCCGAGCTAAAGTGCTTAGACGTTTGTCGTCCGTCACAAACCAGAGCAAGGCCGAAGTGTCCAGCAAGTAGCTCATTTGGTGTAGGGTTCAAACTCAGGCAGGGGTTCATAGAACTCATCACTAATCTTGAGTTTGCCCTTTAGACGCCCGGCTTTGCGCGGGCCCTTTTTGGGAACGTGCGTGGATACGAGCTTGTAGGCCTGATCGTCCTCGCCGATAAGGATGACGGTGCCACCCTCTTTGGCGTGCTCCAGTACCTTGTCCAGGTTTGCCTTCGCTTCTGCTACGGTAAATGTCTTCATGCCGAGCCTCCCAGGAACGCCCAAAGAGATTATACACCAGTGATGCGGGAACTCAACGAGCGGTGAGTTAGAGCAGCGGGGCGGCGAAAATGAAGACGATGAACAGGGTCAATGTCGGCGGGCTGGGCTACCAGAGGCGCTCGACGGGGTACAGGTCAAAGGCGGCGTCACTGGTGATGATGGGAATGTTCTCGACTAGGGATTGGGCGATTAGAAGTCGGTCGAAGGGATCTCGGTGGTGGAGAGGGAAATCATGTAAGCGCTTGAGATGAGAAACTCTGATGCCAAGTATCCGAAATTGGTTGGTATTCAAATGATGATCAATAAACTCTGGAAATGGTCGTCGCAGCACCAGTCCTCTTCGCAGATTCACTTTGATCGCGATTTCCCAAATGCTGGCAATGCTCAGGTAAACTTCGTTGTCGGAACTTTCAATGTAGTCAGCAGCGCTTGCGCTCAAACGTCTGTCGTCATGGACAAACCACAGGAAAGAAGATGTATCGAGCAGGTAATTCATTCCATGTACGGCTTGAATTCAGGCAGAGGCTCGAAAAATTCGTCAGTTAAGATCATTTCCCCTTTGGCGCTTCCCGCTTTGCGCGGGCCCTTTTTGGGAACGTGCGTGGATACGAGCTTGTAGGCCTGATCGTCCTCGCCGATAAGGATGACGGTGCCACCCTCTTTGGCGTGCTCCAGTACCTTGTCCAGGTTTGCCTTCGCTTCTGCTACGGTAAATGTCTTCATGCCGAGCCTCCCAGGAACGCCCAAAGAGATTATACACCAGTGATGCGGGAACTCAACGAGCGGTGAGTTAGAGTAGCGGGGCGGCGAAAATGAAGACGATGAACAGGGTCATTGTGGACCGGCTGGGCTACCAGAGGCGCTGGACGGGGTAGGCGTCAAAGGCGGCGTCGCTGGTGATGATGGCAATATTCTCGACTAGGGATTGGGCGATGAGCATTCGGTCAAAGGGGTCGCGGTGATGCAACGGTATGCGAGCCACGCGTCGCAAATGCGGAATTTGAATGTTTAGGAGCCTGAGACTGTAGCTGTGAATCGTCGTATCGACGAATTCGTCGAAGGGCAAGGGAAGTTCCAACTTGCCCATGTTGAACTTGATGGCGATTTCCCAGATGCTGACCAGACTCAAGTGGATCGTAGATACAGGGTCATTCAATCGTTCGGTGGCAACTGAACTGAGCCTCTGATGATCTGAAACGTACCAAAGGAAGGACGACGTGTCCAGCAAGTACCTCATTTCATGTATGGTTCAAACTCGGGCAGGGGGTCATCAAAGTCTTCCGCGATCTTGATTTGTCCCTTGAACATACCTGGCTTGCGTGGCTTGTTCTCCGGCATGCGCTTGAGAATCAGTTCGTATTCCCGACCATCGCTGCCGATGATGTAGATGGTCAGACCCTTTTGAGCGTCTTCCATCAGTTCGTCGAAGTTGGCGACCGCCGATTCCATGGTGTAGGTCTTCATCAGCCTGCTCCTGACCTATCCTGTCAGTCGATTATACACTACGGTTGAAGGAATTTAATGAGCGCGTCACGTGGCGCCGGGACCCCCGTACAGCCACCAAAACGTTGTGCGCGGATAGACCGCCTCCAGCGCTGGCGACCAGATGAATTCGCCGGCCTGCAGCAGCCCGCGGAGAGATTGATCGGCCTGCTTTACTGACCCGCTTGCTTCGCGCTGCTCATAGCTGAATTCATCCAAGGCGAGCAGGATTTCAGCCACGATCGTGCGGCGCAGCGCCTCGGCCGGGTAAGCGCCGGCGCAATCACGCGGGTTTTCGCTGCATTCGCGGAAGAAGGCGGCCATCAGTTTCAGCCGCATCGGGACTTCGCGCCGTAGCTTCTGCTCATAATGCAGCGTCCATTCGCGCTGCAGATCGTCATGTTGCGCCAGCGCGTCATCGAGGCGGAAACCATCGGCCCGCTTTAGTTTGGCGCGCAGCTGGGCGAGCCGCCGCCGCCTGAGCAGCAGCGTGCCAATTGTCATCTGCGGTGTGCTGGATCCGCGGAAGAAGCCGCCGCCGACGGGCAGGTACATGGCGTCGCCCAAGAGGTAGTCGCCCAGGCGCTCGACCATTCGCTTGAGTTCGTCGAGGTCGCGCGTGAGGGAGTAGCTGGCTGACATGGCTTGCGACCGGTCGATCAGCCCGCGTTGATCGCTTTCCAGATGCGCGGCGCGGTCAGCGGCATATCGAGATGGCGGACGCCGAAGGGTTCGAGCGCGTCAACCACCGCATTGACGACAGCCGGCGTCGAGCCGATGGTGGCGGCTTCGCCGATGCCTTTGGCGCCCAGCGGATTGAGCGTCGTCTCGGTTACTGTCTTGGCGATGGTGAAGGGCGGGAAGTTATCGGCGCGCGGCATGGTGTAATCCATCATCGTGCCGGTCAGCAGTTGACCCTGCTCGTCGAATACCACTTCCTCCAGCAAGGCTTGGCCGATGCCCTGCGCCAGTCCGCCGTGGATCTGCCCCTCGACCAGCAGCGGGCTGATGCGGGGACCGCAGTCGTCGACCGAATAGAACTCGCGCAGGCTGATGCTGCCCGTATCGCGTTCGACTTCAACCACGGCGACGTGGGTGCCGAAGGGATAGATGAAGTCGGGCGGGCGGAAGAAGTCGGTGGCTTCCAAACCGGTCTCGATGTCATCCGGCAGGTTGTCTGAGTAGGCGCGCGCGGCGATCTCGCCCAGGCGCAGGCTGCGGCTTGGCACGCCCTTGACACGGTACTCGCCCTCAGCGAATTCGATATCGCCGGGCGAGGCTTCCAGCATGTGGGCGGCAATTTTGATCGCTTTCTCGCGCACCTTCTCCGAGGCGCGATGGATGGCGGAGCCGCCGATCGCCAGGCTGCGGCTGCCAAAGGTGCCGACGCCGACCGGCTGTGAACCGGTGTCGCCGTGGCGCACGACGATATCGTCGTAGTCAGCGCCGATCTCATCGGCGACCATCTGCGCGAAGGTCGTTTGCAAGCCCTGTCCGTGAGGCGATGTGCCGGTATAGACGCTGACCGTGCCGCTGGGTTCCACACGCACCAAGCCGCTCTCGTAGGGACCGAAGCCGCACATCTCGACATAGGTCGCCAAGCCGATGCCGAGCAGCGCCCCCGAGCCATTGGCGCGGCGCTCCGCTTGTTCGGCGCGCAGGGCGGCGTAATTCGATGTTTCGAGCGCCGTGTTCAGATTCGATTCGTAATCGCCGCTGTCGTAGGTGGAGCCGGTCGGAGTTTTGTAGGGGAACTGCTCGGGCTGGATGTAATTGCGGCGGCGCACATCGGCGGCGTCGAGGCCCAGTTCGTCGGCGATCATTTCGATGGCGCGCTCGACATAATAAATGGCTTCGGGTCTTCCAGCGCCGCGATAGGCGGCCACCGCGACCGTATTGGTGAAGACGTTGCTGGCTTTGAAATGCACCGACTGGATATCGTAGTTGCCGGTCGCCATCAAGCCGGTCAGATGGGCGATGTCGTAGAAAGGCGGGTAAGCGCCCAACTCGCCGATTACGTGCAGGCGCAAGCCGAGGATGCGCCCCGCATCGTCGAATGCGACTTCGATA
The DNA here is from genome assembly GCA_026706455.1 of Chloroflexota bacterium. Classification (GTDB taxonomy): domain Bacteria; phylum Chloroflexota; class Anaerolineae; order Aggregatilineales; family Phototrophicaceae; genus UBA6055. The sequence goes on along the minus strand of JAPOYS010000179.1, from coordinate 4,134 downwards.
TCGGCGATCTGCGAGCGGCCATGGGTTGTAGAGATGAAGTGTTCGGCGCGCGTGCCCGCCCATTTCAGCGGCATGTTGTGGATTTGCGCCAGCTTGGCGGCAACGATTTCTTCGGGATAGAGCTGATTCTTGACGCCGAAGCCGCCGCCGACATTGGGCGCGATCACACGCAGCGTGCTCTCCGGCAGGCGCAGGACGCCAGCCAAGGCGCTGCGCAGGCCGTGCGGGATCTGGGTGCTGGACCAGAGCGTGAGCCCGCCGGTGACGGCATCGGGCGCGGCGACGACAGCCCGCACTTCCATCGGCACGCCAGCCAGGCGCTGGTTGAACATGCGCTGGCTTAGGGTGTGGGGCGCATTGGCGAAGACTTCGTCGACATCGTCCGTCTTCGTTTCACCCTCGTCGACGATGTTGCTGTCGAGACTGTCAAATACCGGCGGGGCGTCGCCGCTGTAGGCGCTGAGCAGATCGGCAGCTGCGGGAAGCTCTTCCCATTCGACTTCGATATCATCCAGCGCGTCCGCGGCGATTTCGGGGCTGCTCGCGATGACAGCCGCCACCGCTTCGCCAACATGGCGAACGCGATCGACCGACAGCGCCAGATGGCTGTAATGTTCCAGCGCGCGGTCGCCGCCGGCTACCGGCACCGGTTCCCATTGATCGCGCATGTCGTCGCCGGTGACTACCGCAACAACGCCTTCGCGCGCTGCGGCCGAGACATCAATACCCAGGATTTTGGCCTGCGCGTAGGGGCTGCGCAGGAAGGCGATATGATGCATGTTGGGCAGCTTGACATCGCCGACGTACTTGCCAGCGCCGGTGATGAGACTGGGGTCCTCTTTTCGTTTGACGCTTGCGCCGATCATTGAGCGTAAAACCATTGGGGGGAACTCCTTCGCATTTTATGAAATCAAGCAGCGGCTTGCGGGCGAGTCACCGCCTCGCCTCTACATTCTACTCCCTGGCGGGCGAGTCACCGCCTCGCCCCTACATTCTACTTTGTAGCCTTTCTGCCGCCAGCCCTTGGTGCCGTCTTCCAGATTGTAGATTAGGTCTTGGTCGTAGCCCATGCCGGCCAGGAAGAGGGCCGCTTGCTCTGAGCGGACGCCGGTATTGCAGACGAGCACGACAGGCGTCTCTTCGCTGATTTCGTCGAGGCGCGCCGGCAACTCGCTGAGCGGAATGTTTATCGTCCCGGGGATGTGGACTTCGGCGTGTTCATCCTCTTCGCGCACATCGATGAATGTGTACTCGCCGCTGGCGCCGCTGGCGAATTGGCTGCGGAAGTCTTCGCTGCTGATGTCGGTGATCATGGCTGCGCTCCGGCTGGACGGCAGTTGCGGGCATTATAGCGACGGCGGGCGCGCTTGCCAAATGCGCGGCGGGTCGCTCAACCCTACACGTAGCGCTGCATCCAGTCCAATAGTGCTTCGTTCTGGGCTTTCTGAATGCGGATTGGTCCGGAGATGGAGGCCACGTGCGCCGCGCCCGGAATGCGCAGCATCTCGACGACGCAGCCGTTGGCTTTCAGGTGGCTGTAGAATTGCTCCGCTTGCCCGGCTGGGCAGCGATAGTCTTCTTCGCACTGAATCAGGAGCGTCGGCGTCCTGCAGTTGTGGGCGTAGGCGACGGGCGAGCCGCGCCGGTAGACATCGGGTATCTCATGCGGTTTGCCGCCTAGCTCGCTGAGCGATCCCCAGGGACCCATATCAGCTGTGCCGTAACGGCTGACGAGATCGGTAATCGGATTCTCGGCGACCGCCGCCTTGAAGCGATTCGTCTGTCCAATGGTGTAGCAGGTGAGGTAGCCGCCGTAGGAAAGGCCGCAGATGCCCAGCCGGTTGGGGTCGACGAAGCCGGCTTCAATGGCGTGGTCGACGCCGGCGAGGAGGTCTTTGTGATCGAGCGCGCCCCAGCTGCCCGAGAGCGCGGTGGCGAAGGCGTCGCCATAACCGGTGGAGCCGCGCGGATTGACGAAGAGCACAGCGTAGCCGGCGCCAGCGAGCATCTGGAAATCGCTGCCGTAGTTGTAGCCGTACCAGCCGTGCGGGCCGCCATGAATGTAGAGGATGGCGGGGTAGGGCGGCTCGCCATGATTCGGCTGCAGCAGCCAGCCCTGAATCTGCGCGCCGTCTTCGGTCTCGTAGTGTAGTTCTTCGACATTTGCGAAGTCGAGCTGGTCTCGCAGCTCATGATTGAAGCGCGTGATTTGGCGCTCGTTGCTCCCGTCTATATCGGCGATATGCAACTCGCCCGGATTCTCCAAATCGCCCGAGAGGAACAGCATCGATTTGTCATTGGCATCCTGCAGCGCGGTTGTTCTCTTGCCGCCTAACAAGGGGCGCCATTGCCGCTCTCCGCGCAAGGCGACTTCGTAGACGCCTTTCCGGCCGCGTTCGACAACGTTGACGAGCACGGTCGAATCCGAGTGCAGGATCTTGGCGGCGCTGAAGACGGGAAACCACTCCACTTCGACGCCGGTGGGCAAATCGGCTGTGCGGTTGACGAACTCTCCGCCCTCGCGGTCGATAATCCACAGGTCGTCTTTGGTCGCCATCGGCTGATCGCCGCGCGAAGCGACTGCAAGAATGCCCTTGCCATCGGGCAGCCAGCCGGCGCTTTTGATGAAGCCCCAATCCAGCCCGAGAATCTCTTCGATGTCGCCATCCAGATTGACGATGCGCAGCTTGGCTGAGAACAAGTCCGATCGGTCGGGGTCGAAGGAGGCCAGATATAGCAGTTGGCGGCTATCGGGCGACCAGCGCAAAGTACGATCGAGGTGCGGGTCATCCGTAAGTTGTATAGCCTCGTCGCTGTCTATCGGCTGAATGTAGATGTTTTGGACGGCCTCATCAAGATAGCCGATGCCGTCAAAGCGATAGACAGTTCGCGTCACGCGGTAGGGGGCGGAGGGGTCTCTGGGTTCGGCTTGCGATGGGGCGGTGAAGGCGATCGTTTCTCCATCTGGCGACCAAACTGGCGGACCGTCGACGCCTTGCGGGAGATGAGTGAACTGCCGCGCGTCTCCGCCGTCAATCGGCAGCAGGAAGATTTGCTTCGCGCCGGCGCGGTCGGAGAGAAAGGCGATCTGCTCACCGTCCGGCGACCAGGAAGGCGAGGCGTTGCGGCCGCCCGCTTGCGTCAGCTGTCGCGCGTCTCCGCTGGCCAAGTCGATGCGCCAAATTGATGTGGTTGTTATGTCTTTGTCGAGATCGTGCCGGGTCACATCGCAGACGGCTAGGGCGCCGCTGGGAGACAAGCGGGCGCTGCCGATTCGGGCGTAGCGCAGGTCATCCAACAAGCCGAAACTGCGTTTGCCGCCGCTCTCTGTCATGTCAATCTCTCAATCTGGGCGTCTTTTGTAGGCGTACTCATTGCGCAGCCACATTCTCACGACAGCGCCGGATTCATTCAGCTCGAAGCGCAGGGTTTCGTTTGAGCCGCCTTGCTCTTGAATCGTGAAGACATGTTCGGCTTCGGTCGGCTCAAGGACGATCGGCGGATATTCCATGGCGTCCAGCGAGACGATTTGCAGCTGGCCGGCGCGCAGGATGACCTTCTCATAGCCCCAATCGTGAACGTACTCGCCCAGGTATGCTTGCCATTCGGCTTTGGCTTCGGGCGGGTCCGCTTCGGTCGCCTTGATGAGTTCGGGCAAGACGAGTTTGTAGCCGCGGTTGATGTATTCGGGCGGCGCGCTGCCCAGCGCGTTTGTAAGTACGATCAGCGCTGTCTTGTGGTCGCGGCATAGCGTGAAGCCGGTCAGGTAGCCCGGGTAGCCGCCGGAGTGGCCGCTGATGGACCAATCGCCCAATTTGTATTGCATGCTGCCCAAGCCGTAGCCGCTATTCCAGGATGGCTCCAGCCAGTGGATGCGGTGCATGTCGCGCAGCGAGTGGGGCGAGAGGACGGCGTTGTCTTCGCCGCTGAGGTGGAAGGCGGCGTACTTGACCAGGTCCTTGACCGATGAGGCGAAGTTGGCGGAGGCTTCAAATCCGTTCATCAAGAAGAAGGGCATGGTCCGCCGTTCGTAATTGTCGTTGAGTTGGGAATAGCCCGTTGCCAGCTGCCGGTCGTCGCTTTGCGGCACGGGACGCGTATCCGACATGCCGAGCGGATCGACGATATTAGCTT
>JAPOYS010000046.1 GCA_026706455.1 Chloroflexota bacterium | reverse complement strand
TGTAGGGGCGACAGGCGGGCTGTGTCTACGCGCCCTACCATGTCGCCCAAAACCGCAAGTCGCAACGGCAGCGGGCGACCAGGTTGGTCGCCCCTACGAGGCTGCTTCTTTCGCATGACTAACTTGGTACTGCTGAGGCGCCGAATCGGCCGGTTGTTTAATCTACCTCGAAAACTGACCGAAAATGTCCATTAGATAGAGATATTCGTGCCGTCGTTTGCAATGGCGATCAAGGCTAGGCGAAGCCGAAGTCAAACTGCACGTGAAATTAACATAATTGTATTGTGACTCAAACTTGACTATCCTCGGCAGGCTAACCATCCCTAAGCGCGCGATAGACTGATGCAAATCGAGAGCGAGAAGGACCTGCGCGGCATGAAGCGCGTGGGCCAGCTTTGTGGCTTGACCTTGAAGCTGATGCTCGACAGCGCTGAGGCCGGCATGAGCACGCGCGACCTGGACGATGTCGGGCGTGATTATCTGCTCAAGATGGGGGCGGTGTCGGCGCCGGTTCAAGCCTACGAGTTTCCCGGTTACACTTGCATCAGCCTCAATGACGAAGTGGCGCATGGCGTTCCGCGCAAGGATCGCTTCATTCGATCGGGCGATCTGCTGAATGTCGATGTGTCGGCGGTGCTGGATGGTTATTGGGGCGATACGGGCGCCACCGTCATCGTGCCGCCGGCGCGGCTCGATTATGCGACGCTCTGCCAGACGGCGCGCAACGCCTTGCAACTGGCGATCGAGATGGCGCGGCCCGGGCAGCGAGCCAACGCGATTGGGCGGGCGGTGGAGAAATACGCCAAGCGCCGCGGTTACCGCACCTTTCGACAATTGGGCGGGCATGGCGTCGGGCGGCATATCCACGAGAAGCCGTCCATTCCCAATTTCCACAACAGGCGCAATCGGGATGTGCTGCGGGATGGCATGGTGGTGACGCTCGAGCCGTTTCTCAGTTCCGGCCGCGGGCGCATCAAGACGGCGGAAGACGGCTGGACCCTGCGCTCGACCGACGGCAGCGCCTCAGCGCAATACGAGCACACCGTCATCATCAACGGCGATGAGCCGATACTGGTGACCAAGGTGGATGGCGGTTATGTCTGAGCGGGACGAATAGAGGAGGAGCGCGCCATGATCACGGGCATCGATCACATTGTGGTTGCGGTACATTCATTGGAGCGGGCCATATCGGCCTATCGCGATCTCGGCTTCACAGTGGTCGAGGGCGGGCGGCATCCCTATGGCTCCTACAATGCGCTGATCGGATTCGTCGATGGCAGTTACATTGAGCTGTTGGGCTTCTACGAGGACAGCCCGGATCACCTCTGGTGGGATCTGCTGCATGAGCGCGGCGGCGGCTTGATCGACTTCTGTATGGAGACCGATGATATCCGCGCTGATCATGCCGCTTTTCTGGCGCAGGGCGTCGACTGCAGCGATTTGATCGAAGGCGGACGCGCGCGCCCGGACGGCTACGAGGTCAGATGGATCAACAACAAAGTCGCGGGCGACTGGCAGGGGCTGATTCCCTTCATCATTGAAGATGTGACGCCGCGGGCTGAGCGCCGGCCTCGGGAGACCGAGCACGCCAATGGCGCGCTTGGCATTGAGCGCCTCAGCTTTGCGACGACAGATGTCGCGCGTTTCGCCGGCGTGATGGAGGCGGTGACGGGCGCGGCGAGCGAGAGCGTGATCAATGATGAGCTGGCGGCTGGGGGTCTGCGCTTGCGAGTTGGCGATCACAGGCTGGAGTACCTGGCGCCGGCGGGTGAGGCGGGGCCGCTGGCGGCGCATTTGGCGGCGAAACGCCCGCCGCCCTATGGTCTGCGCTTTAAGACGGCGGGTGAGGCGCGGCAATACGATCCGGCTGTGGCGGAGGCTGTGCGGATTGAGTTGGTGAACGACGGCAGTTAGCAGGTCTCAATATTCAGATGCGCCTCACGGATGCAACCTTGTTCACCATGCATAATCGCGCGCGCCGCTCCAGGCGCGGATGTCAGACACCAGTGGGTATCAGGCTTAGCGGATTGATGAAACGCTCGGCAACCTCGGGTGCTGTGTCGTAGTAAGTGCCGGCGCGGGCGAAGGCGCTGGAGCGCGGCATGTCCAGGTGCAGATGCGCCGCATACATGTCGTTCGCGCCTTTGCCGATCGTCCCGATCTGCTGACCGCGCATGATGCGATCGCCCTTCTTGACCAGCGTCTTGTCAAGGTGCGTGTAGCGCAGACAGCTCCCGTCATCGTGCTCGACAAGGACTGTGTTGCCGAAACCTCGGGGCAGGTATTCCGAGGCAATCGCCAAGCCGGCGCGCATCGCGTACACCGGCGCCTGGTAAGCGTCCCATCTGGATATATCGATGCCGCTATGATGTTTCCCATGATAGGCCGGGTAGGCCGTATTGTGGAGGATCTGGGCGAAACCCAGCGTGATGAGCCAGCCGCTGGCGGGCGGAATAATGACGCTGGAAGCCGGATCGACCGGTGACGTGAGCGCGGAAGGGACGGTCGGCGCGGCTTGCTGACGGATCGGCTCGATGATCTCGGGGATGATCAGAAAATCGCCGTTGGGCAGGTCGAAGCGCGCGCCCTTGCGGAAACCTGGATAATGCGCGGCCACCGTCCGTTGAAGCCACTCATTGTAACGGCTGTCGTTCCTATCCGCTTCCACCATCTCGGATATGAATGTTTCCAGGAACAGGTCGAGACTGGGAATCGGCGTTTTGTGCGCCAGGCCCAGGCGCGTCTCGGTTTGCAGCAGCAGCTGGTGACGCAGGCCGAACTTGACGGCCGCCAGCATGACGACTATCGTCGCCACCGGTTCAGAAATGCCGCGTGGGACGATGGACAGCGTATGCGCACGATGCAGCCAGTCTCGCGGACCTGTGCCATGTTCACGCGCTCGTTGCTGCAGCTGCTCGGGGAAAACCTGATGAATCACCTCGAGCGCAATATCGAGAAGATCCTGCGGTGGCGACCCGAACTCCAGGCGCCGCGGTCGGCGCAGGACGGCGGACGGTGATTCTTGCACGGCTTCCGTTGTCACGGACGCGCCCAAGATATCGCTGGCCAGCCGCAGGTGCTCACGCGCTTCGGCGATCTCATTCAGCGCTAGCTTGACTCCTTCTGGTTCAGGCCGCATTTGATTCATGGCGATCGTCCTTTCCATTCAGTCCGGCATTCTTTGCCGGTTCGCGGTCCTCGATGATGTAGCCGCCCACCAGCGTTACACAGATCGTCGTGATCGTCGGCGCCAGGACATCCAGGTGTTCTTCCAACTCGGGCCGGCTGGCGGCGATGATCAAGGTGATGACGCTGATGATTGATGACCAAAAACGCCGCGATCCCAATAGTCGGCGCGGCGCCGCTTTCGTTTTATCCATGCTGCTCCTCCTTATGATTCAGCTGTTCCAGTGCGGCAACCTATGCTTACCGCGGCCGATGCGAATCCGAGCCGCGCGAATGAGTTCAGCTCGCTCGCTCTGTGAACCGCCGTAAGTTTAGCTTTGCTGCTTGTTGCGGAGATTGCTGAAGCAATGAGACGAGGCGGGCCCTGTCACATGCCACCTCGTCTCACCGATTCGATCTCTAATAGGCTAGATAGGTACTCCTATCCAGCTTGCCACGGTCCGCGGCGCCCAGCTTCCAGCGTGGCGTCTCTACCTGCGGCTCCAGATACCAGGTGGTCGTCCAGCGCTTGCCGCCGCGCGCCAGCTCATGCGCCTCGCCGATGATGAAATACAGTCCGTGGTGATCAGTTTGCGTCTCCCGCAGCTCAATCAGGGCGCCGATGGTCAGCCCCAACTGATCGGCATGGCGCGCGCCGCCGTTCTCGGCGTGGCTCTGCAGCGTGATGCTCTGCGCCAGGCCGCAGGGCGTCTTGCGCCGGTTGCGCTCAAAGTCGGCGATGTACTGCGCCTGGTCCAGGTCGTCAATCGAGGGCAGGTTGATATTCATCGCGCGCCGGCCGAAGAAGGTGATGCTCTCCTGGTCGATGGCGCGCGCGTCCATCTGCCCCTCATCCACAATCTTGCGCCCCTTCACGATGCACTTCTCGACCACCGCTTCCCGGCTGTCGCTCTCATTCTTGAAGACCAGATTGGCGCCGTTCGCCTTCGCCTCGACATTGACCTGGCATCTGCCCTGCAGGAACTCGACATCCTCGACCGTGACATCTTTGCCGCCGATGCGCTTGTCTTTCTCGTCCTTGTACTTGACGTAGACCTCGCGCTGCTGGCCCGGCGCCACGCGGATCAAGGCGTCCTTCAGCTCCCACAGGGTCGTCGGCGCGGGCGCGACCGTGCGCGGATGGCAGGTGACGATGATCTCATTCTTCGTCTGATCCGGGCTGGCGAAGCTGTATTGCATGTCGGTCATGGCGTCATCGAAGCTGGCGTCAGTATCGAGTTTGTCCAGGATGTGATGCCGGTTCCAGAAGACGGCTTTGCCCGCGCGGTCGAAGAAGAACTTGCCCCGTTCGGCCGCCGTGATGTCGCGGATGCCGCGGTAGACATCAAAGGTGTCCTTCGCCTGATCCGAATAACCGCCTTGGCGCACCCAATTGTCGCCCGCCATGTTCAGCGTCATTACGCCTTCTTCAAAGTCGCTGTAGGCGGTCAGGTCAGCCAGCTTGGTCGATTGGCCGAGTTTGCTGCGGTCGGGGTCGCCCAGCACCCAGGAGTCGCTCAGAGCCGGCGGGAAGATGACTTCCTGGATCAGCGCGTCGATGATCTGGTCGCTGCGCTGGTTCTCTTGGAGCTCGATCTTGGTCTCGGCCGCCTTCAGGAATTGCATGGCGCCAGCAACTTGGATGGCTGATACGCGCTCGCCGTATTGGTTCACCGCCGGATGGATGGACTGCACCCAGCCGGAGAAGTGGCGACGAGTGGTCGTTCCGTCATTCGATTCGATCTTCACCGGACGCAGCGGCGCCAGCTTGCCATACAGGCTGCCGGCGCTGTTCTCCGGCGTGAAGCGCTTGTCCTCATTGCGCATGAGGAGGGTCAACTTCGTCTCATTGCCCACATTCTCATACGCTTGCTGGAAACCGAGCGTCCACTTGGCGGACAAGACGCGCGCTGTCTCGTCTGTGTAGGCGTCGTCTCGATCCCAGTCGATGCCGATGGTCCATCGTGTTGTCATTGCTTGCCCTCCTTATCACACATGCACATCTTCGTAAACTATTGCCTAGGTATTGGCAAAACCTCAAGCAGCTCTTTCGACTTGATGTTCCATATCCACACCCTTCCGTCTGGACCGGTAGCCGCCATTAGTTCTCCATTCGGATGAACTTGCGGATTGGTTCCCGGATAGACCGACATCTCAAAATCGCCTTTTGCATCCCAGACTGTGATCTCAGAATATTCTGATACTCGGCCAAATGTTCCAGCTACCAGCAGGCCATCGTCTGGAGTTATGTAACGGGGTGACGGAGCTTTGTTCTGAATCAGTAAGAATGCGCCGGTCTCGAAATCCAAAACGACCAAACCCCCATACCATTCACACTGGCTAGCACATCCGTACGTATGACAACGAAATATCAGCCAGGGATTAATATGTCCGAAAGCCAAGGTTACATCCGAATTTCCGCATGAGTATTCGCCGAGTACCTGTGTGTAGGACAATTCCCAAGTGTTGGTCCGATAAATCTTTATCTCGCCATCTGGCATTACGAGCCCAAACAGCGAACTGTCCGGGCTGAAAGCGATGCCTCGTACATCGCTTGCATTGATCGGAACGACGCCGAGAGCTGCGCCAAGCCCCTGTTGAGTATCAAATTCGTGTATTTGGATCCCGTCAGGATGCCACCAATCCAAAAAATGCCGCCAGTCGGGACTTAGCTTGGGGAGTTGGTGGGACTGCCCAGCTCGTACCGCGGGAATAGACAGCACCCGCGACCCCGTGTCAATATCCCATATCGACATTTCGTGCTCCCGCGTTGCCCACCAGTCGCTCAAGAACATGATGAACTTGCCATCAGCGCTATATGAGATCGTGCTGAGGTCTAAAGGCTTTTCGGTTGCGGTTCGCTGCATGTCGAGTATTAGAGAGTTGTCTCCTATATTGAAAATCTCTAATCGCTGATATTCAGCGAGTGAGATATATCGACTGTCAGAGCTGATAGCTATAAATGTGTTGTCAGAACTTGCTCCACGAAGGTAGCGCGGCGGAGAGGAAAGATCGTCAAGATCGTATATCCATACTCCGCTATCGTAGCCCGGCTCGTCTCTATCTTCTTTCTTCACATAAGCTTCATACCCGACGGCCAAATGTTGACCATCGTTGGACATAAAGATCGATTCGGCTTCCCAAGAGACCCGTTCTTGCGCCTGTATCCAATAAGGCAGACATGCGAGGAAACAGACTAAAATTGCTATGGTGTATGCTCGATTATTCATCTTCAAAGTAGATGCTGTCATTCGGATCTCCTTCTTTGGAAAAGTATTGAGCGATTCCTAGAGTGTCGAGTTCGGATTGAGTCCTTGCGGTGTCCAGATTCTCACTGTAAGAGAAGAACCACCGTGCGGGTAAAGCTGGCTTTTTATGGCTAATTGGAAAAAGTGCTCGACATCTTGAGACTCTTCACCTACATACTTCTGCCTTAGCCAATCCATCCATTTTTCCAATGCGCCGCTACCTGGTTCACTTGAACCAACATACACTTCAAGCAAATCTAAATGATGATACTGTATGTCTTTTCCTGTATTGCCAGTTTTGCCGATGAGTGATTTGTCTGCATCATCAATGATCTGTCCGGGAACAGTATGGGGTCCAAACTCGGATAAGTGAGCGTACGCCATCATTATCCTGCCGTCTTCCTGCCAGCGTTCAGCATTGTGTTGTGTCAAGTGCGCCATACGCTGCATTTGCGCGCGCTTCGCATGCGTCAAATGTGACGCCTCGCTTCGGTTCCACAAACGCTGCGACGCCAAATTCTGCATCTTCAATTGATGCATGATCTCAGGGTCTGATAAGTATACAGACGCCGGAAAACTGATGACAACATAATTCCCTAAACTTGATTCAGGATCCGATTCAGCTCGACTAACCAGTTCAACTCTAACATCGGGTCCTATTATCGGTGACTGCACGTCAAATTCAGTGTTCGAGGCGGTGTTGTAGTCACGTGTTAGCCAACCCAATTTGCTATGTGTCCTGTCTGCACAAACTCTGTGCGATACTTCTACATCTTCTGTTCCGGCATCCTCGCCAGGAACAATAGACTGTCTATAATGTTGTGATTCGGTTCCTGGGGCAACGACTCCCCCCGCCTCTTGCTCAGAAGTGTCGTCATACTCTCCAAGCGCAACGAAGGTGAATTTGGCGTCCTCGTCTGTAGTATCTATCCAGTATTTCGCGTCACCTATCTCAACCAAAACGCGGAGAGCATTTGACTTAGAATACCGAAGCACGCTCAGTGGCGCTGAGGTGTAATCATTTCTAAAGGTTTGGACTGGCGCGTCCAAACTCGGATCAAATGCCTCGTCAGCGTAGACCCTCAGGGCGCCCGAAACCTTTACTCCAATGGTTGGGATATATGGCTGCTGTTTCTCAGCATCTGCCAACTGCGAATCCGCATGCCCCAGCCGCTCATCCCAGTCCGACTTCGCGCTGGCGGCGAGCGTGGCCCAGGCTATCGCATCGGATCCCGCGTACCAGCCCGATAGCGCGTATTGTGTCAGAAATTCACGCCACTGGCTTTTCGGAGGCAGGCCATCCCGCTTCAGCGTGATGAGCGCCTCTCGCGCCAAGGTATCGGTCTCAGTGCTTAGAAGATGATCGATATGCATCGCTTGCCCTTGAGTCAGGGGCGTGTTGCCGAATTCATCTGCTGCTGACGTCTGCGCCTGTTCGCTGGGCGCCGGATTATTCCGGGCAGCTTGCCCGCCGTTTAGCGCGGCGATCTGCTGTTCGAGGCTGCCGATAGCGTCCGCGTTGATGTCCAACAGGTCCGGGGGAATAAGAATGGGCTGCGGGCGGCTAGCGGGTTTATCGGGCTTTGACCGCTTTGGCTCCGGCGAATCTGCGTCATCAGTCGAATCTGCGTCGTCAGCCGAATCTATGTCATCAGTTGAATCCACATCTTCAGGCCGGCCTTCGGGTTTAGGCTTCGGATTGGAGATCGCGTTTTGATTTGTACCATACGTGGCCGGGCCATAGGCCTGTGAGTCATGCGCGTGTTCGAGCTGCTCCTGAGTGATGACTCGGGCGCGGTCGTGATCTGTGCCGCCTTTCAATCGCTTGCGGCGGATGCGCCGTCGATGACGCCGGCGATTCTGCTCGGCTCTTTGTCGTTTGACGAAATCCCGCCATGTTTCGCGTCGGTATGACATCGTCTTTTTTCCTACACATCAACTCAGTCTGTGAATAAGCGGGGATGCGCAGCCCGCCCCGTCACTAGCCGCTGCGCATCCCCAACTACTTAGGCCAACCCGTCAGCTACACCGTGCCCCAGGCGGGCGCATCGCCGGTCGCCGGCTTCAAAGTCGCCGTGAACATCACCGCGCCGCCGGTCATGATCTGCGGCCGGTAACTCCCGATCAGAAACTCCCCGCTGTACTTGGGGTCCTTCGCAGCGGGCGCCGCGTTGTCCCCCACCTGCACCTCCAGCGTGACCTGGCTGCCAGCCGCGAAGGCGCCTTGGATGACCGTGTGCGTGCCGCTGGGGCTCTCGGCCGTCAGGTAGCCCTCGATGGTCACCGGCGCCCGCAGCTGCCCGTTGATAAACTGATGCACCTCGTCGCCGAAGCCGGTGACATCGAACTGGTCATAGGTCTGTCCCAGGTCGATGCTGCGGATATCGCCGTCCGCGAATTGGCGGAGCGTGCCGCGGCTGTCGTCCATCTTCACGATTACATGATCGCCTGACAGTGCCATTTGATTTTCTCCTTCGATTGTCGTTGGTTGTCGTTGGCGCTACTTGCGAATCAGTGAAATTGCGATGCGGATACGCTCGCGCGCCGCCGGATCAGCTGTCGCTCGCCAGCGCGCGTAGCGAGGGATCCGCCCCTCGATCTTGACTTGCTCCGAGCCCAGCGCCCTGCCATCCAGCGTGAATGTCGCCAAGGTCCCCTCTTCGCCCGCAAACGCGCCGCTGCCCGAAGTTTCAATGGTGATGTTGTAAATGTCGCTGGCGGCCGCCTCCAGCACGTGCAGACAAGCCAAGCCGCCCCTTTGACTGGCGTCGCCGTTGTCCACCGCGCTCCCGGACGTCGACCCGATGACACTGGTCGGCTGCGTCAGCGCGATGCCCCAGCCGCCGTCCTCGCCTCGATTGGCAAAATCGGCTTTAAACGGGATCATCCGGTTGACCTGCGGCAGCGCGCCATAACGCCCCTGCCGCGCCAGCAGACTGAAGACCAGATCGCCGGCGGTTGGCGCCGCGTTCTGGCCCAGATAGAGCGAGAACAGGCCGTTCACCGCCGCCCCCTGCAGGGCAGGATGCGAGCCGGCTGCGTCGCTGTTCATGAAGCCGGCGTGCTGCAGCGCCATCATGCGCTGGCCGGGGCTGAACTTATGCGCCTCGTCGCCGAAGGCGGTAATGTCAAAGAGGTCGCGGCTCTCGTTGATGCTCACCCGATTGCTGTCGCCGGTGAGCTCATAGCCGCCCACCAGCACCTGTACATGATCGCCTGCAAGTTTCGGCATCACCCCCTCCTAGAGTTGCTGATAACGGTTGACGAAACCGTGCAGGACGATGACATCGGCGGTTGCGGCGAAGGCGCGAACTTCGGCGCCGTTCTGCAGGACGTGGCCCGGGATCACTTCGGTAAAGCCGCTTTCAGGCGGAATCGTGACTTTGATGTGATCGTCCGGGCTAGTCGTCCCGCCCCATTCGACGGTCAGCTTGACGGCCGAGCCGGACGTGTTCACCGCTTCGATGAAGATCTCGTCCCATTCATTGGCGGCCACGCTGCTCAGCGCGCGATGAATCAGGGCGCCGGGGCTATTGCTGGCCGCCACCACAATGCCGCGCCCATTGGTGCTGCCGCTCAGCTTGCGCTTTTGATAATCGCGGTAGTCGCGCGTCTCGTATGGCATATCGCTCCTCCTTTCTCGTTTGCGAAAGCCCGCCGTCGCTAAATCTCGCGCACCCAGAATTGCGCGCCTGTCAGCAGAGAAAATCCACGATCACGATGGCTGCCTCTCCATCTTAATTTGAAGGAATGTGAACCAGCGCTTAAGCCTTGAATCATGCGCGTAAAACTTACGGAATACACGGAGTGGCCGGGAACGCCCTGACTTATGACGCCGCCTTGAGAAACTCCATCAACATCAATATCGAGATGACAGGAATTATCGTTGTTGCGTGTCAATGAACCGCTGAAGCCGACCAATACGTCCCCGCCCGAAGTAGTAATGCTTAGGTTCAAGTTCTCGCTATCAACATCGGTATATGTGTGACCGAGTTTCGAAATGCGCTCTGTCGTTATGTAGCTTGCTGACCCCAGGTTTCTCAGCACCGCCAGATTCTCGCCAATGGCGTTCATGTCGCTGGCGGCCACCAACTCGCCGGTCTTCCAATCGGTCTTCGGCGTAGTCCAAGCCATGTGTTGCTCTCCTTCGTTCGACTTTCGTCACTTGCTCGCGTATAATGGACTTGTCCTGCTAATCATCAAGCAGGTCTGTGAATGCGCCGTGCGGACTTTGCCCTGTCACAAGCCGGTCCGTACGGCGCCCCTCTCGTTTCGTTCTTCACCACCGCCGTCGTATCGCCTTCGTTTACCGAGCCTTTTCCTCTTCGTAACTTTGCATTGCGTTTCAAAATAGGATAAATGTTCTATAATATTGCGCCTATACAGTCGCGCATTGCAAAATCGAGCCAAACTCTTGCGCATTTCATGCTGACCCAGTCACTATTCGCATTGCGGGTCATAAGTGCTGTGATGCGGCGTCGGTCCTCGGAAAGCCACACACGAAGATGTTGGCTGGACATCTGTCAACTGCAAAATGCCGGGGCTGCGACTCTGGATGAAAGTTATGGAACATTTCAAACTGCTTGCTGATGAAAACATCACAGGCGCCGTGATTGACCAGTTAGCGCGGCAAGGTATCGAGATCAGGCGCGTGAGCCAGGTTCTGCCGGAAGGCGCGCCAGATCCGGATGTCCTTGAGTATGCGTTTGAAAACGGATATGCTTTATTGACACACGTTGAGCGGATTACCCGCCACATCGCCAGACGGTCTGATGCGGGAAACGAGCAAAATGGCGTGTTTATCGCCGGTCATCATCTACAAGGCGAGCGCGGAATCGGCGCAATAGTGTCATTTGTCCTGGAATATTATGACCTGATTGCAGGTGGCGCCGCGTCTGAGTAGTTCCAATTAAGTTATGCGAACTTCTTACCGTAGTTCCCACCCATGACGAATCCGTAGGGGCGAGCCTTGGCTCGCCCACCGGCGCCAACACTACCGATCACTTCTTCGCATGACTAACTTGGTACTGCCTTTGTGCCTCTATGGCGAGAATAGATCGCAGGATTGTGTCCGCTACACCCGCAGCCGCTGCAGCAAGCCGCTGTGACGCTCGGCGACCTTGTTGTTATTGACGGCGATCTGCACCGCCTGGCGCGTGCCCACGAGGATGACCAGCCGCTTCGCCCGCGTGATGGCGGTGTAGAGCAGGTTGCGCTGCAGCATCATGTAATGCTGCGTCAGAATCGGCATAACCACGGCCGGGTATTCCGAGCCTTGCGAGCGGTGCGTGCTGATGCAATAGGCGTGCATCAGGTCGTCCATTTCGCTGAAGTCGTAGGCGACGAAGTTGCCATCGATCACGACCTCCAATGAGTTGTCGTCATCATCAATGCTGTCGATGAAGCCGATATCGCCGTTGAAGACTTCCTTGTCGTAGTTGTTGCGCGTCTGCATCACCTTATCGCCAACGCGGAAAAGGCGGCTGCCCAGCTTGACTTCCGCCTGTCGGAAATCGCCGTTGAGCTCCGCTTGCAGGCGGCTGTTGAGATTGTTCACACCGGCGGCGCCGCGGTACATCGGGGCGATCACCTGGATCTCTTGCACGGGATCCAAGCTCCAACGCGCCGGCACTTTTGTCTTGACGATTTGGATAATTTCGTCGGCGACCGCTTCCGGATCGCTGAGGTTGAAGAAGAAGAAGTCCTTCGCCTGGTTGTCGGTGAGGGGATGCTCACCCCGATTGATGCGGTGGGCGTTGCTGACGATGCGGCTCTTGTCGTCTTGACGGAAGATTTGCTCGAGGCGCGTGACCTCAGCGATGCCGCTGTCGATGACGTCGCGCAAGACATTGCCGGCGCCGACCGATGGCAGCTGATCGACATCGCCGACCAGCAGCAGGTGCGCCGTCGGCTGGAGCGCCTTGAGCAAGCTGTGGAAGAGCTGCAGGTCGAGCATGGAGGCTTCGTCGATGACGACCATATCGGCGGGCAAGGGGTTGGACTCATCATGTTCGAAGCCGCCTTCATCGGGCGAGAAGCCGAGCAGGCGGTGAATGGTGCTGGCTTCTTCGCCGGTCGCTTCGCCCAGGCGCTTGGCCGCGCGTCCGGTCGGCGATGCCAGGTTGAAGCGGTAATCGCCTGCGTGCAGAGCGCTGATCAGCATGCGCAAGGTCGTGGTCTTGCCGGTGCCGGGTCCGCCGGTGAGCACGCTGAGCTTGCTTGTAAGCGCCGCCCGAACGGCGTCTTGCTGCTGCGAGGATAGGGAGATCTCGTTGTCCGCGCCCAGCTTCGTTAGAAAGCGCGGCCAGTCCGTATCTCGGTGGTCGCGGCTGATTGGGCTCTTGGCGCTCGCGATATTGCGCAGCATCTGGCTCGCGGCTGTCTCGGCGCGGAAGAAACGCGGCAAGTAGATCGCCTCTTTGACAGGCGCGCTGTCCTGGAGCAGATCGCGGAGGCGAACGGGCTCGCCCGCTCCGCCATTTGGCAGTTCGTCCTCGATCAGTTTGCCCGCCGCGACTTGCCCTTGCAGGGCGATCGTCAGCGCGGAAACATCGTGGACGGCGAGCAAATCAGCCGCCTTCTCAAGCAGTTCGTTGCGCGGGGCGTAGGTGTGGCCCTCGCGCGCCATTTCGTTGAGCGCGAAATGCAAGCCCGCGCGCAGGCGGCGCGTGTCATCCAGCTGCAAGCCCATGTTTCGGGCGATTTGGTCGGCTTTACGAAAGCCGATGAGGAAGACATCGTCCGCAAGCTGGTAGGGGTTGTTTTCGATAATCTGCCTTGTATGACCGCTGTATTCGTTGACGATGCGCTGGGCGATTCTGGCGCTTATGCCGAGCCCCTGCAAGTAGATCAGTATATTGCGCTCGGCGCGTTTCTTGGGCCAGGCTTCGATTAAGCGCTCGGCAAGCTGCCGCTTGAGCCGCGGCACATCGTATACGCGCTCCGGCTCGGCATCGAGAATGGCGACGGTGTCCTCGCCCAGATGATTGACGATCTTCTCAGCGGTGACGGGTCCAATGCCCCGTACGATGCCGCTGCTCAGGTAGTTGATAATGCCCTCGGTTGTACTGGGGGCGACGGGCATCGCCTGCTGCGCGCGGAATTGGCGGCCGTATTTTGGGTCGGTGACCCATTCGCCGGTGAATTCGGCCGATTCGCCTTCGTTGAGCTGGGGCATGAAGCCAACCACCGCCACCGTGCCATCGCGCGCCTGCGCCCGTGGATAGCGTTTGTCCGGCAGGATCTTGACGACGCTGTAGCCGTTGTCTTCGTTGTAGTAGGTGATACGCTCGATGGTTCCGGCGAGTTGTTCGTCCATGCGCGCTTTCCGGCCCTAGCTTTCGCCCTCAATCATAATATGGATCGGCGATTGCGCTAAGGGGCGGCTCGACACTAGGAAATGCCAGCCCAAACTCCTCAGCGTTTACGAATTGTAGGGGCGAGCCGGCAGCTCGCCCGTACTCGCATGCGATAAATTCGCCGGCGCCTGTTGAATCAGATGTATGCGCGGGCGGCATGCCATGCCGCCCCTACACACGACAACAGATTTACTGCCGCCGGCCGCCCCGGCGTGTCTCCCGCCCTTTGAAAAACCTAACGCGCGACTATTTGTTTCCCCGCTTCAGAACATTCGTGCTAGCGTAAATCTGAGATGGCTGATGGCGGCTGTCGTCAGACGCTTAACATAGCACGGGATTTGTCCTTCGCGGTTTCGCTTTCGGGCGGTGGCGGGGGCGATTGACGTGCCGCATGGCTGCCCGCCACTGCACCACGATGGCGCCGCGTGTGGACGGACTGAGGCAGCTTGGGGGCAAAAGTCTCCCCCCGACCATTGGTCCCCCTCAATCCCCCCGCTCAACGGGGGCGGAATTCCGAAGCATCCGAGCGCGCGTAGGTCGCGTAGACACAGACCGCCGACGCTGCGCTTCGAGGGAGAGAAGAATTGGGCGGGTTTTCTTCGGGGATGGCAGACATATTTGGAAGGAGGATGGATTGATAGCGGAAAAGACGGTAAAGATGATCGACGAGCCGGCTGGTCGCGTTGGCGGTTATCTGATCACTTGGGGCGAGCCGCGTCAGCCGGATATGCAGGGCGAGTACTTCACGCCCGAGACTGATGTCGGGCTCGATTGGTATGAGCGGCGCCCCGTGCTGTATCACCATGGCTTGGATGGCGCCTTGAAAGCGGCCGTGATCGGCCTCATCGACAGCTTGACGCCGGACGAAATCGGGCTATGGGCGGAGGCGCAGCTGGACCTGCGCAAGCGCTATGTGAGAGCGGTGCGGCGATTGGTGGATCAGGGCGTCCTGAGCTGGTCGTCGGGCAGTTTGCCGCATTTGGTCGAAGTGGGCGAGGGCGGGCGGATCAAGCGCTGGCCCATCGTGGAAGGCAGCCTGACGCCGACCCCGGCGGAGCCGCGCCGGACGGATGTGCGGACCCTGAAGAACGCGTACAAGGCGCTGGGTCTGGACATGGCGCGGCTGGGGTTGGGCGATACGGAGGAGAGCAAACCCAAACTTGAAGATGAGAGAGGACGATCTATGACGGAAGAGACGAGAACGCCGCTCAAGCGCCTGCCGCTGGCTGATGAGCGCGAGGCGCTGAAGGCGGGAGGTATCGAGGTCGGCAGCGAGTTCGATTCGCTGGACGCGCTGGACATGCTGCACGGATATATGCTGCTGCGCTCGGCGAAGAGCTTTCGCGGCGTCAGCGAGCGCTACAGCAACGCGCTGGCGGCCAAGGTGGAGCGGGCGAAGCTGAAAGCGATCAAGGCGGACGAACTGGCTTACAGCACGCAGACCGGCTTCGGCGACGAGTGGGCGCCGGATTTGTGGAGCCAGCAGATTTGGCACAAGGCGCGGCAGGACAACACCATTCTGCCGCTCTTCCAGAGCGTGGAGATGCCGAGCAATCCCTTCGAGTTGCCGATTGAGGGAGCGGACCCGACCGTGTACTTCGTGCCGGAAACGCAGGACGAAGCCCATCTGACGCTGGACGCGGGCAATCCAATGCCGGACAGCAAGATCGGCAGCGGCAAGGTGACGCTGAACGCCAAGAAGCTGGCGCTGCGCGTCGGCTTCAGCAGCGAACTGGTGGAAGACGCGGTCGTCCCGGTGCTGAACATCTACCGCGAGCAGGCCGTCCGCGCGATCGCCGACGCCATCGACAATGTGCTGCTCAATGGCGACGCGACAAAGGGCGCGTCCGGCAATATCAACAGCGACGCCGCGCGGCCCCCAACGACTGCGAAATATCTGGCGCTGGATGGGCTGCGGCATCTGCCCTTGGTAGAGCGGACCCAGAACGCAGTCAACATGAATGGCGCGCCGACCCTGGCCAAGATGCGCCAGACGCGCTTCAAGATGGCCGGCAAGTACGCTGCGCGCCCGTCCGACCTGGCTTGGATCGTCGATAGCGGCACCTACGCGGCGCTGCTCAACATCAGCGAGTTCCTGACGATGGACAAAGCCGGTCCGCTGGCGACGGCGCAGACGGGGCAGATCGGCTACGTGGACGGGATCCCGGTCTTCGTCTCGGCCGAGATGTCACTGACGGAAGCTGACGGCAAAGTTGGCGGCGGCGCCAACAGCAAGGGGCAAGCGGTCTGCGTGTATCGGCCCGGCTGGTACGTCGGCTATCGGCGCAAGATCGCGGTCAGCGTCGATTACTTGTCGTATTACGACTCGTATCAACTGACGGCGACGGTGCGGCTGGCTTTCGTGCGCTTCGATAACGAGGTGGCGAGCTGCCTGTACAACATCGCTGTGTAACGGTGCGCGGGGCGGGGGTGCGGCTGCGCTCCCGCCCCATTTTTGGATTTTACTTGACGTTTACATTTGTATGGTATACTGCGCGGCACAAGACCGTTGAGTTTACGCAATCGGTTGCGAAAGGCATTGCACAATTATGGTTGTCGATTGGCAAGTAGAAACCTTGCGAATATCTGTGTTTCCGGAAGACATTGATAGCGTGTCACCGTCCAAACTCTGGGAAATGCACATCGGCGAACCTGAGCCAGAAGTAATCATTCAGCCTGGTAGTACAAACCGGCGAAATGCCAAATATAGAAACGGCGAGATCTATTTGGTAAAGACTCGCAGTCAGATTGATTGGCGATATGTTCTGCCGTTAGAGGACACAGCCAACGAGAATGATTTGCCAGCTTGGGGCAACCTAGAGCTGGAGTTGACCGGGTTTCTTGAGTTTTCCCAAAGTTTCCTTCAGAAACCGTCCATATTGCCCGTAAACCGTTTGGCGTTTGGGGCCGTGCTTATGAGGCCGGCCAAGAATCTGCTTACAACGTGTGAGCATCTTGCTGGGTTGCTACCGCGATTCGATTTGGAAGATGTAGCAGAATTCAATTACCTGATAAACAGACGGCGAAGAAGCAGTTTCGTTGAGGATCTACATATTAATCGGCTTAGCCGGTGGGCGGCCGTGACGCTAGAGCGCAACACCTCCACGCTTGATCCAGTGGTCGATGGTGAACTGAATCCAATTAAAAGACTTTTTGCTTCCAGAGTTGAACTGGATATCAATACGGTACCTGTCCACGGAACGCAATTGCCTTCGGAATTACTGATGAATTTGTTTCAAGAACTGGTCGATATGGGCAAGCGAATTACCCAGGAAGGAGACGTATCGTGATTCCCAGTTTGGAATCAACCAACACCGACGTCACCTATAACTCCAGGAATCGGCCATGGGTACTCGAACAAGACTGGACTGTTTACTCAGCAAAAGATGATACCGTCCAATCAGAAATTCAGAAAGTACGGCATCGTACAACCATGGAAACGCCGGAGATAAGCAGTGCAACAATTGTGACGCGTACGGATGCTTTTGTCCAGGATATCGAGAGTGATGCAGCATGCAATCGACTATTTGGCGCGACAGTTGAGGAGATGCTTGAATTTATTCCAAGGCATCTGCCGTTATTTCATTCGGTTTCCTCCACGACTTTGTATGATCCAACCTTGAACCGCCTAAGAAGTAGAGGCGTCATGACGGAAGTCCAACGGCTGTTTTCGTTGGCCACTTTCGTCGATTTCGAATCTGGGATGACGAATGACTTTTCCGACAGTCTTGAGGAAGTGATTGAGACTTTTGGCGAAGTCGCGCTTGAACATGTGCAAGGATTTGTGCTGGACGAGAAGATTCCTTTTACAATTGCGGCTGAAGTGCTACGCTATATCGGAAATATTGAGTCAGGCAGATATGTCGATGCCCGGCGGAACATGCTTGAATCTTGTCTTCTAAACAGCAGATACATGTTAGTCAGAGACGGTGCTGCCGCAGGGCTATCTTACATTGATGACAGCAGATCAATATCGTGCCTACAACGAGCTATCAAGCGGGAAACACACAACGAGTTGAAGAAAGATCTTAATGAGGTGCTGCAGTTGCTTCAGGACACATCGGCGGAGTAGCGCTCGCGGTGTCCTTCGTCTTTCGAAGCATAGGTAACAAGCACTGGTATTCTGCTGATCAGCCCGATTTCAGCGGCTGGCTTCAAGATGGTGAGTTGGTCGCGGATGTGTTGAAAGAGCTTCGCACAATACGAGGTTGCTTGTCGGTTTACAAAGTTGACTCCGATAAACAGAACCTCGACCGAGTCATAAGTGCATATGCATGTACTCGAAACAGCCTAAACGACATTGACTATGTATTGGTTCCGCTGAAGATTATCTTTGAACAGTTTGATACTGCTTCCACGCTCGGCGCAACTGCAGATGATGAGGTCAATAAATTGCATCTTGATATTGAGCATCTTTCGGTGTCCAAGTTGCTTCTGCTTGCGCGGGTGTTTCAAGATCATCATTCTGCTATGCACAGAATTCGGAAGAGAAACGTGAAATCAAAGATAGAAGACTGTATCAGGAAGAATCACTTGGTCTTCAGTCGGATTGACGAATCCATACAGCGTAAATTCCCAGAGTTTTCTGCAACATAACCTCCTCACCCCACCAGCACCCATAGCGCCTGAAAGAAAAAGCCCCCATCGTCTTGCTGCTCCGCATGGAGCGCGACCTCGACGCCTTCGCCCCGCCGGCATAACTCCACTACCGTCCCGCAGACCTCGCTTGGCAGCAGCGCCTGCTTGAGCGCCAGCGCCACGCCATCGGAACGCACATAAACCTGGACGCCGGGCAGCAGCAACTCGCCCGCGATCGGCAAGCGATGCAGATCGGCGTTGAATTCGTCGGGCGGGATGGCCAGGATTTCCATTTGGCAAGACATTCATCTGCTTCCATTTAACTTAACACAGGCGCGCCACCCGCGACAAGCGCTTGGCGAAGAGCTGCGCGCCGGACATGAAATCGAATCCTTGAGAAGAAAGGAAAGCCATGTATACGATAGCGACTTTGGAGGATCTCCGGCGGCGTCTGAAGCTGGCGGACAGCGATAGGGGCAGCGATGACGAGTTGTTGCGCGCGCTGCAGGAAGCGAGCCATCTCATCGAGTCGGCCAGTGGCCGCCGCTTTTGCCCGCGGCTTGCCACGCTTGAAATCCAGCCCGATGCGGCCGACCCGCGAATGCTGATACTGCCGGATGACTTGCTGGAATTGCGCGCGCTGAACGATGCGGGCGGCGCGCTGGGTCTGGCGGCGATCGCCCGGCTGCCGGGGCCTAGCGATGAGCCAGCGAGCGTGCTGCAACTGAAACGCGGCGCGGGGTTCCGGCTGAGTATCCACCCGGCGAGCTCGATCAGCGTCAGCGGGGTCTGGGGATGGCATGATCGCTGGACGCAGGCTTGGCGCGATAGCGGCGACCGGGTGCAGGCTAACGGGCTGGCAGCCGCGGCGACAGTGGTCCCGGTAGAAGACTGCGACGGCGCGGACAAGGACGGCCTGCAGCCCCGCTTCCACGTCGGGCATCTGCTGCGCATTGACGGCGAGTACTTGCGCGTGACGGCGATCGACAGCGCGGCCAATCAGCTGACTGTGCTGCGCGGCGTCGGCGGCACGCGAGCGCAAACACATGCCCGCGGCGCCACGATCGAGACTTACGCGCCGGCGCCCGCAATCCGCGACCTGACCCTGCGCTACGCCGAGCTGATGAGCAAGTCAGTCGGTCCGCTCCAGCGCGAGTCGACCCCGCTGCTCGCGCGTATGCGGCGGCTGACGGTTTAGGCATTCAACTGAATCTGGCTAGCGCATGGGCTTTGGGCTATGGTTGCCGCTCGTATCCGCCTGTCGGTCGCGAGTTGAGACATGTCCCGTAAATTCAGTCGAATGGTCGCCTTGCGTTATCGCGATTTTCGCTTCTTGTGGATCGGCGAAATGGCGGCGACCGCCGGCCGGCAGATGCAGCTCTTCGCCGTCAATTGGCATGTATTTGAATTGCTGCGCGGGCAGTCATTCACGCTGAGTCTTTTTGGCAATGCCATCGAGATGGGATCGGAAGCCTTCGGCTTGGGTCTGTTGGGATTGACGCGCGTGATTCCGGTGCTGCTTTTCGCGCTGGCGGGCGGCTTGCTGGCCGACCGCTTCGACCGCCGCAGCGTCATGTTGATGATGCGCTTGCTGGCGGCGCTGGTCGCTTTGGCGCTGGCTGCGCTGACCGTCGCCGATCGGATTGATGTGGGCATGATCTATGCCTTGACTGCTTTGGGCGCGGCCGCCATCACACTCGATTTCCCGGCGCGGCAGTCGATTGAGGCGAATCTGGTCGCCGCGCGCCATCTCAGCAACGCCATCAGCCTCAACATGCTGGTGACGAAGATCGCGACAGTCCTGGCTCCGGCGCTGGCGGGGCTGCTGCTTGCAAGCTTCAACATCGGCTTGGTCTATGCCATCGGCGCTGCGGCCTTTCTGGCTGGAGCCGCCTCGATCGGGGGCATACGGCAGCGCGGCAAACGAACGAGACCCGCGCGAATCAATTGGCGCACGCTGGTCTTGGGCATACGTTTCACCTTTGGCAAGCGCATTATCATGGGCACGATGCTCTTGGACTTCTTCGCTACGTTTCTGGCGTCGGCGCGGACGCTGCTGCCAATTGTGGCGGGCGATATCCTTGGCTTGGGCGCCTTCGGTTACGGCATGCTGGCGACGGCGCAGCCCGTGGGCGGCTTATTGGCGGGCTTGTTCTTGTCGCTGCGCGCCGAGTTGAAACGGCAGGGCGTCGTCTTTCTCGTTTGCGTGGCGATCTATGGTTTGGCGACGGCGGTCTTTGGCTTATCGACCAGCATCGTCTTGTCATACTTGGTCTTCGCAATGACCGGCGCCGCCGATATCATATCCAGCGTGATTCGCGGCACGATTCGTCAGTTGATGACGCCGGATAAGCTGCGAGGGCGCATGGTCTCAGTCAATATGCTCTTCTTCATGACCGGTCCACAGCTGGGCGAGTTGCGCGCGGGCATCGCCGCATCGATTTTGGGCGCGCCCCTGGCGATTTTCGGCGGCGGGCTGGCGGCGGCGCTCCTGGCCGCGTTGGTTGCTTGGCGCTTTCCCTCCATCCGGCGCTTCGATAGCGCGGCCGATCTCAAGCGCAAGCCCGCGCGCGGAAGGGACTAGAACATTATGAGCCGCAAAAGACGCGGATTGAAACGACATAGTGATGCTCAGCAGAAACAGTACGAGCGTGAAGCGCGCTTGCAATACGGGCCCGCCGAGGTCAACGAGACTATCGGGCGCTGGAACAGCTACAGCGAAGCCGAGCAAGAGGCGATCAAAGCCGAGGGCGACCAGATCTATATTGATTTTGCCGAGGCGATGGGGGCGGGGCTGGACGCGCGCGATCAAAGCTTGCGCGCAATCCTCGAGCGCTGGCAAGCGCACCTGCGCCATTTCTACGAGCCGAGCCTCGATCGGCTGCGCGGTCTCGGGCAGCTTTACAACTCGCATCCCGACTTCAGCGCGAATTTCGCCAGTATTCATCCCGACCTGCCCGCCTATCTGGAGCGCGTCATCGACGATTACGTGGACGAACTGGAAACGGCCGAGCTGGAACGGATGCTGGCGGAAGACGAAGCGCTGGAACGGCGGCGGCGCAAGCTGTCGAGTTAGAGGCGACCCAAATCGCGTATGCAATGACAACTGTAGGGCTTGTCCGCTACTGGGAGGTTGACGCACAATTCTACCCCCATCCCCCGGCCCCTTCCCCCACAAGGAGGGAAGGGGAGCTAGAAACTCCGAAATCTGCGAAAAAGCCCCTCCCTCTTTATGGGGGAGGGGTTTGGGGTGGGGGGTATGGAGACATAAACTACTCAAACAACCGCACTTTGACACACTACCGGACAAGCCTTGTAGGGGCGACTCGGTGAGTCGCCCGCATACGCTTTCTGTGTGTGCACGGGCGATCTGATAGGTCGCCCCTGCATCGCTTGCATTGGCGCGGGCATATAGAGCGCGACCCTTGCGGGCTCCTATGAATCTCACCTGAATTAACAGAAAACCGAATAAACGAAAGGAGAAGCCGATGGCGACGTTTCGCGCTGCCTTGACGCAGCTGTCGTTGATGAAAGTGGATGGCGTGCGCAACAACTACGATCTGGACGAACTGCCGCACTCGCTGCATAGCGCTCAGATGCCGGCGCTGCTGGTCATGCCCATCGAGCTGGCGGCTGAGCGCTTGTTCCGCGAGCGAAAAGACAGCTTGCAGACCGCCACGTTTAGCGGCGGCGCCAAGACGGTCTATTACACGGTGACGCATCTACTGCTCATGGCGCCGGCCGAGAGCGGGCTGGGTCTGCGCAGCCATCTGCCCGCGCTTGCCGACTTGATCGACAGCTATACCGCGGCGCTGGCGGCCGATGTCACCTTGGGCGATCAGCTGCTGGCGCCGGCGCGGGTCAGCGTTGAGCCGGGCCTTTACCCCTACGGCGAACGCGAGTTTTACGGCTGCGCCTTCCGTCATACCTGGTTGCTGGAAATCTAGCCCGGAGGCGATATGACGATAGCTTACCGCATCACCATAGACCGCGATCGTGACGGCGTCTTCGGCGCGGCCGATGAGGAGATCAGCGCGCGGGTGATTGAACTGCGCTGGCGCCTGGGCATGCGCTCAGCCTATGACAGCCTGGCGCAGCCCAGCTGGGCGCGGATCACCGTGCGCAACGCTGATGGCGACTTTTCGCCCGAACGCAAAGCGCTTGACAGTGGCGCGCGCGTCCGCATTCAGAGCGATGATGGGCTGCTCACTCGCACGCACTTCACGGGCGCGGTCAGCCGCATTGAGCCGGATGAAGGCGAGTACAGTCGCAAGCAGGCGATTATCCATCTGCAGGATATTCAGCCCTGGCTGGCCGACAGCCCGGCGCGCCTGGCGCCGCAAATCGATGTGACCGCCGATCAAGTTATCGCCCAACTGCTGGATGGGGCGACCCTTCGACGGCCCGCGCTGGCTGGCTATTGCCTGATCGATGTTGATGGCTACAACCTTATCGACAGCGCGCGCATCTTTCCGCCGGAGAACGTGGGGCGGCGCTTGCAAAGGGGCAAAACGCGCTTCGCTTATGTCGGCGACTGGTGGCGGGCCTCCACCTCGACGCGCGAGGCAATTGGCGAAATCGCGGCCAGCGAACGCGGGCGCTTTTATCTCGATCGAGCCGGCGAAGCGGTCTTCATCAATCGCCATCATACTTTGATTCAGCGGAGGATCAGCGCCGCATTCGATGATGACATGAGCGGCATGACCTACAGCTATGGCGATCAGCGTCTCAATCAAGTCGCGCTGCAGATGACCCCGCGCGCGCTCGGCGAGAATGATACGCTGCTCTGGCAGCTGCGCAGCACGATGCGCATCGGTCCGCGCAGCGAACGGCTGATGGATCTTCGTTTGCTGGACGAGCGTGATCAACCGCTTGGGCTGATCGAAGTTGACCGGCTCGTGTCTCGTTTTCAGCGGTCGCCGGCCGCGGGCGGCCGCCAGGTCCACTCCGGCGGGGCGGCCGAAGTTGCGCAGCTTGGCGCCAGCTTCGCGCGCTTGCGCCTGGCCAACCACTCGCAGCGAGATCTGTATCTGACCGTGCTGCAGTTATATGGCAAGCCGCTCTACCGCGGGGATCCTATTGAGGTCAGCGCCGCCGATGGCACAGGCATGCATGTATTTGGGCTGAAGCGGCTGGAGCTAGATCTGCCGGCGCTGTCTGATTTTGCGACGGCGCAGGCTTTCGCCGATTATGAGTTGGCGCGGCGCAAGCATCCGCGGGGCGTCATCAGCGCGCTGCGAGTGAAAGCCCGCGAGCATAAGCCCGCAGCGCTCGAAGCCACGCTCTTCGATCGCATCCGCATCCGCGAGTCGCATACTGGGCACGGCGCGCGTGACTATTTCATCGTTGGCGAGGAACATCATGTTCATACCGGCGGGGCGCTCCACGAGATCGCCTGGACCTTGGAACCGGCTGACTCGACGCGCTTCATCATCATCGACCGCAGTGTCATCGACAGCCGCTCGGAGGTGATCGCGCCGTTTTGATGCCCACTGAATGGAGCGCGAATCGTCTGTAGAAGCGCGCCTTTCCCACTGCCGTTCGTAGGGGCGGCCGGTGGCTCGCCCGCATCATTTCGTATTTTCGGGCGACTCACAGAAGCAGTACCAAGTTAGTCATGTGAAGAAGTGATCAGTAGTGTTGGCGCCGGGGGCGGGCCAAGGCTTGCCCCTACGGATTCGTCATGGATGGGAACTACGGCAAGAAGTCGCATAACTTACTTGGAACTACTTCTGTGGCAGAAAACCCCCTAGGGCTGGGCGTCGGATATATCGCCGGTGAAGAGATAGAAGAGCAGGCTCCAGGGCGTCATCAGCTTCTGCCAGGTGAGGTCATCGGGGTCGCTGCTGGCGTCGAAGGGCTGCAAGTCGAAGCCTTCCGCTTTCAATTGGCCGTTGACTTCCTTCATGTCGGGGCTGAAGTGGCAGATGGCAAAGGGCTCGTCGACATCATCTTGGTGCAAGCCGATGAGCATGAGCTGGTCCATCCAGATGCCCCAGGGCGACGGCTGTGCGTAGCGGCCCAGCGTCTTGTAGCCGGCCGCCTCCCAAAAGGCGCATTCGATATTGATATCGGGGATGAAGGCGGAGAGCTCGCCGAACTTGCCCAGGCGCGTGATATCTTGCGCGCGCGCCACATTGTCGTGCGGCAGTTGGCGCGGCGGCGGCTCGCTGCTGAGCAAGATGTTGACGCCGGCCGGGCTAATCAGGCGGTCTTCGTTGATGTCCAAGCCGCCCGCTTTTAGGCTCTCCATATCGCAGCCGAAGTAGCGCAGGCTGGGGTTGGCGCCATCGCCGGGCACAAGATGCAGATGATAGCGCCCGTCGGTGTAGACGTCATCGCCCAGCGCCACCAAGCCCAGCTTCTGATAATAGGCGCCGGCGGCAACGGCGTCGTCAACATAGTGCAGGATCTCTACATAGCTGCCGAGTTTCATGGCGCAGTCTCCTTTGATCGCAGACGAAACAAGATTATAAGCGCAATAATCCACAGCGCGCCGCCGATGTAAAGGGCGGCTCGCCAAAGAGTTGGCTCAAAGCGGAAGACGACGGCGCTCTCGCCAGCGGGCACGGCGACGGCGCGGAAGAGCAAGTTCGCGCGATGCACCGGCGTCGGCGCGTCATTCACGCGCGCCTCCCAGCCGGGGTAGTACGCGTCCTTGAGCACGAGGTAGGCGGGCGCGGACGCGTCGACGCGCAGCGTGATCCGCGTGTCCTCATACGTAAGGACTTCAACCTGACCGCCTTGCTCGTCCGCCAGTTCGCGCGCTTCGGCGTCGCCATGCAGCACCAGCGGTTCGCCCGCCCGCAGCAGCTCCAGCGCGTCGGCGTCGCCCTGCTCGTTATCGGGCAGGATAAAGGCTGTACCGGCGAGGAAAGCGCGTTCGCTCGTCGCTTGTCGATAGACCTTAACCGCGCTCATGTGCACGCGCGTGAAGGGTGGCGGCTGCAACTGGACGAATGCGCGCTCTTGCTGGCTGCCCACCAGCGTGACGGCTTGGACATTCGGCGCCGCTTGAATGCTGCTGAGCAGATCGGCGGGATCGCTGAAGTCCGAGATCGTCAGCCAGAATCCATTTGGCAGCTCGATGGCGCTATCGTCTCCGGCGACGGGCGCGCCGTGCAGAATGTGCGCCTGATCGACGTCCGCCTCCGGCACGTTGATGGACGTGACATCAGCCCAGAACGGCGCCAGATGGGTATCGTAGGCGATGTGATTGCGCCAGATATCGTACACTCGGTCAGTGATGATGAATTTAGTGTCGGTCGCGAGCAGCCAGCGCAAATCCGGGAGGCAAGCGCCGCGGCATTCCGGCAGCGCCAGGCGCTCGCCCAGCCGGCCGTCGACAGCGGTATCGGCTCCGTCGGGCAGCAGCAGCGAGCTGAACTCCGCGTAGTAGCGCGTTGGCGTGATGCCGCCGCCATACCCGTCGAGGCTGGGGAGGCGCCAGGTCAGCGACAGATTGGGCCGCAGCGCCTCGCCCTTTTTGACGGCGTCCAAGGCGTGGAATTGCGCCCGGAAGTCCATCCCCAATTGATCGTAGCGGCGGCGTAAGTCGGGGATATCCAGCGGGTCGAAGTAGATCTGGCTGATGCCCAGCGTGCGGCCGGGCGCCGGGTCGTCCGCGCTTAGCGTCTGAATCTTGGTGACGGTTGAGCGGGGAGCGAGATAAACATCGGGCGGCGCGACATCGTTGTAAGGCAGCGCTTGCGCCGCCATAAACAACTCGCCGGTCATGAGGGCAAGAGCGGCGGCCGCCCTCCAGCGCCAGTGCGCCAGCAAGAGCGTCGTCAAGATGAACGCGGCGCCAAGCCAGCGAACTAGCGTGGCCGCGCCTATGGTCGCTTCGCCGAAGATCAGCGCCGGACGCGGGGGCAGCACGAAAGCGGTCCAGGCGATCAGAAGCAGGATCAAGCCGAGAGTCAAGGCGACACGGAGCAGTCCGGCGCGCCCCGGCTTGACGGGGGCTTCAAGCGCTTCGACGCCCATGCCCGCCAGCATGGCTGCGCCGAGCGTGAATAGCGCCAGAAAACGCGCCGGCGCGCGGAACAGATTCCAAGGCGGATACTCGTCCACCAGCCGATATATTACCGTCTGATTCCCCAAAGCCAGCACCAGCCCAAGCAGCGCCAAGCCAAGCCAAATCCATTTGCGCCTATCGGGCCACTGAGGCGCTGAAATCTGCCAAATCGCCAAACCCAGCCCGATGACGCCGATGGCGGCGACATATTCGCCGAAGAGCTGTCCCTCATAATTTGGCAGCAAGGCGCGCCCTAGTAGACCGGCTGGGAGCGCGAAGGCGCTCGCGCTGTTTGGATCGAAGCCTTCGCTCCGATTCGACAGGCTCAGCAATTCCAGGCTGGGCAGCAGTTGCGGCAGGGCGAGACATAGCGCCAGGGCAAAGCTGCCAGCCAGCAAGAGGAGCGCGCGCCCGACGCGCCACAGTGGGTTGGCTCGCCCAGCGGCCGCGGCCGCCCGCGCGAGGGCGAATGCAACCACGCCAAGACCGCTGATGAAGACCGTCTGCGTGTGCCCGCTGAAGATTTGCAGCGCCCAAGCCATGCCCAGCAGCAGCCCGTCGCGCAGGGGCGCATCGCTCCGCAGCAAGCGGTGACTGAGGGCGAAGAGCCAAGGCAGCCAAGCGAGCCCTTGCAGCTGGTTGATCTGTTCGACGTGCGCGCCCAGGAAGCCGCTGAAAGCGTAGATGACCGCAGCCGCCAGCGCCGCTATCCAGCTCCGGCTGATGGCTTCGCGATACAGCCAGCACGCGCCCGCGGCTGCCAGAGACGTGTGCATCAGAATGCTGAGCGTGATTGCGCTGGGAGCGCGGAAGGGCGCTGTCAGCCAATTCGGCGGATAATAGCTGCCGATCTGTGGATTCGCCAGCAGCGGCGCGCCCATGAATAGATCGGGCGTCCAGAGCGGCAGCCGGCCTGCGCGAAAAGCCAGATTGCGCGCGTCCCAATAGGGATAGAAGTATTCAAATGTGTCGCCGCGCGCCAGGATCATGCCGCTGAATATTAGCTTATGAAAGAAAAGCAGGCTGAGCGCTACAAGCAAGCAGAGCGCCGCGAGATGTTTCCACGAACGGGCGATCATCGCTGGCCGCGCCCCCGCTGCGCCATTGACCATTCCACGCTGTGAATCAGCCCGCGCGCCGCCAAAGACAGGCGCAGGCGGCGCAGGAACGGCGCTTGACTTCGCTCGCGCTGATATCGCTTCCAGCGCCTCTCCGCTTGCGCTCCCCAGAGGAAATCGGCTTCTGCCGCCGGCAGCCGGATTTGGCGCGGATTGCCCCAGCGCTCCCAAGCCTCGCGCATCGCCGTTGGGTTCGCGGGCCGAAGCTGCCCCCAGGCGCGCCGCCGCATGAAGATAATGTTGACTTCAATGTCTTCGCGCTCGCCGCCGGTGTTGCTCAAGTTGTCGCCGTGGACGACAAAATCGCCGCCATTGCGCCGCCCGCGCTGAAAGCGGACGGCGGGCAGCGCGCGGCTCGCCCACTCGGTATCGCCGGCGACTTCGAAGTTCGGGTCGAAGGGACCTACGTGAGTGTACAGGGCTTTGCTCGCCATGAAGAAGGGACCGATGCCGGCGCGCCGCGTGACGCCTTCGCCATCGAACATGCAGGCTACCGGGATCCGCTGCTGGCGTGGCAGCAGACCGAAGCGCCTGATTTGCGCCACGCGCGTGTAATCGAAATCAACCAAGTTGGCGCCGTCATGCAGGGCTTTGTAGCCTTCGATAAAAGCCTCAGCCGAGCGAATGTCATCAGCGTTCCAGAAGGTGAAGAAGGGCGCTTGCGCCGCCGCCAGCCCGCGATTCCAGGAGGCGTACAAAGTTTCGCGCGGCACGAAAAGCGGCGTCATGCGCCCATAGTAGCGCGCGTTGATTTCGCCCGCCAGTCGCTCGATCCCTTCGCGTTCGCCGCGCGTCGCGTCGTTGACGACGGGCACGAAGTGAACCGAGAGGCCCGCCTCGCTGACCCGCCGCGCCAAGCCGAACAGCGCCGCTGAAAAGGTCGGCAGATGCTGCTCGCAGCGATAAAGCGAAGATATGACGGCAATCGCCATCGCTCAATCAAGGCTCAGGACTTGATCGGCAGTCAGTATCGCCGCGAATTCCTGATGCAGATTCGCCAGCGCCAGCTCGTGCACCGTCTCGGCCGCATGCAGCGCGCCATCGTAGCTGCGGCGTTCGTGGGCGGCGGTGGCGTCGGCCACGACGGTCGCGCGGAAGCCGAGGTCGGCCGCCATGCGCGCCGTGCTCGACACGCAGTGGTCGGTGGTCAAACCGACGATAACAAGCGAGGTGATGTCGGCAGCGCGCAGCCGCTCGCGCAAATCGGTGCCGATGAAGGCGGAGTTGACGCGCTTCTGGATGACCGGCTCGTCGCCGATTGGCGCCACTTCGCTCTTGATGGCGTTGCCGAGCAGCTCGGGACGCAGCGGCGAATTCGGCTCGGTCGACATGTGCTGAATATGAAAGATCGGGCGGCTGCGCGCGCGCCATTGAGCCAACAGGCGCGCCATATTGCGCTCGACGCAAGGATTGTTGCGGGCTCCCAGGCGCGGATCGTCCAGCCCGACTTGCGCGTCAATGATTAGCAGGGCGGTATTTTCAGCGAGCTTCTTCATGCGCGATGCGTCCTGTTAATTTGTCGCTCACATGGCAATCGAGGGGGCGGGCTCGGCGGCAGGGCATTTCCAGGTTGACCAACGCTGACAAAATTCATACTGCTCTCGCTCTCAAAATCGCGTTCGTCTTGTGATAGGATGCGACAAGCACTGCAGGTTTGGGACAGGATAATGCTACAGGTTGTAAGTTTCAATATCGGTGGCGCCCGCGGCATGCGCCCGGGCCCGCACGATCACGAGAAACTGGCTGTGGATACCTACAGTACGCTGCGGCAAGTGATTACGCCCAGCCAACCGACCTTGATCGCCCTGCAAGAATCAGGCTTAGCCATGCTCAACGGCAGCAGCAGAAGTGTTGGGCGCACGATGGCGCGGCTGCTGGGCTTTGCTTACCAGGATGCCTTCGCGCCCGAAGTTTCCATGTGCGATCACCCGCACCCCAACCTCTGGGACCGACCCGCCTATCGTGCAATGACCGGCGCGGCCGAGGGCAACGCCATCGTGACGAATCTGCCCCGCGAAGACTGGGCTTGGGGCAGCTACCCCGCCAGCGACGATTGTTATAACCCCGGCGCTTGGGCGCGTCATACAACTATCAGCCGCGCCACTCTCTACAGCAGCGGCAATCGCGATACGCAGCCGCGCAATCTGATGGTGGCTTCCCTGAATTATCGCGGCATTCCCTTCTATTTTTTGAACACGCATCTGGGCTTGCTCATCGGGGAAGACCGCCGAGACGCCAGTTACGAGCGATCGCGCGCCGCCTCCCAGATCCGGCAGGCGCAGGTCAGCGAGATCCTCTACGTGATCGACGAATTAAAGCGGGCCGATCGTCACAATGAGATGCCGGAGCGCCCCATCGTGCTGACGGGCGATTTCAACGCGCAGCCCGAGTCGCCCGAGATGGAAATGCTGCAACGTCATTTTCGTCTATTGCGGCCCGAAAACAAAGCCAGCGAGCTTTGGACGCATAATTCGCATCGCATATTGATTGATCACATTCTGTTTCACGACCCGGCTGAGCAGTTCGAAGTCATTTCCTGCCATATACAGAGCAAGATTCCCTTTGACGATCTGACCGATCATCGCCCGGCTGTGGGCATATTCGCGCTGGCCTAGGTCGCGGCGAATCTTCCATCCCGCGCCGAGGCAAGTCCTGTAGAGGCGTTCCGCTATACGCCCGAAAGCGCGAAATGGTGAGTGCGGGCGACTCATATAGTCGGTTCTACAGATGGAATGGCGGGAGCGGGCGAGCCAAGGCTCGCCCCTACATGTTGGAATCGGCAGCCTTGGGCCGCTGCTTGGCGCGTTCCTTCCGCAGCCTTTTATTGCGTCTGTTGAATTGCTCGTGCATTTCGAGGAAGTGAGCGAGCGTCTGCGCGGCCACTTCCGGCGCCGACCGCAGCAGCTCGGGGCGGCGCGCCATTCGCTGCCGCGTTACTTCGTAGACGAAGAGCGCCGCGGAGACCGATACATTCATGCTCTGGGCGATGCCGCGCATCGGAATCGTCACCAGCCGGTCGGCCAATCTCAGCGCCGCGGGCGAGAGCCCGCTCTTTTCGTTGCCGAAGAGCAGCGCCATCCGCGGCGCGCAGAGATCGGCTTCAAAGATGGTTTCGGCGGCCGGGTCGATGGCCGCTGCAGCAATCTGCCAGCCTTCGTCTTTGAGCCTACGCAGCGCTGTTTCCGTGCCATGATGAACGCGGTAACTCAGCCATTTGTTGGTGGCTGTTGAGCTGTTCTTGCCGACTTCTTTCGGGTCGAAGGGTGGCATTGTCTCGAAGATGACGTTGACCTCTTGTACGCCAAAGGCGTCGCAGCTGCGGCTGATCGCGCCTAGATTGTGCGGGTCAAAGACGTCTTCAATGACGACTGTGAGGCCCGTCTGACGCTGGTGGGCGATGCGCTTTAACTTGTTAAGGCGTTGGTCGGTGGGCATGGACTCAGGGGAATAGCCAGCGCAGTTCAAGCTCAAAACCGGGCAGGACATCTTCGCCCGAAAGCGAATCGCCCAGCGCAAGGGTCTTTACTGGCATCTGGGTCTGATGGATTTCGACCTTCTGATCGTTGGGCAAAATGATCCAGATCAGGGTCGTGCCCAGCCGCAAGTAGCGTTGCGCTTTCTCGCGCATTTCGGCGAGCGTGTTGCTGGGCGAGCGGATCTCGACGGCGAGGTCGGGCATGACAGGCACGAGTTTATCGGGAAAGGGGTCGGGGGCGCGCTCGAAGCTGATGAAGGCGACATCGGGCAGGAGCAGGTTGTAACGGTCTGCGGGCGGGTGATAGCCGGTCTCGCCAGTCACGATGCCCAGGTCATTCTCTTCCGCAAATAGATAGAGATAGGTCCCCAATATAATTGCAATACGCCCATGCGTGCCGCCCGGTCCGGACATCTCAATCAGTTCTCCGTCGATCAGTTCAAATCGCAAGTGATCATTCGACCGCTGGCAGTAGAGCTCCCAGACGTCGTCTATGTCCCACAGCCGCTGTTTCGTTTCCATGACCGTCTCTCTTTGACGTTCCCCTAGGGCAAAGCATGACACAATTGGATTCGTTTGTCGACTTGCGGAGTCGGAATGCAATCGATTATTCGAAGATCTGGCTAAGGTCCAACGTGAAGCCGGGCAAGACTTGCGCGCCAGACAAGGCGTCGCCCGGGCCGAAGACGGCGCGTTTGATTTCGCCCGATTGCGCGAGCCGACAAACTTCGACGCTTTCCTCAGCTGGCAGAACAATCCAGATCAGCGTCGAGCCCATTCGCAGGTAGCGCCCCGCTTTCTCGCGCAATTCTGCGAGCGTGTTGCTAGGGGATTTGATTTCGACGGCGCTCTCGGGCATGGCCGGCACAAACTTCTCGGGGAATGGCTCGGGGGCGCGCTCGAAGCTGATGTAGGCGACATCGGGCAGAAGCAAGTTATAGCGGTCCTCGGCGGGATGATAGCCTGTTTCAACCGTTGTCCGCCCAAGCGCGTGTTCCTTTGCGAATGCCCTGATATAACTTCCCAGGGTCAAAGCCAATTCACCATGAACACCACCCGGACCTGACATCTCAATAATATCCCCGTCGATCAATTCAAAT
Source organism: Chloroflexota bacterium (assembly GCA_026706455.1). Lineage (GTDB taxonomy): Bacteria > Chloroflexota > Anaerolineae > Aggregatilineales > Phototrophicaceae > UBA6055. Next base: position 226 of record JAPOYS010000046.1, on the reverse strand, counting down.
CGCAAGTGGTCGTTGGACCGCCGGCAATAGAGCTCCCACAGGTCATCCACATCGTAGAGCCGCTGTTTCACTTCCATGATTGACTCGCTTTATCGCTACCGGTAGGCAAAGCATAACATAGTTTGCATCCTCAGTAGAAACAATAAAGTAATGCAAATTTCACTAAAGCAATGATTTGTAGGGGCGACAGGCGGGCTGTGTCTACGCGCCCTACCATGTCGCCCAA
>JAPOYS010000116.1 GCA_026706455.1 Chloroflexota bacterium | reverse complement strand
CTGGCAGTTGGCTAACATGCAGGTGACAAAGTCGCCGGAGCCGTCGGCGCTGAATCCGGCCGTCTGATCGTAGGGCGACGTGAAATAGGCGCTGGCGATATGAGCTAGGTGATGCTCGACGTTTAACTGACGGAATTTGAGAGCGGCTGGATCGCAGTCGAATGCCGCCGCCAGCTGTGACTTCGTGTCCAACTGCTTGACCTGTCCCGCGCCGGTTTTGAGCAGGGCGGGCATGCGTCTGGGATTGCGCAGCAGAAAAGCCGACTTTTGGGCGACGTTGGCGGCCGGGTCGCGCGCGATGGCGACGCAGTCAATGTCGGACGGTCGCAGGCCGGCCATGTCCAGGACGCGGCGCGCGGCCAACTGCGGGAAGCCGGCGTAATACTTGATCCGATTCAGGCGCTCCTCGGCAATGGCGGCAACGGGTATGCCGTCTACGACGAGGGCGGCCGATGCGCCGGCGTGTTCGCTGTTGATGCCGAGGATGACAGACAATGGCTTTGTTCCCTTTCCTGCGCTGTGTTTCGCTGGGCGCCAGCTCGACTCTATGCCAATGAGCAGACAGTCAAGACTACAAGAGATTGTAATCGCATTCCACAATCAGCATGGCGGCTCAGCCAATGAGAACGCTGGAACTATGTTATAGTTCGATTGTCGCGATAGTCAGGCGGGCGGCGTATGTCCAAGCCAAAGATGATAATCGATACGGATTTGCATCCGGTTCCGGTGCATGAGCAGGTGGCTGAGTACTTGGATGAGCCTTGGCGGACGCGCTATCTGCGCGGGGATCACGGCGCCGGACATCCCAATCTTTACAATCCCAACGGCGTGATGAAATCGGATGCTGTGACTGAAGACGGGCGGCGCATCGAACGTCAGCCGGATACGATGGCGACTCACTTTCTGGACAAGTATGACATCGATTACGCCGTGCTGAATCCGATGGAAGCGATGGAGCACTGCGTCTCGCCCGACGCGCATTACTCGGCGGCGGCGCTGACGGCGGTTAATACGCATTTTGTGGAAGATTGGCTGCCCGTGGACGAGCGCTACCTGGCGTCGATCATGGTGGCTTTCAGCAATATCGAATTGGCTGTGCGGGAGATTCATCGGCTGGGCGCGCATCCGCGGGTTTGCCAGGTGCTGCTGGTCAGCGGCTCGCCATTCCCGCTAGGCCACAGCTACTTCCATCCGATCTATGCAGCGGCGGTTGAATACGATTTGCCGGTGGCGATTCATCCCGGGCTGGAGGGTGTTGGCATCGCCGGCTCGGGCGGTACGGCCGGCTTGGTCGCCAATTATCTGGAATGGCATACGCTGCTGGCGACATCCTATATGACGCAACTCGTCAGCCTGGTGGTCGAGGGCGTCTTCGAGAAGTTTCCCACGCTGAAGTATGTCTTTGTCGAAGGGGGCGTGGCCTGGCTGCCGGCTCTGATGTGGCGGCTGGACAAGAACTGGAAGGCGCTGCGCTCAACCACGCCCTGGCTGACGCGCCGCCCGAGCGAGATCATTCAGGATCATATTGTTCTGACGACGCAGCCAATTGAAGAGCCGGAGGACAGCAGCCACTTCAAGCAGGTGCTGGCAATGTTTGACGCGGAACGGATGCTGATGTTCTCCAGCGATTATCCGCATTGGGACGGCGATACGCCCGATTTCGCCCTGCGCCAGCTGCCGCCAGCGCTGCGCGATGCCGTGATGTACCGCAATGCGCTGGAGGTCTTCAAGCTGGAGGCGCGCCAAGATGTCGGCTAAGGCGGAACTGTTCGTTGCCGAGTTGAGCGAGCTGGTGGCGGGCGAGCGCCGGATCATCAGCGCCGAGGGGCGGTCGATCGGTGTATTCAATACGGGCTCGCAGATTGTCGCTGTGCTGAATATCTGCCCGCACGCTTTCGCGCCGGTCTGTCTGGGCAAGGTCACTGGAACGACCTTGCCGTCCAAGCCGGGTGAATTCATCTGGGGCCGCGAAAACCAGATACTGCGCTGCCCCTGGCATGGCTGGGAGTTCGACCTTCACAGCGGTCAATGTCTGACGGACCGGCGCCGGCTCAAGCGCTTCCCGGTCGTCATCCGCGACGACGGCATCTATGTCGAGCTGTAGCCCTCACTCGTTAACCTGGATGAATTCGACCACCTCGCCGCTGGGTCCTTTGAAGAAAGCCAGCGTTATATTTAGCGGACCCATTTGAACCGTTGTCAGCTCGACGGTGATTTCCATGCCGGCGGCGCGGACGCGTTCCAGCGCCGACTCGATGTCGGTGGTCTGCAGCGCGAAATGGAAGACGACGTTGCCAGTCGCGTCATTGGAGGGCTGCGTCCCGGGTATCGGCTCGAACAATTCCATGTGGCTGCCATCGCCAATATCGAGTATTAAGGCGCGGCGGCCTTGATTTTCAAAACCGACGACTTGGGTCATGCCCATGACCTCGGTGTAAAAGGCGAGCGAGGCTTCGTAGTCCGTGGTCTGGATGGCGATATGGTGCGTGCCTAAGCCGGCCACTACTTGGTTCTTGTCACCGATTGGCATTGCGGTCTCCTTAGATATTCAGTTCACATGCGTGAGATTATAGCGATGATTCAGAGTGAACCAAATTTTGACGCTGGCGCCGCGCCCCTGGATTGCTCTTAACATTCGCTTTGCTTGACAGTTTCAGTTCCTTCTTTTATAGTCATGCGGCTGTTTCGCTGGATTGTGAGCGTGGGTCTGACGGACCGAAGCCGTACAGGCTCGCCTCTGCCGTTGTCGATCGCACTGTCGCCCGTCCAGTTGCAAACATCATTTTCCGTTATCGTTTCACTAGCCTTGGAGAACACACCATGCGCAAAGTTCTAGCTTACCTTGTAATCCTCGTTCTGCTTGCGTCGGCTTTGCCGGCGATGGCGCAAGACATGACCGAGCTGCGGATTCGCTGGTACAACGACGGCAATGAGGGCGAAGTCCTGCGTGACTTGCTCGATCGCTTTGAAGCGGACAATCCCGATATCAGCGTTGAGATTGACACCGTGCCCTACAGCGCGATCCTGGAGAACCTGCCGCTGGACCTGGCGGCCGGCGAGGGACCGGATATGGCGCGCGTCACCGATCTCGGCGGCTTGGCGCAATACTATCTGGACATGACCCCATACTTGAGCGATCCGGCGTATTGGGAAGACAACTTCGGTCCCTTCCTCAATTGGAAGCGCCTCGGAGATGACGATTCCAGCATCCCCGGTTTCATGACGCAATTGACGATCACCGGTCCCTTCATCAACCGGACGCTATTCGAGCAGGCTGGCATTGATGTGCCCAGCGATATGTCTGATTCGGTCACTTGGGAAGAGTGGGCGGCCGCCTCGATCGCTGTTGCCGAAACGCTGGAGATCCCCTACCCGATGGCGATGGACCGCAGCGGTCACCGCTTCGCCGGTCCCGCCATCAGCATGGGCGCGCAGTACTTCGACGACATGGGTCATCCAACGGTCATGGATGAGGGCTTCCGCAACATGGCTGAGCTCTTCGTCAACTGGCATCTCGATGGCACGATGCACCCGGAGATGTGGCCCCTGAGCGAAGGCTACGCCGGCGCCAACGAAGAGTTCGCCAACGCCGAGCTGGTCTTCTATATGTCCGGCAGTTGGCAAGTCGGGCAATTCAGCGAACAGATCGGCGACGCCTTCGACTGGCAGACGGTCCCGAATCCCTGCGGTCCGGGCGGCTGCACGGGCATGCCCGGCGGCGCGGCATTGGTCGGCATCGGCGCGACCGAGCATCCGGAAGAAGTGACGCGCGTGATGGAATATTTGGCGAGCCAGGAAGTGCTGGGCGAGTTCGCGGCACGTACGCTCTTCATCCCGGCGCACGCCGGATTGTCGGCCTCCGGCGTTGACTTCGACACGGACCTGCAATTGGCGAAGGATTCCCTGGGCGTCTTCGTCGGTCAAGTTGGCACGCTGGAACAGACGGCTTTTGACCTGCAAGCCTACGCCTACAATCGCAATGTCTTCAATGCCACCCGCGACCGCTTGACGCAGGCGATGGTCGGCGAGTTGACGCTGGATGAGGCGATTGAGCGGATTCAGGACGATGTCGACACCGCTTTGGCTGAGGTGTCGGGCTAAGTCCGTTCGCGTTTTGCTGAAGTAAATGTGGCAGGCAATCCGTCAGAACTGGACCGGTTGCCTGCTCCGCCAACCTCAAAACACAGCTTGCCCCGTTCAAGCCGTCGGCGATGACAACTTCTCAACGTTCAGCAGTCCAAAGTAAACCAACCACTCGCTTGCTCGGTCTCTTCGACCCGGTTGCGCGTTCATTCCTGCTTCTGCTGGTCACGGCTGTCGACCGCGTCCTGACGCCCATTCAGCGCCGCGTCGGCATCGACCGGATGGGTTATATTTTTGTGCTGCCAAACCTGCTCATCTTTGGCATTTTTGTCTTATTCCCAATGCTGCTCAATTTCTACTACGCGATGACCGGCGGCACCAAGCTGTTCCCGGCCGATCGTCCCTTCGTTGGCTTGGGCAATTTCGAGAATCTCTTTGACTGCGAAGATTTTCTTTCGCCCAACAGCTGCCAGGAAGACCTATTCTGGCGCGGCATCTTCAACACGATTCAATATGTGATCCTGCAGGTGAGCGGCATCGTGCTGTTTTCGCTGGCCACCGCCTTGGTGCTCAATCGGCGGATTGTAGCGCGCGGCTTTTTCCGCAGCGTATTCTTTTACCCGGTGCTGCTGTCGCCGGTGGTGGTCGCCTTGATCTGGAAATGGGTGCTGCAGCACGAAGGCGTGCTCAACGCGATTGTCGAGATATTTGGCGGGGAGAGCCGGCGCTGGCTGCTCGATACCAATTGGGCCATGTTTTGGGTGGTCTTCGTCAGCGTTTGGGCGCTGATGGGCTTTTATACCTTGATCTTGCTGGCGGGCTTGCAATCGATACCGCCGGAGCTATACGAGGCGAGTTCGATTGACGGCGCGAACACCTGGCAGGATTTCCGCTTTGTCACCTTGCCCCTGCTAATGCCGACGATGTTTGTTGTGCTAGTGCTATCGCTGATTCGCGCGGTGCAGATGTTCGACCATATCTTCGTTTTGACCGGCGGCGGACCGGGCACGCGAACGCAGTTGATGGTGCAGTATATTTACACAACCGGCTTTTCCAACCAGATTCAGCTATTTGGGTTGTCGGCGGCCGCTTCGATGGTGCTCGGCATATCGCTGCTCATTTTGACGCTGCTGCAGTTGCGCGTCGGCAATCAGTCGAGTCTGGCTTAGGATATTCGTTTATGCCGGCGGACAGAATCAGCATTTCGCAATTCCTGCTGAAGCGCAGCGGCGGGGCGCGCATTGACCTCTCCGATGTCTTGACCTACCTGTATCTGACCTTGGGCACGATCCTGATGTTTGGTCCAGTGCTTTGGCTGGTCGCGTCCTCCTTCAAGACGCAGGCGGGACTGGTGAAGTATCCGCCGCCGCTTTTGCCCTATCAGCAGGTGCAGGTTGAAGTCGAAGGCTATGATAAGCCGCTGCCGCTTTTCAAGGTGACGCTGGGAGACGGCAGCCTGCGCGAGTTGGCGCAAGTTCGGCGCGTCGGCATTGAAGCGCAGATGGTCGATCCGGCCAATCCCGCCGCCGAGACGATCAAGGTCAACATCCGACAGCGGGAACCGGTCGAAGAGGTGCGGCTGGCTTGGGAGAATTATCTCGATCCGCTGGTGGAGCTGGAGAACTTCGACTTCTTCACTTATCTCAAAAATAGCGTAATCGTGACGACGGTCGCGACGGTAATCACGCTGGTCATCAACAGCATGGCCGCCTTCGCGCTCAGCAAGTATCGGTTCAAGGGGCGCGACGCGATCTTCGTGCTTTTCATCTCCACGCTCATGATTCCGATCACGGTGATCCTGGTGCCGGTTTTTCTGGTGATCACGAGCATCGGTTGGAAGAATAATCTCTGGGGCGTGATTATCCCCGGCGCGGCCACGCCGACCGGCATCTTTCTGCTGCGGCAGTACATGCTGACCATACCGGACGAATTGTTGGACGCCGCGCGGATTGACGGCGCCAGCGAGTGGCATATTTATTGGCGCATCATTCTGCCGCTGGCGCGCCCGGCCTTGGCCGTGCTGGCGATCTTCTCGGTCATGTGGCGCTGGAACGATTTCCTCTGGCCCCTGATCGTGCTCAGCCAGAACGATTATTTCACGTTGCAGGTTGGCTTGAACGCCTTTCAGGGCGAGCTTCAGATCCAATGGCATTATGTGTTGGCGATGACCGTGGTGACGCTGCTGCCGATCACCCTGGTTTTCGCCTTCTTGCAGCGCTTCATCACGACTGGCATCGCCACGACGGGAATGAAGTGATGCGCGGTCAGCGCGCCGTCGTAAGCGCCGCCGGGCAAGTTGACTTGGAGTGGTACGATCCGCCACCGCCGGGCCCGGGGCAAGTCCTGCTGCGCGCGTTGAGCAGCTTAATCAGCCCGGGCACGGAACGCGCCTTCTTCCTCAATCTTGCGAACACGAATCCGGAGTACCCGTATTTCCCCGGCTACAGTTTTGTCGGGGAGGTCATCGCGGTCGGCGACGCTGTGTATTCGCTGACGACCGGCGACCGAGTGGTCTGCCGCGCGGCGCATCAGACTTATGCGCTGGTTGACGGGGGCGTTTGCGCGCCAGTACCGCCTCAGCTTGCGGATGAGGAAGCGGCTTTCTTTGCGCTGCTCGCGATCGCGTTGCAGGGCGTCCGCAAGGCGCGGATTGAGCTGGGCGAGTCAGTGGTTGTTTTGGGCGCGGGCTTGGTCGGCAACCTGGCGATGCGTTTGGCGCAGCTTTCGGGCGGCCTGCCCGTGGTCGGCGTTGATCTGGATCCGTGGCGGCTGGCTTTAGCGCAGGAAATCGCCGCCGATGAAACGCTCGTGAATGATGAATGCTTGGCGGGGGATCTGCGCGCTTTGCTTGCCGCCAATGGCGCCGATGTCGTCATTGAGGCGACGGGCGCGCCGGCCGCGGTGGCGACCGCCTTCCAATTGGCGGCGGCGGGGGGACGCGTCGTGCTTCTGGGCAGCGCGCGCGGCAACACGCAGGACCTAAACTTCTATCGCGATGTGCATCGGAAGGGGCTGCTGGTGATCGGCGCGCACGAAAGCAATCAGCCGCTTCATGACAGCAGCCCGGGCTGCTGGACGGCGCGTCGCGAGTACGCGCTGGGCTTGCAACTGCTGGCGCGCGGTCGCGTTCAGACAGCGCCGCTGATCACACATCGCTATAATTGGCGAGAGTTTCAGAGCGCATACGCGCAGCTGGCGAATTGGGACACAGACGCGCTGGGGATGCTAATCGAATGGGACTGACTTTTGACGCAAAAGCAACGCGGCGCCGGATGTGGGAGCTGCTTGGGGATATCCCGGCGCCGTTCAGGCCGGAGGCAACGCTCATTTCCGCTCGCGACGAAAATACCTGCATCCTGGAACATTTCGAGTTCGCCAACGCGATCGGCGACACCGTGTACGGCTATTTGCTGCTGCCAAGCGGAATCGAGTATCCGGCGCCGGCCGTGCTCTATCACCACGAGCACGGCGGCAAGTATCATCTCGGCAAGGAGGCCGCGCTTCAGATCCGCGAGAATGGCTACGCGCCCGGGCTGGAGTTAGTCTCCGCTGGCTTTATCGTGCTGGCGATTGACGCCTACGGCTTTGGCCAGCGCGAGCGTCAGGGACCGGCGGGCGAGCGCGAGAGCGGCGGCGCGACGGAGCTGTCGCTGTTCAAGCATTTCTTGTGGCAGGGCAAGACGCTCTGGGGCATGATGCTGCACGATGACTTGACGGCGCTGGCTTACCTGCGCAGCCGGCCCGAAGTCGATAGCGACCGAATTGGCGCGGCCGGCATGAGTCTGGGCGCCTCGCGCAGTACCTGGGTGGGCGCGCTTGACGAGTCGGTCAAGGCGGTCGTTCCCATCTCGCAGATGACCCGTTACCGCGATTTCGCCGACGCCGGCGCCTACGCCGGGCATGGCATCTACTACTACGTGCCGGGCGTCTTGGCGGCCGGCTTGGATATGGAGCATATCGTTGCCGCCTCCGCGCCGCGCCATCAGTTGATCCTGACCGGCGATAGCGATCCGCTCTCGCCCCTTTCGGGCATTCACAAAGTCATGGATTTCGCGCGGAAGATTTATGCTGATCTGGGCGCGGCCGACAAGCTGGAGGTCGTGCTCTACGAAGGCGTCGCCCATGCATATCTGCCGGCGATGCTGGAGGCGACGCGCGACTTTTTCCTGCGGACCTTGTAGGTCTCAGGCGCAAACTTCAGCCTAAAATCGCTTGTGCCCGTGTTGCAGGCTGAAGTATACTTTGGGCAGTTTCATGCGCGGGCTTGCCGCGTCGACTGCCAGGAGCGTCCGGGTTAGGGGTGTAATTCGGACGCTCGCGCTTTTTCCGCCATAGGCTGATGGCGGCGCGCCGTCGATGCCCGGATTTTAGGCTGCCCCCATATTATGGTACACTACTGTCGCCGCCGACCAGGCCTGTCTTGCCGTTGCTGCGTGACGCGGCGCCGCTGGACGGCGATACGGTTGGCGAGCTTGGCCGACATAGAAAAGTCATGGAGGATTTATCATGTTGTATAAGCGAGCAATACGTTGTATGGCGGTTGTTCTGCTGCTGCTGGTTGTGGCGGCGGCAGGCGTGCAGGCGCAGGATACCACGCTCACGTTTATCTCTTGGCAGGTGGATGAACCGGGGGTTGGGGATTGGTGGCGCACCGCCATCGAAGAGTTTGAGAGCGCCCATGAAGGCGTCACGATTGAATTCACGAAAGTCGCCCGCCCGGAATACGCCGATACATTCTTGACGCTTTTCGCCGGCGGCACGCCTCCGGACATCGTCCACCTTGCCGCCTTTGAGTTCCAGCAATTCGCTGACGCCGGCTGGATGGAAGACCTGGCGCCCTGGGTTGAGAATTCCGATCTCGACCTTGAAGGCTGGGCTGGGCAGGTCAAGTGTATGTGGGAAGGCGAGATGAGCTGCATCATGCTGCTCTATTTCGGTTTCGTCATGGTTGTGAATGACGCGATACTTGATTCGGTTGGAATGGAAGCGCCAACCAATTGGGAGGAAATGATTGCAGTCCTGCGCGCCGCCACCCAAGATACGGATGGCGATGGCATCGTCGATCAATGGGGCATCTGCCACCATACCAACGAAGGCAGCCAATATGCCTCTCAGTTGCTGAGCTATGTCGTCGGCGCCGGCGCCTACTGGACCAGCGCGGAAGGCGAAGTCACCATCGATACGCCTGCGATGGCGGAGGGCTTTTCTCGCTGGAAGACGGTCTTTGATGAAGGCTTAAGCCCGCTCGACCTGTCGTCTGGCGATTGCCACCAGCTGATGATGGAAGGCAAACTGGCGACCCGCATGGAAGGTTCATGGGTCTACAACTTTGTACGCCGCGCCGAGCCGGAAGTGCAGCAGCATCTTCGCATTGTGCCGGTGCCATTTGCGGTGCCAGTAGGCGGCGGCAGCAACGTCATCGGCATGGCGAGCGAGATCAGCGATGAGCGAAAGGCGCTGGTTTGGGATTTCATTGAGATAATCACATCCCAGGAATGGCAAGAACAATTCGGTGTGTACGTCGGCAACCCCGCGCCGCGCCCGGGCACGTTGACCGACGCCATTTATGAGGCGGTTCCGCACGTGGATATTTTGGTCGCGTCGCAGACCACCGCCTCGGAAAACGGCATTGACCGCAGCCCAACCGGCTTGCAGATTGTCTATAACGAATTCTCCAAGATTGTCCGCAACGAAGCGCAGCGCATGATCGCGGATGATGTTGAGCCCGCCGAAGTGGTCGCCAACCTGCACAATCTGGCGGTCGAGTTGCAGCAAGACATGTAATCTGCCCGACTGACTCGTAGGGGCGGCCTATCAGGTCGCCCTTCCTTCCGCTGCTGTTTTGGGTCGACTTGTCAAGTCGTCCCTGCATAGACCCCTTATGGTGAAAGATGGCTTCGCCGCGCTGGAGCTTGTGGAACCCGGGCAATCGTCATATTTTCGCCTATCTGCTGCTGCTGCCCGCCGTGCTATTGACCGCCGCCATCATCGTCTATCCCATCATCTCAGCCATTGATCTCAGCTTTCAAAAGATCAAGATCGCTAAATTAGGGCGGTCGCGCGCGCCCTGGACCTTGGCGAATTATGAGGAGCTCTTCTCATCGGCGGAGTTCTATCAGGCGATTTGGGTGACAATCTCGCTGGTTGCGGCGGTGACCGCCTTGTCGTACGTCATTGGGCTGGCGACGGCCATCCTGGTGAATCAGCGATTCAGAGGCCGCAAGCTGGCGCGCATCCTGGTGGCTGTGCCCTGGGCTGTGCCGTCGGTCATGGCGACCATCATCTGGTGGTGGCTCTTTGACAGCTCCTTTGGCTTAATCAATTGGGCCCTGGTGCGCCTTGGTTTGAGCAGCGAGATGATCCCCTGGCTCTCGACGCCGGGCGCCGCTTTTTTCGTCATCGTGGTGGTGATGGTATGGAAGGGCTACCCCTTTATTTCGGTAATCATGCTGGCGGGCTTGCAATCCATTCCCTTGGAGCTTTATGACGCGGCCAAGGTCGATGGCGCCAACGCCTGGCATCGCTTCCGCTTCGTCACCTTGCCGGGTTTGCGCTCGGTCCGCGGCATTGCCCTCATCCTCATTATGCTCTGGGTATTTCGCGATTTTCCCATCATCTACATTTTGACCGGCGGGGGACCGCAGCGGACGACGCAGACCCTGGCCATCATGACCTATCAGGAGGCCTTTAAGTTCCACGACTTTGGCTTTGCGGCGGCAATCGGCGTTGTCACCCTGGTCATCAGCGTTATCGCCAGCTGGATCATGGTTCGCCGCAGCGACGAGCCCTTATACTGATGAAAGCGTAGATTCGATGGCGCGCGGCAGATGGGAGACGGTCATACTTTATGCGGCGGTAATCGCCGTCATTGTCGTATTGGTCTTCCCGCTCTATTGGATGTTCAACACATCGCTGGCGCCAGCGACGCAACTGCGCCGCTTCCCGCCTGTTTTCCTGCAACCTGAGCCGACCTTCGCTGCTTACGAGGCCATCTTCACCGAGCGGCCTATCGGCGTCTGGCTGAGAAATTCGGCGGTGGTCGCGCTGACCTCGACGGCGCTGTCCATGTTCGTCAGCATCTTGGCCGGCTATAGCATCTCGCGGATACGGGCGCGCGGCTCGCAGGCGGTCGGCCTCTTCTTCCTCATGAGCCGCATGCTGCCCAGCACCTTGATCATCATCCCGCTCTTCGTCAGCTTCCGCCAGTTTCAGCTCATTGGCGACTTGAAGTCGCTTGTCCTCGCCCATGCGACCTTCATCACGCCATTTGCCGTGTGGATGCTGAAAGGCTACTTCGACACCATCCCCTTGGAGCTGGAAGACGCAGCCATGATTGACGGCTGCACGCCATTGAGCGCGCTGCTGCGCGTCGTTTTGCCGCTATCGGCGCCGGGCTTGGCGGCGACCACGCTCTATGGCTTTGTCCTGTCATGGAATGATTTCGTCTTCGCCAGGACCTTTCTGGTGGCGAACCAGAACGCTTGGACGGTTAATGTCGGCGTGGCATCGCTGAAAGGCGAGTACCTGACCGAGTGGAACGAAATCATGGCTGGCTCGCTCATCGCGATGCTGCCCATCGTGCTGGCTTATCTTTTCCTTGAGCGCTTCCTGGTCAGCGGCTTGACGGCTGGCTCGTCCAAATGATATGCGCGGCGCGCTTTCAAGAGCCTGCAACTCTTTAAGGCATCGTGTCGGAAATGCAGTCCATCAGCTGCCCAAACCAACCAAATCCAGGCTGAGATCGTAGAGTCTGCTGGCGATCTCCGGATCGTGCGCCTGTGGATTGGGGGAGCGCATGGGCCAGCCGCCGGGTCGGTGCTGCCGATCGGGGTAGAGGATGCTGTTTTGGCTGAAGTAAGCGCCGTTGTGTGTGGGCGCGTCCTCGTCCAGCAGGCAGTGCAGGGTAGTCTGCGCGCCATCATAGGGAGACATAATGCCCAGCATGCCGCTGAAGGGTCTCAGCGCAAGATTCATGGCCCCGCGCAGCCAGCCTGGCATAATGCCGGCGCCGAAATTTGAACGTATCCAGCCGGGATGAACCGAGTAGGCGGTGACATCGCTGCCTTCCAGCCGGCGAGCCAGCTCCTTGGCGTGCAGCAAGTTCGCCAGCTTCGATTGCGCATAAGCCGCCATGGCGCTGTATGGCTTTCTGTCAAAATGCAAGTCGTCAAAGTCTATTTTGACGGGCTGGTTGCCGCGCCCGGCGTGAACGACGCTGGACAAGCAGACGATGCGCGACGGCGCGCTCGCCTGCAAAATATCAAGCAGCAATTCGGTGAGCAGAAAGTGACCCAGGTGGTTGGTAGCGAATTGAATCTCGAAGCCGTCTTCGGAGCGCCCCTCCGAAGTGACCAAACCCGCGTTATTGACGAGCGCGTCCAATCGCTTGTGCCGGTCAAGGAATTCTTCCGCGAACAGCCGTACCGAATCTAGGCTGGCCAAATCCAGCTTCATGATCTCCGCCGAACCGGGCAGGCGCCCCAAGCCAGCAAAGGCTTCTTTGCCCGCATTCACACGCCGGCAAGCGCCCACGACATGCGCGCCCTGCCGAAGCAATTGCTCGCTCGTTGCCAAGCCCGCGCCCGAGTTGGCCCCGGTGACGATGTAGACAAGCCCGCTAAGGTCCTTCTTCAAGAGTCGCGGATCGCAGCTCAGTGTTTTCGGCATAATAGTTTTCGTCCTCAAGATTGCCGTTGAACTTAATACGCTAGCAAAACGTTTTACGGCGCAAACTTGAACCCCACCGAACTCTCACCCGTCAATCGTAGGCAATTCACATACGTTTGACAATGGCAGTTCGCGCGGCGTTCCTACCTCGTCCGCCTGATACGCGGCCAAAGGGGGACGTGGATAATTCGGTGGACATGACCTATTCGAGAGCAACAACAATGTAGGGGCGGCATATCATGCCGCCCGCGCTACACAAAGAAATTCGGGCGACCTACTAGGTCGCCCTTACATCATCTTCTCAGTGTGTAGCCACGATATTCGCCACTCCCCCCAAAGGCGATAATTTGACAATCCAAGCGCCATCGCCTACAATTGGTAACACCACTGACCAATCCGCGCCAAGTGGAAACGAGGACTGCGGTGAAAAGCCAATCGCCGAGCATGTCGGGCCTCACCACAATAGAGAAAACTAGCGTAAAAGACCAAACACTAGAGCAGTTGAAAAACTATATCTTGTCGGGCGTCGTCCGCCTCGGCGAGCGCTTGCCATCGGAGCGCGCGCTGGCCGATGCGCTGGGCGTGGGGCGCTATAGCGTGCGCGAGGCGCTCAAAGTGCTGGAAGCGGTGGGGCTGGTGGAGTCGCGTGTGGGCGAGGGCACCTTCCTGACGACAAACACAGGCGCCAGCTTCGGGCGGATTCTGGGTTTGAGCTTGGCAACCTGGGGCGGCGCCATGATTGAACTGCTTGACGCGCGCAAGATGATCGAGGCGGAAGCGGCGCGAGCGGCGGCTGGGCGCGCGTCGCCGGATGACATCAACGGTATCGAAGCGGAACTGAAGACCATGCATGCCAACATGGACCGCGTGACGGCTTATTTGAAGGCGGACTTCAATTTTCACCGACTTATCGGCGAGGCGAGTCACAACGCGATCATCAGCCAATTTGTCAGCAATCTGATCGACATGCTGGAGGAAGTATTGCAGGAGACCCACTCGGCTAGCTTGCCGGCGCAGGCTGAAGGCGGCGGTACGCATCAGGCGATCTTCGACGCCATTGCCCGTGGCGATGCCGATGGCGCCGCTGTCCTGATGCGCGACCATATCCAGTTCAGCAGCGAGGTCTGGCAGACTGTGATATCGTTGACTGCCGAGACCGATGGCGATTCATTCAGCCAGATGTCCGGACGAGACTAAGGAGGCGCCTATTGCCGCGAAACATCCTGTGAGCGCTTTGGTCAACTGGTTCTGTTGAGGAGAGATCATGACTAAGAGATTCCCTTACGACACATCGGACTTGAAGCCCTCGCGCAGGGACTTCTTGCGACTGGGCGGCGCGAGTTTGGCGGCCGCCATGATGATGCGCCATGGCTTGCCGCCAGTTTTTGCGCAAGGCATGGGCGCTATCCCGGCCGAGCTGCATCCTGGAAGCCCGAACAATGCGCGCGGCTGGGCGACGACGCTGCCGCCGATTCCGGATGGCATGCCGGTCGATCCGCCCGTGACGATCACGGGCAGCCGGCGCGGACCCTGGGAATTTGCCGATGGCGACGATATCGAAAACTCGCCTTTCACCCGACTGAACGCCGCCGTCACCGGCATCAACTGGAAGCTGGCATTCACCTGGACCGACAACGAGGGCGAGGTATTGCAGAAATACAACCTCGCGATCGCGAGCGACGAATTGCCCGATTTCATGGAGACGGTGCCGCTGCAGGTCTATTCCGAGTTATTGGAGAATGACCTGCTGGAAGACATTACCGACGTGTGGGAAGAAGTCGCGCATCCGGTATGGCTGAAAGATGCGATGAGTTTCAGCGATGGCATCGCCTGGCGCCTGGCGGAGGTCAACGGGCGCAAGATGGGCGTGCCCTATATCGAGCAGGCGGCGCAGAACGACAAGGTCTTGTGGATCCGGCAGGATTGGCTTGACGCTGTTGGCATGGACGCGCCGACTACGATTGACGAGCTGCACGCGGTGGCGACGGCCTTCGTCGAAGCGGATATGGGCCAGGGCGGCGCCGGCGCCACGCTCGGCATCGCCGCCAACCGGCAGGTCAACACCTGGTACTGCTCGCTCGATCCAATCTTCGGCGCTTGGGGCGTGATGCCCACATTCTGGACGCCCGATGAGAACGGCGACTTGCAGTACGACAGCATTCGGCCCGAGATCAAGGAAGCGCTCGGCATCTTGCGGCAATGGTATAGCGAAGGGCTGCTGGCGCAAGATTTCTTCACCTTCGCGCCTTGGCAAAATGCCGGTACGCATATCGGCGGCAATCTGGCTGGCATCATGTACTCGCCCGCCTTTGGCGCGGTATACGGCTGTCCCGACAGCGTGGCGAACGATCCCGAAGCGCGCTGGGCTTTCGGCGATATCCCGACGGGGCCGACGGGCATTAAGAAGAAAGCCTGGAGCAATCCAGTGCCGGATACGGTCTACGTCTTCCGCAAGGGCTTCGAGCATGTCGACCTGGTCCTGAAGCAGATGGCTTGGTGGGCTGAACTGCTGCAGAATCCCAAGAATCGCTACCACGGCTTCGAGGGCACGGATTACTTCTGGCGCAATGACGACGGCGAGCTGGACCCGATGGGCGGGGCGCTCGACCTCAACGGCTACGACAGCACGAAGCATATATGGGGTCCGCCTGGAACCAACGGCGGCAGCCGCACCGATCCCTTCTTCGAGACGAACTGGATCAAAGAGCGCCGCGATGTCTGGGCGAATACGCCGGCCGACGAGCGCGATGCCCTGATGGAAGCCTTTCTCGGCGGCGATCCGCTCTCGGTATTGTGGGACGAAGCGAATGTCTTCGCTGTGGACCACTGGGAAGCCGACGGCATCAAGAACCACTTCCTCACCGTGCCGACGAGAACGATGGAACGGGCGGGCGCGTCGCTGGATGGTTTGGAAGCCGAGACCTTCATCAACATCATCAACGGGCAGGAGCCGCTGGATCGTTTTGATTCCTTCGTCGAGGAGTGGCGCGCTGGCGGCGGCGATCGCATTACCGGTGAAGTCAACGAGTGGTGGCACGGGCAGATGTAGCCTGAATGCGCCCCCACCCCTAGCCCCCTCCCCCATAAAGAGGGAGGGGGAACAGACTCCATGAAGTAGGCTACCATGTGCGAAATCCTGCTCTCCAATTCCGCGTGGCAAATTGCCAATACATTCATGACTTATCGCTTTAAGCCCCTCCCTCCGTGTGGGGGAGGGGTTTGGGGTGGGGGGCAAGCCGCCCCATGATCTTCCGACAGTACATGAAGCGCGCTTGGCCTCTGTACGTCATGATCGTGCCGGGGATCGTCTTTGTATTGCTGTTCCGCTATTATCCGATGTACGGCGTGGTGATCGCCTTTCAGGACTTTAGCCCGGCCAAGGGCTTCGCCCGCTCGCCCTGGATCGGCTGGGAGAATTTTGAGTTCCTGTTTTCGCTGCCGGAATTCGGGCGGATCCTTAGCAACACTGTGATCATTTCGATATCGAAGATCGTCGCCGACCAAGTGGGGGCGATCATCCTGGCGCTCTTGCTGAACGAGGCGCGCCGCATTCTGTTTCGCCGCACGATACAGACCCTGATTTACCTGCCCTATTTCTTGTCCTGGATCGTATTGGGCGGCATATTGCTGGATATCTTGTCGGCCGGCGGCATCCTCAACCAGGCGATTCGCGCGCTTGGGGTAGAGCCGCAACTGTGGCTGGGCAGCAACTCCTGGTTCCGCGGCACGGTGATCACATCCGGCTTCTGGAAGAACGTCGGCTTCTCGACCATCATCTATCTGGCGGCGCTGACCGCTATCAATCCCGTACTGCATGAAGCGGCCGCCATTGACGGCGCCGGGCGTTTCCGGCGCATCTGGCATATCACGCTGCCGGGCATCCGGCCAACGATTGTGCTGCTGGCGGCGCTGAGCCTGGGCGATGTCTTGCAGGCCGGCTTCGAGCAGATTCTGACGCTGTACAGCCCGGCCGTTTACCGCACGGGCGACATCATCGATACCTACGTCTATCGGGTCGGCTTGATCTCGGCGCAGTACAGCCTGGCCGGGGCGGTCGGCTTGTTCAAATCCTTCATCGGCTTCATCTTGATTGCGCTTTCGTATTGGCTGGCGGATCGTTTCGCCGGTTACCAAATCCTGTGAGGCTCGCGCCGTGATCCGCGATACGACTTTTTTCAGCCGACTCTTCGACGGTTTCAATTATGTATTTCTGACGCTTTTCGCTTTGCTGTGCCTGGCGCCGCTGGCGCATATCTTTGCCGTATCGCTGAGCGGGCGGGCGCCGGCGACCGGCGGCTTCGTCTCGTTCTGGCCCGTTGACTTCACGCTGGAGAATTACGAGCAGGTCATGGGCTCGCGTAACTTTGTGCGCTCCTTTCTGATTTCGGTGATTCGGGTGCTGACCGGAACAAGTTTGAACATGCTCCTGATCATTCTTACGGCTTACCCGCTATCGAAGACGCCGCGCGTGTTCCGGGGCCGCACGATTTTCATCTGGTTTTTCGTCTTCGCCATGCTCTTCGACGGCGGCTTAATTCCTCTGTTTCTGGTGGTGAAGAGCTTGGGGCTGCTGAATACGCTGGGCGCGCTGATATTGCCGAACGCGCTGCCGATCTTCAGCGTGATTTTGATGATGAACTTTTTCCGCGGCGTGCCGAAAGAATTGGAGGAATCGGCTCTGATCGACGGCGCTTCGCATTGGCGCGTGCTATGGCACATCTACATTCCATTGTCGCTGCCGGCCATCGCAACGCTGACCCTGCTCTCGGCGGTCAACCACTGGAACGCCTGGTTCGACGCGCTCATCTACATGACCGATACCGCCAATTATCCGATGCAGACCTTCTTGCGCACCGTGATCGTCACCTTGGATTTGACACAGGTAGGCATCAACCCGCAAGATTTGCAGCGGCTGTCGGATCGGGCGATCCGCGGCGCGCAGATTGTTGTGGCGACCGTGCCGATTCTGGTCGTCTATCCCTTTTTGCAGCGCTACTTCATTGCCGGCATCCGCCTGGGCGCGCTGAAGGAGTAGCTGATGAGCCTTAGTCCCGTCTTCGGCGGCGGCCTATTTCCCTGGGGGACGCATGTTTACCGCGAGCCCTGCCTCGATCTGGACGGCGTCCTGCGCGACCTGCCGCTGCTGAAAGATTACGGCTTCAACATGATCAAGATTCAGGAGCATTGGTCGGCCGATGAAAGGCGCGAAGGCGATTACGATTTCTCGCGCCTTGAGCAAGTATTGCGGCGCGCCGATGAGCTGGATCTGGGCGTCTACCTGGGCTTGACGATGGAGCAAGCGCCGGCTTGGCTCTGGCGCAAGTATCCCGATTGCCATTTTGTCTACAGCGATGGGCGGCGGCACAACCAGCCGACGCAATACACGATTCCGATGGATGGCAAGCCGGGACCCTGCTGGGATCATCCCGGCGCGCGCAAAGCGGCGGCGCGCTTCATCGCCGAGCTGGCGCGGACCTTGGGGCAATACAAGAATATCTGGGCTTGGAATACATTTCAGGAGATCGGCTTCTGGCCCAATACAGCCGGCAAGTTGGGCTTCTGTTACTGTCCGCATACGCTGGCGCGTTTCCGCGAGTGGCTGCGGGGCAAGTACAAGACGCTGGCGCAGCTGAACGCGACCTGGCAAATCAACTATGCGAGCTGGGACGAGGTCGAGCCGCCGCGGCGAGAGGAGCCGCTGGCGCCCTTCATAGACTGGCGCTATTTCATGGACGATGTGTATATGGCGCGGCAGTTGGCTTTCAAGACGGAAGCGCTGCGCGCGCACGATCCCTACCGGCGGCCCGTCTTCAGCCACGCCGATACGCCGCGCGTCGGCTCGGGCGCCGAGTGGCGCTGGGCGCGCGTCGGCGACTTCTTTGGAACCAGCAACTACCCGAAATGGAATAATGGCCATCCCTGGGACGACCCGGTGGAGAACGAAGAGGGGGCGCTGCGCAACGAAATCTGGGAAGAGATGATGCTCTGCACCGATCTGGCGCGCGGCGCAAACGGGCGCGATCGCGCGCTTTGGGGCGCTGAGTTTCAGGGCGGACCCATCTCGACCTCGCTGCATTTCGGGCGGACGCCGACGCCGACGGATCTGCGCGTCTGGATCCTGGCTGGGCTGGCTGGCGGCATGACCGGCATCAGCTTCTGGAACCATCGGGTCGAGCGCTTTTGGAAAGAGGCGAATGGCTTCGGGCTGCTAGACTCGACCGGCGACGCCTCCGAGCGCATGACCGCTGTGAGCCGTATTGGCAAGGCGATTCAGCGCCAGGGCGAGTTCTTCGCGCAGTCGCAGCCGCCGCGGGCGCAAGTCGCGCTGCTGGTGAACGAGGACGCCTATCATTTCTTCCAAGCCTGCAACGGCGATGTCATTCAGCATTATCGCTATAACATGCGCGGTTGGTACGCGCGTCTGTGGCGCATGGGCGTGGCGGTGGATTTCTTCGATGCCGAAGAAGTAGCCGCCGGCGAGCTGACGCAGTACAAAGCGGCAGTGCTTACGATGCCGCTCAGTTTGGATGGCGACTACTTTGCGCATCTGGGGTCCTTCGTCGAGATGGGCGGTACTTTGATCGCGGAGGCTTGCCCGGGCCGCTGGGACAAATACGGTTGGAGCGCGCTGACCCAGTTGGTTGCCGGCGGCGAAGAGCTCTTCGGCGCTCGGCACGGCGCCTTGGCGCTGGTCAAGGAGCCGGGCGCGCAGCAGCGCTGGATGCCCGAAGAACGGCGCTTTGGCGAATTCGAGGCGCCGACCGTGCTGTCGGGCAGCGGGCAACACTCCAGCATGGAGATCCGGGCGAATTTCTATCTTCAGACCTTGCTGCCGACGACCGCCGAGCCCATCTTGACCTGCGGTGGCGAGGTGGCTGGCGTCGTCAATCGCATCGGCGCCGGGCACGCCATCTTGATTGGAACCTTCCTCGGCTTCGGCGCGCTGGCTCATCGCGCATCCGACGCGGGAACGGACGGCTTCTTGGCGGGTTTGCTGCGCGCGGCTGGCGTGGAAGGCGACTGCTGCGGACGGCTGCTGCGCCGGCGCCGCCAGTACCGGGGACAGGAAGCCTGGTTCTTGGTGAATCCGTCGGCGCGTACAGTCGAGGAATCGATCCCAAAAGATGGGTTCAGCGGCGCCATTGATCTGCTGGGAGACAACCTGATAGAAGAGAGCGCCGACACGATCACGGTTCGCGTTGAAGGCGCCAACCTGGCTTGCGTCCTGCTATCGCCTTGACCGCGATCACATGCCTAGCTGATAGGAATCTCGGTAATTCCAACTTAGTCATGCGAATCATCAATGGAAACTGTAGGAGCGAGCCGGTGACTCGCCCGCATGAACAGATACCGGTTGCGGAGAGGGCGTCTCACCGCCGCGCGTAGGTCACGTAGACACCGACCGCCGACACTGCGAGTCAGTCGCCCCTACAATTTCTAATTATTTTGCAGGAGCTACTTCTGTGCCGCCGTAGCAAATTAGTGAGAACAGGAATCCTAATGAAGATCACCCGCATTGACTGCCACGTCTTGCTCGTTCCCGAATACCACACCGAAGCCTGCTCATCGGCGCAGGACAATCTGGTGGTCGAAATCCACACCGATGAGGGCATAATCGGCATCGGCGAGACCGATGTCAACCCCTGGATCGCGCGCGCCTGCATCCAGGCGATGGGCACGCACATCATGGGACTCGGTCTCGAGGAGATGCTGCTGGGGGCAGATCCGCTGCAGCCGGAGGCGATCTGGCAGCAGCTTTACAGCGGCTCGAAGATGAATGGCCGGCGGGGCGCCTTAATCTGCGCGCTGGGCGCGATTGATATGGCGCTCTGGGATATCAAGGGCAAGGCGCTGGGCCTGCCAATCTACAAGCTGCTGGGCGGCGCGGTCAAGGACTCGATCGTTCCCTACGCATCGCTCTTGCCCACTGGCGACACCTTGCGCGAATATCGCGAGTCGCTAGTGGCAAAGCTGCTGGGCGCGCAGGCGCATGGTTTTAAGGCGGCCAAGCTCGAGATCTGCATCAATGGACCTTACTCGCACAACGCTTTGCAGGAACATGATGATCATATCGCCGACATCGTCGCCGAGTGTCGCGCGGCGGTTGGACGCGAGATGACGCTGATGGTAGATGTCGCCTATGCCTGGTCTGACGCGCGGACGGCGCTGCGGGTGATTGAGCAGTTGGCGCCCTATGATCTCTTCTTCCTGGAGACGCCCGTCAATATCGACGATCTCGAGGGCTACGCTTTTATCTGCGACCATTCTCCCATCCGCATCGCCGCCGGCGAGTGGCAGAACACGCATTGGGAATTCATCGATTTGGCGCAGCGCGGCAAGCTGGATGTCTTACAGCCGGATGTCGGCCGCGTAGGTGGCTTCAGCGAAGCGCGCAAGGTGGCGCAATTGGCGGCTGATCACGGACGGCTGATCGTGCCGCATTGCTGGAAAACCGGCATCGGCATCGCGGCCAGCGCGCATCTGGGATTCGCCACCGCTTGCTGCCCCTACATCGAGTACCTGCCGGCGGGCTTGTCAGAGTCGGTCTTGCGCGATGAACTTGTCGCCGACGAATTGGAAATGATCGACGGCGAAATAGCGCTGCCACAGAAGCCGGGCTTGGGCATTGAGTTGAATCGGGAGGCCTTGCAGCGCTACCGAGTCGATTGACGGGCTGCCTCAGGCGAAGGCCCCGGCCGCCAGCTTCACCCCCGCATTGAGCAATGCCGCTTCGATAGCGGCGCGCTGCTGGGCCGAGCTTTCGGGCATCGGCTTGCGCGGCTTGCCAGCGGGGCGTCCTTGCAAAGCCAGCGCTGTCTTGACGTTGGCCGGCATGTTGTCGGCTTCGAGGGCGTTGAAGATGGGCAGCAGCTTCCGATGCGTCTCAAAGGCGGCGGCGTGATCGCCCGCCTGGACTTGATTCCAAAGCGCGACGCATAACTCGGGCGCGGCCGTCAGAATCGCGGCGATGGCGCCGTGCGCGCCGAGGCAAAAGGACGGGTACAGCAGCGCGTCCACGGCCGACATGATGATGCCCGCATCGGACGATGCCAGCAGCAGGTCAGCCAGCAGCTTAAGGTCGCCAGCGCTCTGCTTGACGCCGATGAGCCCGTCGATCTCGCGCATCATGCGGTCGAGCAGGGCGGGCGAACAATAGTTCCAAGGCACGACGTTGTAGATCATGACTGGCTGGGCCGCGCTATCCGCCAGCCTGGCGAAATGCTCGAAGGTCATCTCATCCGTGGGACGGAATAGATAATGCACGGGCGTCACCTGCAGCGCGGCGACATCCAGGTCGGCCAGCGCCTCCGCTTTCTCGATGGCTTGGCGCGTGCTGTCGACGATGATGCCGGCGATGACCGGCGCGCGTCCAGCCGCGACCTCGCAGGCGGCGCCGACGACCTGCCGCAGTTCATCCGTCGTCAGCGTGTGACCTTCGCCGGTGCTGCCGCCGACGGCGACGCCGTGCACGCCCGCCTCAGTGATCAGGTATTCGACTTCGGCGCGCAGCAGTGATTCGTCAACGGTTTCATCGTCCGTGAAAGGCGTCACCATGGGTGGCGCGATGCCGTAGATTTTCATTTTTATTCCTCTGAATTGTTACGAATGTAGGGGCGAGCTATCAGGTCGCCCGCTGCCGCTGCGACTTGTGGCTTCGGGCGACATGGTATGTCGCCTCTACAAATCGTTGCTCTAGTGAAACTTGCATTACTTTATTGGTTCTACTAAGATTCCGCACTGATTACGCTGTCCATCCTTGTCCATCACGCCGCCTGCGTCGCGATCAAATCGCGCTTGCCGAAATATATCCAGGCGAGCCAGAGCGTCGTCGGAATCAAGAGCAAAAGTGCGCCAAGCGCAAGCACGCCGCTTACGCCCAGCGATGTATCAATGAGCCGGCCCGTCCCGCCGGATGAGACGGCGGCGAAGAGCGTATACAGAGCGAATTCGGTGGAAAATACGCGCCCCCGCACTTCGTTGGGCACAATCTGCAGCAGCAACTGCGTGCCCAAGACCCAGATCAACCCGCCGCCGACCCCGCGCAGAAGCGCGCCGATCAATACAACAGGCAGAGAGATCAGGCTGGAACAGACCAGGAAGCCGAGCGCCGAGCAAACGTAACCCAAGGCGATCATCAGGCGCAGACGGCGATCGCGATCGCGCGCCCAATTGCGCCCGAGAATCGGGCTGAGTCCTGAACCGATGCCAGCCATGACGTAGATTAAGCCCATGGTAATGCTGCCGCCTTCGCCGATTGGGAAATGCTGCTCGGCGATCGTCACCTGCGCGACTTGAAAGAAGCCGATGACGCAGAAGCCGAGAGTGGCTTTCTGGATGGCGATGGAAAAGGTGTCGACGTGCCGGCGCAGGTAGCGCAGACCGTCGATATACTGGCGGATGCCGGCCGTCATCGATAGGTCGGAGGCGCGGTCGAGGGTGGACTGGTAGGGCATGCGCGAGATGATGAGCGCGCTGAGTATAAAGGTGGCGGCATCAATGACGAAAGCGGGATAGACGCCGATTACGCCCGAGACCAAGCCGCCGAGCGCGGCGCCAAAGGCGAGCATCACCGACCAGGTGGCTGAGGAAATTGCATTGGCGATGCCCAGTTCATGTGGCGCGGTGATATCCGGCAGCATGGCGTTCCAGGCTGGAAAATAGAAGCCCTGCGACGCGCTCTGCACCGCGGTCAGCACATAGATAAGCCAGACATGCTGCGGCTCGCGCACGAGCACGAAGGCGAGCACGACGAAACAGCGCAGCGCATCGGTGGTGATGACGATGGCTTTGCGATTGTAGCGATCGGCGATGACTCCGGCGATGGGGCTGACCAGGAAGGGCGCCACCATCCGCACCACAAAGAGCCCGCCGATGGCTGTGCCCGATTGCGTCAAGGTCGCGATCAAGGCGGCGGACGCGATTAAGTTGAACCAGTCGCCGGTCAGGCTGATGACCTGGCCCGCCCATAAGTGCCGGAAAGCCCGGTTGCCGCGTATGAGCTGCAGGTAGCTGGATGTATGTTTGTCCTTTTGCTTCAAGATGCTCTCGCCGCTGCGGAATAGCGTCTGAGACGGAGGCAGCATAGACTCTAATCTGCGCTGGCTTCGCTCGGCGCGCGTCGGAAGAAATTAGTACGCGCGCCATTATATCCCCTAGCGGGCGCAGATTACAGCGCGATAAATGAATTCGGTTTTGGCAAACTCGCTCTAACGCTATTGGCGCGGCGGCGCAATTAGCAACTTTTCAAACTTGCGTCGCATTCGGTAAGATTGTTTTGCGCGAAATCGGCTTGAGGCGTAGCGATCATGATTGCCTGCAGGAGCGCTTGGTGAGGGTATTCATCGCTGGCATTGACGGCTATCTGGGTTGGCCGCTGGCGCTCTACCTGAGCGCGAACGGGCATCAGGTCGCGGGCGCCGATTTGCTCTTGCGGCGTGAGTGGGTGGCCGAGGTCGGCGGCGTCAGCGCCTTGCCTATCGCCAGCCGCGAGGAGCGCTTGACCGCCTTCAAGGAGGCCTTCGGCGTCGAGCTCGATTTCCGCGTCGGCGACTTGACAGATTACGACTTCGTTACGCGCTGCTTCCAGGATTTCCAGCCGGAGGCGGTCGTCCACTTGGGCCAGATGCCGTCAGCGCCCTATTCGATGATGGATCAGGCGCATTGCGTTTGGACACAGCAAAACAATGTCGTCAACAATCTCAACATTCTGTGGGCGATTAAGGAGCTCGCGCCGGCAGCGCACCTGATTAAGCTGGGCACGATGGGCGAATATGGAACGCCCGCGCTCGATATCCCCGAGGGTTTCTTCGATGTCGAATACCGCGGTCGCAAAGACCGATTGCCCTTCCCGCGGCAAGCCGGCAGTTGGTATCACCAAAGCAAAGTGCATGATTCGCACAATACGCACTTCGCTTCCAAGATATGGAGCCTCAAAGCGACGGATATTATGCAGGGCGTCGTCTTCGGCGCGCGGATCCCGGAGATGGGCGGCGACCCGCGTCTGCGCACGCGGCTCGATTTCGATCAATGTTTCGGCACGGCTATCAATCGCTTCTGCTGCCAGGCGGTGATCGGCCATCCGCTCACGCTTTTTGGCTTGGGCCGGCAGAAGCGCGGTTTCCTGCCGCTGACGGATTCGATGCGCTGCCTGCGACTGGCTCTGGAGAATCCGCCAGATGCGGGCGAATACCGCGTATTCAATCAGTTCGAGAACGCTTACTCGGTGGCGGAACTGGCCTGCCTGGTGAAGGAGGCCGCGGCCGATATCGGATTGCCGGTTGAAATACGGCGCTACGAGAACCCGCGGACTGAAATGGAAGAGCATCACTATAATCCGGATCGTCAGCATTTGCTCGATCTTGGTTATGAGCCGACGCGCGACCTCAAGTCCGTAATTGAGACGATGCTGCTCGATCTGCTCGAACATCGCGGCCGAATTGAGGCTCATGCCGACGCGCTGATTCCCGATATCCGCTGGGACGCCAGCCGCAAACGGTCGGAAGTCATCGGATGATCGAGAGCCGCAAACCAGCGCTCGCTGAAGGGCCGCCGGTCGCGCTCATCACAGCCGCGCTGGCGATCTGCCTTCTGCTTTTCTTCATGATTCGCAATAGCCCGGCGCCGTCTATCGAGCGCGAATATGGCGATACGACAATCCGCATCAGCGCCGACCGCGCCTGGAGCTTGTACCCGGGCGACTGCGTCAATCTGCAGTGGCGCCTGGAGGGGATTGAGTCCGTACATATTGATGGCGCCGGCGTGATTGGCTGGGGCGAGAGGCGCTACTGTCCCGATATCAACGCAAGGAGCCCACTCTTTGAAGTCAGGGCTCGGAACGGCGTCTACCGCGAATTCCAGCTCGATATTCAGCACCTGCCCGACCTGCTCTTTTACCTGACTGGCTTTGTGATTTTCGCGGGCGCGCCTTTGCTGGCTGTGTACTACCTGAGTACGCGGGCGCTCGAGCGTCCGCTGCCGCTCGTCTGGATGCTGATCGGCGGGCTGCTGCTGGCGGCGCTGGGCGGCGGGCTGCGATTGCGGCCGCATGAGGCGCCGCTGATTGACGCGCGGGACGGCGAGACCGCGGTACGCATCTGGGCTGAGCACGATCGCATTTTATTTCCGCATGAGTGCGTACGCGTAAGTTGGTCGGTTCTTGGCGCGCAGTCTATCAGCTTCAATGGCCGCGACGTCAGCGTGCAAGACAATCCCGCAATTGACCGGCATTGCGCGGAAGACGGCGCCGGCCCGCGCTTCGAAATCGTCAACGACCGCGGCGAAAGCCGGACGTACCGGCTGGCGATTCCGGCGCTCTTCCCGCAGCGAACGGCGCCGCCGCCATTCTTCTACATTTCTCTCTTTGGCATCGTACTCGGCTGTTTGATTTACGCGCCGCTTCTCTGGCGGTACGCGCGGGCGAACTGGCGCCGGGAAGCGCGCGCCGACGCCCTGGCCATCGGCGGCTGTTTTTTCGCGCTCCTGGTCTTTTATCTGCCTTTCGGCTTTGATAGCAGCGGTCATTGGGAGGAGTGGATCATCCATGGCTACCTGGAAGGGGGGACGTTAAGCTTCTACGTGACCGAAGCCGTGTCGCGCCCCTTTGTGATGATTCCGCACACGCTCGCCTATCTGATCAGCTCTGAGTCCTTCTTCGGTCATCATCTGGTCAACTTCCTGCAATACGCTGGGCGAATGGCGCTGCTCTATGTCATCTTGCGTCAGCTTGGCGTCGCGCCATCGTACGCCTTCTTGACCGCGATTCTGTTCATGGTATATCCCGTCAATGACGCCCTGATGACGCTGAGGCGTCTGCCCAAGAATTTCAGCGTTTTGACCCTGCTGCTGTCCACTGCGTTATTCATCGATTACTGTAAGAATCCGCGACGGCTGACCCTGCTCGGCATTTGGCTGGGATTGCTCTTCAGTGTCAACTCGAACGAGACCGGCTACGCGATGATATTGGTTGTGCCGCCGCTGCTTTGGCTGCGCGATCGGAAGTTCAGCAGGCGCAGACTGAATCTCAGCGTCATCTGGTATATCGTGCCGGCTATCAAGCTCGCCTCGCTGATCTTGCTGCTGGCGAACGCGCGCGACTTTTACCAGAGCGGCATGCTCAGCGCGGCGCCCGATTCGCAGGCGCCCGCCGCGAGCGTATTCGATACGATGCTGGAAGCGCTCTCGATTGTCTTCCCGCAGACCTTCATACATGGATGGCAAGAGGCGCTGGCGACGCTGGGCGCAAATCAATGGTGGCTGCCGAGCTTTGTAATACTGGCGGCTGTTGGCTGCATCGCTTGGGTTCTGACGCGTCATGATTTGGATAAGCCCGCGCCGACATTGAGCCAACTAGGTCTCTCGCTGCTGGCCGGCTTGGCGCTCGTCCTGGCGGCGGTCGGCGTTTTGATGTGGCTGCCGCTCTACCGCAACGACCCCTGGCGCATGTACCTGCTCGTGCCGATTGGGGCGGCTATAAGCGCCTTCAGCCTGCTGCTGCTGCTCGCCTCGCCGCTGCGCGACCGGCGGCGCCGCGATTTCATGCTGGTCGTCGCCTGCCTGCTGATCTTTACGCCGGCAATTGCGCGGCTATTCAACCAGCATCACGGATTCGTCGAGAGCGCCCACGCTAAGGCGCAGGTGCTGCATCAGGTATTGACGATTGCGCCCCGCTTGGAAGCGAACACCCAACTGGTTATTGTTACTGACATGGACGGGTCCGAACTGAGCGCCAGGGGCGTCTTCGAGCTGCTGAACAATGACATGCTGAACAGCGCGTTATACGTGCTCTACCAGGACGGCGGACCCGAAGTCGCCTACTTCTGCCATCCGACGCAGTGTGGCGAATTCAGCGGCGACGAAACGATATTCGATCCTGCGGCGCCAGCCGACCTGCTGGCGCGCACGCTCGTCTTTGCGCTGAAGGCGGATCTGTCCATCGAGCTCATTGATGACCCGGCCAAACATTTGGGATTGGATCTGGATATCGCCTACGAGGCGGATGCGCTCTACGATCCCGGCGCGGCGCTGCCAGCGCGTGCAGGCGCCATGTTGGCGCGGTCCCGCGCGAGCGCGTTGGCTGAAGGCGGATGATTTGACCGAGCGACGAGAGGAAAGCAGCAGCCTATGGCGCGCAAACCGGTGATGCTGATCATACTGGATGGCTGGGGCATCCGCGAGACGGCGCATGGCAACGCCGTGGCGCAGGGTCACACGCCGAATTTTGACAGCTGGCGGCAGAACTGCGAGCGCGCCATCGTGCATACATCGGGCGAGCACGTCGGCTTGACGCCGGGACAGATGGGCAATTCGGAAGTGGGCCACCTCAACCTTGGCGCCGGGCGCATCGTCTATCAGGATATCAGCCGGATCGCCAAAGCTATCGAAGACGCTTCGCTGGACGAGATACCGGCGCTGCGCGCTGTGATGCGATATGAAGGCGAGAAGGGCAAGCGACTGCATCTGATCGGGCTGTTGGGCGATGGCGGCGTGCACAGCCACACCGATCACCTCTATGCGCTGCTGGATATAGCGGCGGCGAATGGCTTTGATCCCGTTCTGCATCTGATCACCGATGGGCGCGACACGCCGACGCGGCAGGGCATCGTCTTTTGCGCGCAACTGCTGGATAAGATCGCGCGTGTTGGAGCAGGCGCTGTGGCGACGGTCTGCGGGCGTTATTATGCGATGGACCGCGACAAGCGCTGGGAGCGCACGCGGCGCGCCTACGACGCGATGGCTATGCGCAAGAGCGATGCGGCGGCGCCGGACGCGCTGGCGGCAATTCAGCAGTCTTACGATCAAGGCCTGACCGACGAGTTTATCGTCCCCACCGTGATTGGCGACGACCCCGAACTGGGGATCGCCGCCGGCGACGCGCTGCTCTGTTTCAATTTTCGAGCCGACCGCATGCGGCAGCTTGCGGCCGCTTTCGCCGGGGCGGACTACGCGAGCGCCGGTTACTTCCAGCCGATCGCCGACCTGCGTCTGATTACGATGACTGAATACATGGAGGGGCTAACGGAGGAAATTCTGTTCCCGGTGGAGCTGCTGCGCAACACTTTGGCGGAGACGCTGAGCAAGGCCGGGTTGACGCAATATCATACAGCCGAGACGGAGAAGTATCCGCATGTCACCTTCTTCTTCAATGGGCGCAACGAAGCGCCCTTCGCCGGCGAGACGCGCGTGATTGTGCCATCGCCGCAATTGTCCACCTATGATCTCAAGCCAGAGATGAGCGCCTGCGAGTTGACCAATGAGACGCTTGCCCGGCTGGCGGCCGCTGATGATGACTTTCTACTTATCAACTTCGCCAATCCGGATATGGTCGGGCATACCGGCTCGCTGCCAGCCGCTATTCAAGCGGTCGAAGCAGTGGACCATTGCGCCGGACGTCTAATCGACGCCGTCCTGGCGAAGGGCGGCGCCGCCATCGTCACCGCCGATCACGGCAATTGCGAGCGCATGATTGATGCGGTCACCGGCGAGCCGCATACCTATCACACCACCGGACCGGTTTCGCTCTTTGTGATTGATGATGAGGTTTACTACGACTTGCGCAGTTGGGGCGCGCTGGCTGATGTGGCGCCGACGGTACTGGATCTGTTGGGCGTCGAACAGCCGGCCGAAATGACGGGCGCGAGTTTGATTCGAGCCAGGCGCTCCCTACCGGCTTCTTAAGACCGTCGGCATTCGTGGCTAAGCGAGCTTCCGCCTGAAGTACGTGACCATCTCATTGAAAGCGTCGGTTGCGACATCGCCTCGGTTTAAGCGGCCGTCTGCGAGCATGAACCCGTGCGGCTCATTGCTGTAGACCTTGAGCTCAAAGTCTGCGCCAGCGGCGCCAAGCGCGGTCGCGTAGGCATAGATGTCGGTGATGGGGCTGGGGCGGTCCTGCGTGCCGTGAATGATTAGCATGGGCGCGTCAAGCTGGTCCACCAAATCAGCCGGTGTGACCGGGTCGCCGAAGTTGGGGAAACCATACCAGGCGACGCCGGCCGCGAAGGCTTCGATCTGCGGCATGAACAGCATCGTATAGCGTCCGCCGGCGCAGAAGCCGGTCAAGCCGATCCGCCGCGGGTCGACATCGGCGCGCGCGCTCAGAAAGGCGATGCTGTCGCGCAAGAGCTGTTCCACCAGAGCGTCCGACGGGCTTTGTTCAAAACTTTGCCAGCCGACCGCCAAGACGACAAAGCCTTCGGCGGCAAAGGCGTCGGTCATTTCACGGTAGCCTTCTTGCAAGCCGCGGAACGAATGGATCAACACCACCGCCGGATGTACTCCTTCATCCGCCGGGTACGCGAGATACGATTGATAGGCCTGCCCGCCACTCGTCACGGCGATATCTTCGCTGACTACCTCGGGGCTGTCTTGCGCCAGCGCCGTCAGCGGAGCAGCGAGTACCAGCAAAATGAGCAGTACATGTTTGATTTTCACGAATATGTCCTTATCATCAACTGCCAGGATACACGCTATCAATTGGTCGACTGAAAGTCAACGCTATCGTTATTGACGCTAAGCGAATCTGAGCCAGCCGACTTGTCGCCAACGGGAACTTGATATGGCGAGCATGAATCGAGAGGCGAGCCTGCAGGCGCTTCGAAGCGATCCCGCCGTTTCCGTCTTGATCATCGGCGGCGGCGTCAATGGCATCGGCGTGTTTCGCGATCTGGCGCTTCAGGGCGTAGATGCGCTGCTGGTGGAGCGGGGCGACTTTGGCAGCGGCGCCAGCGCCGCCTCGTCGCACATGCTGCATGGCGGGCTGCGCTACTTGGAAAATGGCGAATTCCGGCTGGTGAACGAGGCGCTGCATGAGCGCAATCGCCTGCTGCAAAACGCGCCGCATTATGCCAAGCCGCTGCGCACGACGATACCGATCTTCCGCTGGACCTCTGGGCTGCTGAACGCTCCCCTGAAATTCGCCGGTCTGCTTGACAGACCCGCCGAACGCGGCGCGCTGATCATCAAGCTGGGCTTGATGTTCTACGATTTTTTGGTCCGCTCGGATCGCCTGCTGCCAGCGCATGAATTCCGGCTGCGCGCCGAAGCCCTGCGCGAATATCCACAGTTGAATCCGGCGATCGTCTGCGCCGCGACCTATTATGACGCCTGGATGCCGCATCCTGAGCGCTTGTGCCTGGAGATGACGCTGGATGCCGAGGCGAGCCAAGCCCGCTGCCAGGCGCTCAATTACGTCAGCGCCATCGAAGGCGATGCCGACAGCGTGATATTGCGCGACGAACTGACGGGCGAGACCTTGCCGGTCACGCCGCAGGTTGTGGTGAACGCCGCCGGTCCCTGGATCGACTTTGTCAACGATGATTTGGGCGCTGGCGCCGAGCGCTTCATCGGCGGCACCAAGGGCGCGCACCTGGTGCTGGATCATGCCGAATTGCTGGCGGCGCTGGGCGGGAGCGAGTTCTACTTTGAAAACGAGGACGGGCGCCTGGTCTTGCTCCTGCCATTTGTCAATCGCGTTCTGGTCGGCACCACTGACATACGCATTGATGAGCCGGACGAAGCTGTCGCCAGCGATGCTGAGATCGACTACCTGCTATCGATGGTGAGCAAGGTCTTTCCGGCGATCAACGTCAATCCTTCGCATATCGTATTCACCTTTGCCGGCGTCCGACCCCTGCCTTACAGCGACGGCGGCGCAACGGGACAGATCAGCCGCGACCACAGCATTCAGTCGCTGCCGGCAACTGAGGAGCGACCCTATCCGATTCACTCGCTGGTTGGCGGCAAGTGGACGACCTTCCGCGCCTTCGCCGAGCAGACCAGCGACCTCGCGCTGCGCGAATTGGGACACGCTCGCAAGAGAAGCACGGCGGACTTGCCGATCGGTGGCGGGCGCGCTTATCCGGCAAGCGACGCGGCGCGCGCGCATTGGCTGCATGAGCTGCAAACGCAAAGTCAAATACCGCTTGCCAGGCTCAGTCAGCTAATCGAACGCTACGGCACACTCGCCGAAGCCTTCGCTATGCGCATCAGCGGCGACCGTGACGGCTCGCTGGCGCAGCATCCGGGTTATAGCCGGCGCGAGATCGAATTTATATTGCGCGCGGAAAAGGTCGAGCGGCTAGATGATCTCGTACTGCGGCGCACGTTGATGGCCATGCGCGGCGAATTGACGCTCGAGCTGCTGCGCGAACTGGCGCGAATCTGTGCGGAGACACTCGGTTGGTCTGCCGAACGAGAAGCGCAGGAAATCGAACGCGCCCGCGAGATCCTGCGCCGCCAGCACCGCGTTACGCTGTAGCGATTTACGCCAGCCGGACGGCCGTCCCGCTGGCTGACACCATCAACATGCTGCCATTCGCGCCGATCGTTTCATAATCGAGATCGACGCTCAAGACGGCGTTGGCGCCCATCCGGCTGGCATTGTCTTGCATCTCTTGCACGGCGATTTCTTTGGCGCGCCGCAATTCCTCTTCGTAGGCGCCCGAACGCCCGCCGACGATATCGCGGATGCCGGCGAATATATCCTTGAACATATTCGCGCCCATGACCGCTTCACCGCTGACGATGCCCAGATATGCCTCTACCGACTGTCCTTCGATGCTTGGTGTAGTCGTGACGATCATTCGCTTCCTCTTGTTTTCCATTGCTAGCCTCTTGGATTTCAATTCGGGCGGTATTGTACAGGCTCGCGGCGATTGTGGCTACGGCGAGTGAAATCGGGCAGCTGTCTATGCTTGTTATTGATCGGCGGGGTTTTCAGCGCGGCAGGATCATCCGCAGCAATTTATCCGCAGCGTCCGCCGCCGACATTTCGCCGGACATCACCGCCGCCTCGATTGCGGGCAATGCCGTCTGGATCGCTTCATGTTCAAACAGATAGCTGCGCAATTGCGCTTCGAGCGCGCTATGCAGCCAGTCGCGGCGTTGGTCTGAACGCCGCCGCTGGAAGACGCCGCTGGCTTTGGTCAGCGCGCCAAACTCCTTGATCATCACCCAGATGTCTGGAATGCCGGCGCCGGTCAAACCCGAGGCGGTAAGCGCGCGCGTATCCCAACCGGCGGTGGCTGGGGCGACATACTGGAGGGCGCGCTGAAATTGGGCGCGGGCCGTCTGCGCCGCTTTCAGGTTGTCGCCATCGGCTTTGTTGATGATCAAGGCGTCGGCGATTTCGATGACGCCCTTCTTAAGACCCTGCAATTCGTCGCCGGCGCCGGTGATTAAGAGCAGCAGCAGCACATCCACCAGCGAACGCAGCGCCACCTCATTTTGACCCGCGCCGACGGTCTCAACGATGATGACATCGTAGCCGGCCGCCTCACAGAGCAAGATGGCCTCGCGCGTATTGCCAGCCAAGCCGCCCAGAAGGCCGCCGGTTGGCGATGGGCGGAT
>JAPOYS010000131.1 GCA_026706455.1 Chloroflexota bacterium | reverse complement strand
CTACAACGCCCTCTTCGACAACCGCGACCGCATCCGCGTCATCCACACGCGCCATGAACAGGGCTGCGCCTACATGGCGCTCGGTTACATGCTGGCGACCGGCGCGCCGGCCGTCTTCAATGTCGTGCCGGGGCCCGGACTGCTGAACGCGACTGCCGGCTTGGCGACCGCCTACGGCCTGAACGCCAAGGTCTTCTGCCTGACCGGGCAAATCCACAGCGCGCGCATCGGCCAGGGCAAAGGCGATCTGCACGAGATCCCGCATCAAGCCGAAATCTTGCGCGGGCTGACCAAGTGGAACGACATCGCCTTGCATCCGGCTGAGGCCGGGCGGAAGGTGGCGCAGGCTTTCTACGAGATGCATTCGGCGCGGCCGCGACCGGTCGCCCTCGAGATCCCGCCCGATATCCTGAAGCTGCGGACGGAGGTTCCGCCGGCGCCGACGCCGCTCGCGCCTTACAGCCCGCCCATCGACGCCGGCGCCATCGAGACGGCCGGCAAGCTGTTGGGCGAATCGAAGCAGCCGATGATCTTCGTCGGCGGCGGGGCACTTGGCGTGAGCAACGAAGTCCGTCAGCTGGCGGAGATGCTGCAAGCGCCGGTGGTCAGCCACCGCACCGGGCAGGGCGTGCTCGACAGCCGCCACCCGCTCAGCCTAAAAATGCAGCAGGCGCATGGCTGCTACAAGACGACCGACGCCGTGCTCGCGATCGGCAGCCACATGCGCACGCCGCTCGAGCGCTGGGGCACGGACGGCGACATGAGGGTGATTCGCATTGATGTCGATTATGACGCCATGCGCCGCATTCAGAAGCCTGATCTGCCAATAGTCGCGCGGGCGGAAGACGCGCTGACGCCACTGCTGGAGGCCGTTGACAAGCACAACCGCTTGCGCAGCTCGCGCGAAGAGCAGATGCTTGAAATAAAGGCGGAGTGGGCGAAGATATCGGCTTATCTCGAGCCGCAAAACACGTACTTGAGAATCATGCGCGAGGAGCTCGGCGAGGACGGCGTCTTCGTCGACGAGTACACGCAGGTCGGGTACGCCGCGCGTTTCAACTTTCCGGTGTATCATCCGCGAACGTACATTGCGAGCGGTTATCAGGGCACGCTGGGCTATGGCTTCCCGACCGCCTTGGGCGTCAAGGTTGCGCGGCCCGATGCGCCGGTGCTGTCCATCGCCGGTGATGGCGGCTTCATGTTCACTGTGCAGGAATTGGCAACTGCCGTGCAGCAACGGATTCCATTGGTGACGATCATCTTCAACAACGATGCCTACGGCAATGTGCGCACGATGCAAATACGCGACTACGGCGAACGGGTGATCGCGTCGGACCTGGTCAATCCCAATTTTGTCAAGCTGGGCGAGTCCTTCGGCGCCAACGCCTTCCGCGCCGATGACGAGCGGCAGCTGCGCGCGGCGATGCGCTACGGCTTCGCCAGCGAGCTGCCGACGATCATCGAGGTGCATACGGGCGAGACGCCCAGCCTCGATCGCCTGCGCGACCAGGGACGCATTCGTCCGCCGCGCTAGTTGGCCGCGCTTGATGTCCCTGCTTGTCTTGCCGCCCGAAAGCGCCATATACCGGGCGCTGTCCCGACTGTTGGTCGAGGCGGATTACGTTTTCTTCGCTGGCCTGCCGGGGGCGGGCAAGAGCCTGCTCCTGCAGCAATTGGCGCTGATGGCGCTGGCTGACCGGCGACAAGTGACCCTATTGCAATGGGATGTGGCGCGCCAAGCCTTTGAGTCGCCGCGCTTTCCGCTGGCGAATGGCGCCACCCATCCGCTGGTGATCCAAGCCACAGGCCTCTGGCTGCGGGGCGCGTTGGCTGCATGGGAAGCGGCTCGCGAGCCTGCGGTCGATTTGCTGATCGGCGAAGTCCCCTTGATCGGCGGGCGCATGATGGAGATCGCCCGACCGGCCGCCGATGAAGCCGAAGCGCTGCTGCGCCACGAGCGCACTCAGTTCCTAATACCAGTCCCTTCCAGGCGAGTGCGCGCGCGGATTGAAGCCAGACGAGCGGCAACAATCGCTAACCCGCAGCACGACAACGAAGCGCATGACGCGCCGCCCGACCTGCTGCGCGCTTTGTGGCAAGAGCTGCTTCAGGTCGCCGCGGCGCTGGGATTGGGGACGCCTTCAGCGCAAGACGCGCCTTACTCGCCAGATGTATACGCGGCCCTGTATCGCCATCTGCTGCGGCATCGCAACGCGCAAGTTCTGCCAATTGAGCAAACCCTGCGGCCCGGGCAATCGGTCTATGCGCTAGACGCGGAGTTGCCGAGTCTGCAAGCCAGCGCGGCCGAGGCCCGCTCGATACTGGCGCAGCTAGAATCGTCGATGACTCTTGCGCAGGTCCTTGCCGCCGCTGCAAACTGGCACGAAGTTTAGGCGCGCTCGTCCGGAATCACGGCGAAGACATCGATTTCAAAATCGGCGTAGGGTTTGCCCAAGGCCTTGACCACCACGCCGGTCGAACAGGGATAGACCGCCGGCATGTGACGAGCGAGCACCGGATAGACCAGATCGCGATACGAGGCGTCGGTGACGTAGGTTGTGATTTTGCAAATGTCTTCCATGCGGGCGCCGGCCGCTTCGAGAATGATCTTCACGTTTTTCATCGCGTTGTCAGCCTGCGCCGCCGGGTCGCCCTCGCCGACGAAGGACTGGTTGTCCATCGTCAAGCCGGTCTGCCCCTCGACGAAGACCATGTTGCCCGCGCGCACCGCCTTGCTCGTGCGATAATCAATGTCGGGGAAGATGTCGCCGCCCTTGCTGCTTTTGGTGAGGATTCGCTGGTGTGACATGATTGGCTCCTTTTCTTTTTCTTTTAACACAGAAGTAGTTCCTACAAAATAATTGAAATTGTAGGGGCGACTGACCCGCAGTGTCGGCGGTCGGTGTCTACGCGACCTACGCGCGGCGGCGAGTCGCCCTCTCCGCAACCGGTATCTGTTCATAGGGGCGAGCCACCGGCTCTCCCCTACAGTTTCCATTGAAAATTCGCATGACTAACTTGGAACTACTGAGGTCGCAGAGGACACAGAGGTTTTTTCGCGCGCCTGCGGCAGAATTGGTTAGAATCCGCGGCAGTTCTATTCGTTGACAAGGTGATGCTATGCCAGAACGAAAACGTTACGCGCTCGTCGGCGCCGGCTCGCGCGCCGGCATGTATATCGAGTCGAGCACCGGCAAATACAGGGACTGCGCCGAATTGGCTGGTCTCTGCGACCTGAGCCACACGCGCATGAATTGGCACAATCGCCAACTGCAGAGCCGCGGAATCCCGACTGCGCCGACCTACCATGCTGACGACTTCGACCGCATGATCGACGAGGCAAAGCCGGACGCGGTGATCGTCACGACGGTGGACGCCAGCCATCATGAATACATCGTGCGGGCTTTGGAGCGCGGCTGCGACGTCATCTGCGAGAAGCCGCTGACAACGACGCTCGATCGCCTGAAGTTGATAGACGCCGCTGTCAAACGGACAGGCCGGTCGCTGCGCGTCGCCTTCAATTATCGCTATGCGCCGGCTTTTGCGCGCTTCCGCGAATTGATCCGCGAGGGCGCGGTCGGGCGTCCGCTGGCGGTCGACTTCTCCTGGCTGCTGGATACGAGCCACGGCGCGGATTACTTCCGCCGCTGGCATCGTGAGAAGGCGAACAGCGGCGGCCTGCTCGTGCATAAAGCGACCCACCATTTTGATTTGGTCAACTGGTGGATCGATTCTTATCCGCAGCATATCTTCGCGTTGGGAGACTTGATGTTCTACGGAAAAGCCAACGCCGAGGCGCGCGGCGAGCGCTATCACTACGCGCGCTACACCTTTGAAAAGGCGGCGCGCGACGACCCCTTCGCCCTGCGCCTGGACGAGAAGGAAGCTTATGCCGGGCTCTATTTGGCGGCGGAAGCGGAG
>JAPOYS010000096.1 GCA_026706455.1 Chloroflexota bacterium | reverse complement strand
CGGATTGACCTCGTCGGCGTAGCGTTCCGCTTGCTCGCGGAACCAGCGCGCGTGTGTGTTTACGAATGCCCAGAGCTCCAGCTCCTGCGCCGCAACCGGCGCCACCGCGCTGAATAGAACGAGCGCCGCCAGAAACAGAATTGCTACTTTCAACTTTCTCATGAGTCTCTCCTATCCGTACTATCAAAGGCTAAACGACGCCGAGCGAGATGCTCGCGCACAACCGCCGATTATAGCGAAGAGGCTAGGGTCGCCGCAAACGCTGGATTCATCTAGGCCTTGATCGACCCGCTGGTCAAGCCGCTGATGAACTGGCGCATGGCCACAGCGAAGACGCAAAGCAACGGAATCGACGAGATGACGTAACCGGCGAAGAGCGTGCCCCAGTCGGTCTCGAAGTCGGATGAGAATTGCATCAGCCCCATCGCCAGCGGCATCTTGTCCTTGTCCGTGATGGTGACCAGGGGCCAGATCAGATCGTTCCAAGTGCTGATGAGCGTGGTCATGGCGACAGTGGCGATCATGGGGCGGGCGAGG
The DNA here is from genome assembly GCA_026706455.1 of Chloroflexota bacterium. Lineage (GTDB taxonomy): Bacteria > Chloroflexota > Anaerolineae > Aggregatilineales > Phototrophicaceae > UBA6055. Next base: position 3,414 of record JAPOYS010000096.1, on the reverse strand, counting down.
GGAACGGACACATAGATGAAGACCTGCCATTCGGCGGCGCCATCGACATAGGCGGCATCGAATAGCTCTGGCGGCAGCGACTCGAAGTAGCTGCGCATCAGCCAGGTCGATAGCACCAAGCCGCCGCTGACCCAGACGGAGATGAGCGCGTAAGGAGTGTTGACCATGCCCAGGTCACGCACGAGCACGAAGCGCGGCGCCAGCGTCAGCACGCCGGGCACCATGATCAGGGTGATGAAACCGAGGAATAGCGCGGTCTTAAAGGGAAAATGGAATCGGGCGAAGACATAGCCGGCTACCGAAGCGATGATGGCGATGAGGCAAATGGTCGAACCGGAGTAGAGCACGCTGTTGACGATATAGCGCCAGATGATGCGAAAAGCGGAGCTGTAATTGCCGGTGTGCAGGGGCAGCTCCGGCAGCCAGAAGTTGTGATAAAACTGCGTATTGCTTTTGAATGAGGTGATGACCACCAGCACGAGCGGGAAGAAGGTCACGATGCCGAAAGCCAGCAGCACCGCTTGAAAGGGCAGATCGTGATTGCCTAGTTTTAGCCGTCGAGGCGGTCGGGCGAACATGCGCATAGCCTATTGATTGGTCGCGCCGGCCGATACGCGCAGGTTGATCACAGTCAGCGCCAGCATGGCGACGAACAGCACGACGCCGATGGCCGATGCGTAGCCGAATTCCAGGAAGTGGAAAGCCGATTGATAAAGCTGCAGCGCCGGCACCATGCTGCTGTAGCCGGGTCCGCCGTCGGTCATCACCAGGAAAAGGTCGAAGCGCTGCGTCATGAAGAGCATCGTCAAGATCATCGCCAGCGTGATTTGTCGCTTCGTCATGGGAATATCGATATAGAAGAGCCGCCGCCAGAAGCCGGCGCCATCAATGGCGGCGCTTTCGTGCACTTCCTGCGGGATCGTCTGCAAGCCGCCCAAGATGATGAGAAACTGCAGGGTCGGCAGCCAGGGAAAACGCACAAAAGCCAGCGCCCACATTACCGTGTTGGGATCGCCCAACCAAGCCTGCGTGTACTGCTCCAAGCCGATCAGCTTCAAGCTTTCATTGAGCAAGCCGACCTGCGGATTGTAGATGAAGCGCCAGATCAGGTAGTTGAGAATCGTCGGCACGACCATGGGGAAGACGAAGATGATCTTCCACCAGTAGGACCAGCGCGCGCTGCGCAAATTGACGATCATCTCGGCGGCGAAGAAAGGCAGCACCGTCTGCATGATGACGCGGAAGAAGACGAAGCCGACCAGGTTGGTGATGGCGACGCGGAAAGTGCGGTCGCTCAGCATGCGCTCGTAATGCTCCAGCCCGACATAAAAGTGGACCTTGCCGCCGTTCCAGATGTAGAGCGAGTTGTAGAGCGCGCTGAAGGCGGGCAGCCATTCAAATGTCAGCAGCAGCGCGACCGGGATCAGCAGCGCCAGATACAGCCACTTCGCCCGCCACAGGCGCAGGGGCAGCGGGCTCTGGCTATCGCGCATGTTGACGTTGCCGGAAGGGCTTGTGGAAAGGCGTCTTAGCATGACCGAAGTCTGGAATTTAAGCGCGGGCGACCCTTGGGTCGCCCCTACACCTGTCTATGAAAAGGGCGCGTGTAAGGGCGAGGCGGTGACTCGCCCGCCGTGATTTAGGGTGGCGCAGCGCGCTGTCCCTAAACGCATGTTGGCAGGGCGGGCATTAACGAGCCAAGGCTCGCCCCTACAGATACGCGCTTGTTAGCCCATCTGAAAGTCGCAAGACCATTCGTTCTCGGCGATGACGACGCGCGCTTCCCGCGTCATCAGGCGGTCTTCTTCGGCGATCAGCGTTTCCAGATCGATCTGGTCGGTGAAGTATTCCTGCATCAGCCGGCGATGATCCTCGCCATAGCGGCGGCTGAGGCGCGGGTCGGGATCTTTCAGCGCGCGGATGGGCAGCTCAAGGAAGGCGACCGTCGGCTTCAAGGCGTCGGGCACATCCAAGCCGAACTGCGTCGGGATGCTGCGCGGCGAGTCGGTGACGACGCGCCCCCATTGCGGCTGCGCGGTCATGAACATCAGGAAGTCGACGACCTGCTCTTCAATGCCTTCGCGGCGGGCGCGGTCGGTCACCGTGAAGCCGGCTGTGAAGCCGCCGACCAGGTAGGCGCTCTCGTTGTTGGCCGCGTGCGGGCTGGTGCTTTCAGTGACGGGCGGGAAGTAGCTGATGCCCCAGTTGAAGTCGGCATCGCGGGTGACGTTCAGCGTTTGGCTGGCCGCGTTGCCCAGCAGGAAGGGCGCCCCGCCGGTGATGAAAAGACGATAGGCTTCGTCCCAGGTCATGGTGGCGTAGCCCTCCACCCACATCGGCTCGAAATCGGCGAGCAGTTGAATCCAATCGGCGAAGGCATCGTCATGGGCGCTGATCAAGCCGTTCTGGATGGCGCAGGCGAATTCGCGCTGATTGAGCGCGTGCCAACTGGCGCCCGGCTCCCACCAACTCTCGATATGATCGATGTACATGCTGGTCAAGCTGGTGCCATCGAACCAGTTGTAGGTGTAAGGCGAGGCGGTTGACATCGAGAGCGCCAGCGGTTTGGCGCCGGTCTCAGCGAAGGCGCTCATCTCATTGATCATCGTCTCCCAATCTTCCCAGAGCGAATACGAGATATCGAATTCGGCGTCGATGCCGGCCGCTTCCAGCATATCGATGTTGTAGTAGAAACCGACGGCGACCGCGTTGACCGTCACGACATACTGATTGCCGCTGCCGGTATGGTAGGTGGTGTTCCAGACGACCTCGGGGATGCTGTCCGCCCAGCGTTCAGCGCCCGGCGCGCCTGCGGGAATGTAGGGGTTTGGCGCTTCAATGTAGTCATTGAGCGGCACGTACCAGTCGTTGCCCTGCTCCTGCCAGACGCGGATGTAATTGTTGACGATGATATGCGGTTCGTTCTGGCCGTTGAAGACGGTGCTGCGCCATTGATCGCCGGAGATATTGGCCGGCACATCGACCAGCTCGATGTTGACGCCCGGATTGGCCGCCTCGTATTCGGCGACGATGGCATTCATCATCTGGGGCGGATCGGGATTGTTCTCGGTTGGTTCATCGGGATAGTAGGCGCCGACGGTGGCGAAGATGGTGATCTCATCCTGGGCCTGCCCGGCGAATGCGCCGAAGACGAGCAAGAAGAGCGCGACAAGCAAAACGCGTCTGTACATGATCAACTCCCTGAAATCTGTATGCGAGAATGGACATCGTTAGACGCGGCTGAGTCTAACTGATTCGTTTCGATATTGTCAAATATGGGCAAGGGCAAGGAGTGTCGAACTTGGTGGCTATGCTTCACACAAGATTGTGTGTAGGGGCGACACTTGTGTCGCCCTCAAGCGCCGCAATCCCCGTGGCTGTAGACATAATCGCCGCTGATCCAGCCCTCGACGC
>JAPOYS010000048.1 GCA_026706455.1 Chloroflexota bacterium | reverse complement strand
AACTTGCCCTCTTCGCCCTCGCTGTCGGCATCGGTGGCGCTGTAGAAGCCGCCGGCGGGCGCTGTCATTTCGCGCAGGATGTAATCGTAGATCTCCTCCGCAATCGAGCGGAAGAAGTCGTCGCCGGTGATCTGCCAGGCATGCAAGTAGAGCCGGCTCAACTGGGCATTGTCGTAGAGCATCTTCTCAAAATGCGGCACCAGCCAATAAGCGTCCACGCTGTAACGGGCGAAGCCGCCGCCGATTTGATCGTAGATCCCGCCCCGCGCCATCTTTCGCAGCGTTAAAGCCACAAGCGCAAACGCTTCGTCGTCCTTTGTTCGCATGTAGTGGCGCAGCAGGAACTCCAGGCTGATGGGATTTGGGAATTTCGGCTGCGACCCGAAGCCGCCGTTTTCGCGGTCGATACTCGCCTTGAGGGCATGAGCCGCTTCATCCAACATGTCGGCCGTCAAGCCGCTGTCGTCGGCCCGGCCGATGGCCAGCACATCGCGCTTCAGCGCCTCATGCAAATTGTTGGCCTGCTGTTCAAGATTGCTTCGCTGATTGCGGTAGGCCTCATGCACCGCGCGCATGAGTTGCTTGAATGAGGTCGTCCCGCGCCAACTCGTCTTTGGGTAGTAGGTGCCGCCGTAAAAGGGCCGCCCGTCCGGCAACAAGAAAACCGTCATGGGCCAGCCGCCCTGCCCGGCGATGGCCTGCACCGCGCCCATGTAGATATCATCGACATCGGGCCGCTCTTCCCGATCGACTTTGACATTGACGAAGAGCGCGTTCATCATCGCCGCCGTCTCTTCGTCTTCAAAGCTTTCGTGCGCCATCACATGGCACCAGTGACAGGCGCTGTAGCCGACGCTGAGCAGAATTGGTTTGTCCCGTTCTTGGGCGACTCGAAAGGCTGCGTCGCCCCAGGGATACCAGTCCACTGGATTATCCGCATGCTGCAGCAGGTAGGGGCTGGTCTCGTCTTTGAGTCGATTCACATGCGTCCTCAGCTTCCTCTAGTTAAAGAAGCATAACTGACATTTGCCGGATACGAAATCGTCTATTCGCAGTCGCCTCCGCGCTAACTGCTGGCGCCGGCTCGCCAGGCGCGGCAAGGCGCCGATGTCCGCAACGAAGGGGCGCAGCGCTCCGTATAATAAGCATGTCCTTGGCCGCTCGGGCGGCCGGCGGCGCGCGCGTCGACCGCGTTCTAAGACAACGTTAGCGCGATTTCGCCGTATGATAAGGTATATTCAGGGTATACAATCCGTAAATCGAAGGTACTATCTCTCCATGCAATTCTGGGAAAACAACGACAACGACGAATCTCGCCAAGGCGGGACCGGCGGCGGTCGGCCGCCACAGCCGCCGCCCAACTGGCGCAAATGGGTCTCGCCTGGCTTACTCGTCCTGGTGATGCTCTTGGCTTTGATCTCGTCGCCGGGCCTCTTGGGCGGGTTTTCATCGACGCCGGAAATCGCCTACTCGGATGTCTATGAGCAGTTGACGCTCAACAACATCAACCAGTTGCGTTTTCAGGACAATATATCGGTCAGCGGAACTTTCAAAAGCAGCATAACCGTCTCAAGCGCGTCTGGCCGCATGCAAAGCGTGTCGCGCTTCACGGCGCAGCTCCCGCCCTACGCCGGCGCTGAATTGCTGCGCATGGCGAATGAACGCGGGGTGAAACCCATCGACGGGAGTTGGACGCAACCCAACACCTGGCTGAGTCTGCTCATTAACTTTCTGCCGCTCGTCCTCATCATTGGTTTCTTCGTCTGGATGGGGCGGCGCGCGCAAGGGCAGATGAATGGCATCTTCTCCTTTGGTCAATCGCAGGCGCGCGAGAAATCACCCGAGATGCCATCGATCAAATTCGAAGATGTCGCGGGCCAGGATGCCGCCAAGATGGAACTTGAGGAAGTGGTCGACTTTCTCAAGCAGCCGGAAAAGTACGTCAAAGTGGGCGCCAAGGTGCCGCGCGGCGTGCTGCTGATCGGTCCGCCCGGCACTGGCAAGACCTTGATGGCGCGCGCCGTCGCCGGGGAAGCCAATGTGGCTTTCTTCAGCATCGCCGCCTCCGAGTTCGTGGAAATGTTCGTCGGCGTCGGCGCTTCACGCGTGCGCGACCTTTTCAAGCGCGCCAAAGAGAACGCGCCCGCAATTATCTTCGTCGATGAGATTGACGCCGTCGGCCGGCGGCGCGGCACCGGTTTGGGCGGCGGCCATGATGAGCGCGAACAAACTCTGAATCAATTGCTGTCAGAGATGGACGGCTTTGACAACGACACCAATATTGTCATGATCGCGGCCACCAACCGGCCCGATGTCCTGGATCCGGCGCTGCTGCGGCCCGGGCGCTTTGATCGGCAGATCACAGCCGACCTGCCCGATGTCAAGGGGCGGCACGAGATCCTCAAAATCCATACCAAGAACAAGCCGCTCGGCAACAACGTGGAGTTGGAATCGCTGGCGCGCGCCACCATCGGCTTCTCCGGCGCGGACATCGCCAACCTGGCCAACGAAGCCGCCATGCACGCCGCGCGCTTCGACCGCCGCCTCATCACCATGTCCGATTTCACGACCGCCTACGAGCGCATCCGCCTGGGCACGAAGCGACCGCCCCTCTCTAACGACAAGGACCGCCGCATCACCGCCTACCACGAGGCCGGGCACGCAATCGTTTCCTTCTTGATACCCGATGCGATGGCGCTCTTGAAGACGACCATCATCCCGCGCGGGCGGGCGCTGGGCGTGGCGTTCTACATGCCGAAAGACGATTCGCTCCATCAATCGCGCAAGCAGCTCGAAGCCTTCATTCGCGTGGGCTTGGCCGGACGCATCGCCGAGGAAATCGTCTTTGACGATGTCACCACCGGCGCCGCCAACGACATTCAACAGGTGACGCAGATCGCGCGCCGTATGGTCAAGATGTTCGGCATGAGCGACTCGGTCGGCATGGTCAATTACGGCGATGACTCGGAGCAACCCTTCCTCGGTTACGCCATCGCCAGCGGGCGCGATTACAGCGATGACACAGCCGCCAAGCTAGACGCCGAAATCAAGCGCATCATTGATGTGGCCTATCAAGAGACGCGCGAATTGCTGGAGGACCACCGCGACGGATTGGATGCGCTGGCCGACGCCCTGCTCGAGAATGAGACGGTCGAGCGCGACGAAATCCTCAATATCCTGGGCTTGGAAGATGATGCCGCGGATGTCGTGCCTGAGTCGGTCGCCAAGCACCTGCGCGAGCCGCAAAGCGCCGAGCACAACGGTTCCGATACCAAGGAGACCGCCGTCGAAGGCGAACCCGGCTAAGGCGCGTTCCCGGCGAGATGCCATAATCCGCAAAGCCGGGGCGGCACACAGTGTCGCCCCTACATGCCTATTGCGCCGCCGCCGCAACCTCGGCGATGATCTCGTCCTGGACGTAAGCCGGCACACGATCATAGCGATTGAAATCCATCGTGTAGATGCCGCGCCCGCCGGTCATTGAGCGCAAGTCGTTGCCGTAGCGCAGCATCTCCGCCAGCGGCACTTCGGCTGTGACGACGCTCTTAATGCCGATCGTATCCATGCCTTGGACGCGACCGCGCCGCGTATTGAGATCGCTCATGATATCGCCCATCATTGATTCAGGCACGGTGATCCTGACATCCATGATCGGCTCCAGCAGAACCGGCTTCGCCTTGCGGAAGGCGTCGCGAAAAGCCTCGCGCCCGGCGATCTGAAAGGCGATATCCTTCGAATCGACCGGATGCTCCTTGCCGTCGAAGACGTTGACTTTCACACGCTCAACCGGGAAACCAGCGATGACCCCATCCGGCAGTACAGCGCGGATGCCCTTTTCGGTTGAAGCCACAAATTGCTGCGAGATCGCCCCGCCAAATACGGACGATTCGAACTCGAAGCCCTCGATCGTCGGCTCGATCTTGAGATCCACGCGGCCATACTGCCCGGCGCCGCCCGTCTGTTTCTTGTGCGTATAACTCGATTCGGCGTTGCTAGTTATGGTCTCGCGGTAGGGCACCTTGGGCATGTCAGTTTCGATGCCGACACCGAGCGCGTCCGCCCGTTTCAGCGTGACCTCCAGATGGATCTGCCCCATGCCTTCCAGGACTGTCTGCCGCGTATCGCCGTCCTGGCGCCAGCGCAATGTCGGGTCGGCATCGCAAAGGTTGCTGAGCGTCGGACCCATTTTGGCGCTGTCCGCCTGCGTCCGCGGCTTTACCGCCAGCATATAGAGCGGCGCCGGGAAATCCGGGGCGACAATGCGAATGTCCGAGTCAGCCTCCACAAAGGTGTCGCCCGTCTTGGTATCCGCCAGCTTGGCCACCACGCCGATGTCGCCGGCATGCAGGGTCTTGACCGGGAACTGCTCCTTGCCGCGCATCACAAAGAGCGAATTGAAGCGCTCGTCGGCCCCGCTGTCTGCGTTGGTATAGCGCCCGTCGCTGGAAATCGCGCCGGAAAAGATCCGAAAATAATTGAGCGTGCCTACGTAGCGATCGTTCAAAGTCTTGAATACGTAGGCGGCCAATGGATCGCCGGCGCCATGCGGCGGCTGCAGCGCATCCGCTTCATCGCCGCGCCGGATCTCCACGCGCCGTTCGCTGGGCGGCGCCGTATAAGCCACCAGCGCTTCCATCAGCGGGACGGTGCCGATGTTCTCCGTGCCGGAAAGCGTAAACACGGGCACTGTTTTCAGCTCCGGCGAGCGCGACGCCTTGCGCATGCCGGCGCGGATTTCGTCAAATGACAGCGTCTCATCCTCAAAATACTTCTCGAGCAGGTCATCATCGGCTTCAGCCGCCGCTTCCATCAATTGCATGTGCGCTTCTGCCAGCGCATCGGCGTATTCCTCCGGCAGGTCCGCGCGGTCAGCGCCGGCGCCGAAATAGGCTTTCTGCGTCAGCGCGTTGGCGACGCCGCGGAATTCGGCCTGCTGGACGATCGGCAGCATGATCTGAATGAATTTGTAGTCGTCAAATTGAGTCCGCAGCTGCTCGAGAACGCCCTCATAATCCGCGTTCTCGCGATCCATTTTGTTGATGACAGCAATGATAGGCTGTTCGGACAGGCGCGCGTATTCCCAAGCCAGCTCTGTGCCCACCTCAACACCGGCAACCGCGTCGATTACCACAATCACCGAATCAGCCGCTAGAATCGCGTTCTTAAGCTCGCCTTGAAAATCGGTGAATCCCGGCGCGTCAAGCACATTGATCTTCACGTCTTCGAATTCAACGGGCGCCAAGGATGTGGACAGCGACAGACCGCGCGTCTTTTCCTCGTCGTCCCAGTCCGAAACCATATTCGATTCGGAAATATGGCCCATCCGAGTCGTGGCGCCAGTCGCGTATAGGAGCGCCTCCACCAGGGAGGTTTTGCCGCTGCCTTGATGCCCCACCAAGGCGACGTTTCTGATGTTTTCCGTTTGGTATTCCTTCATAAGGGAGATCGCCTCCAATAAAGCCCGCATACGGACTGCAAGATTCGAAAGTCAACGGCTCACGGCGAGCCACAAGCGTCGTGAATTGTATAGACGGGAAGCGAGATTGTCAAAGTAACATCTGTCCCTCGGCCCGTATCGGTTTCACGCAGGCGGCGCTTCGGATGTATAATTGGCGCGATTTAGCGCGCTGCCTATAGTCGCCTGATCGTCGGCGCCTGAGGCGGACCAGACAGAGCGGAGAATCACTTGCGCCGCCAACTTTTCATCCACGCGTCGATTGCCCTTGTCGCAATTCTGTGTACGCTGCTCGCGCTGGAAATTCTGGTGCGAGCGCTGGGGGAAACCGATGCCGACGGGCGCTTTACCTTTATGCAATTCATATTGGAGCCGCCAAATCTGCCAGTTACCGAATTGCGCGGACAGGTTGAGGACTATATCGTCAACAAGGAATTCGCGATCGTCGTCTACGATGAATGGCTGGGCTGGTCCTTTCGCCCCAATTCAGTTCGTCAGGGCGGGACATTTACGATTAATTCTGCCGGCTTCCGCTCCCGCCGCGACTTCAGCAAGGCGCCGCCGGCGAATAGTCTGCGCATCGCCGTATTTGGCGATTCCTTTACCGCGGGCGATGATGTCGCCGATGACGAGGTCTGGAGCTACCAGCTCGAGCAGGAATTGGCTGACGCCGGCATACGCGCGGAGGTGCTGAATTTCGGCGTTGGCGCTTACGGCATGGGCCAGGCCTATCTGCGTTGGCAGCGGCTCGGAAAAAGCTTTTCGCCCGATATCGTCATCTTCGGTTTGCAGCCGGAGAACTTGAAGCGGAATGTGAACGTCTTCCGGCAACTCCTGCATCCAAGCGGGCCCGCTTTTTCCAAGCCCCGTTTCGCCATACTAGAGGGCGAACTGCAGCTGCTTAACTCGCCAGCATTGCCGCCCGAGCAGCTCATAGCCATCTTCGAGAACTTCAGCGATCATCCGCTCGCGCCCTACGAATTCTATTACCGGAATCGCTTCCGAGCCGCGCGCTGGTGGTCATCGAGTCGGCTTGCCGGCATCTTGTTCGAGGCGCTGCGCCAGCAAGAAGAAGAACCAGGCATCTATACGCCGGGCAGCGAAGGTGGCGAACTTGGCAAAGCGATAATCGATGACTTCGCCCGTGACGCCGCGGCGGCAGGCGCAGAGTTTGTCGTTTTGCATCTGCCTTTGCAGAGCCATCTAAAGCGATACTTCAGCAACTTGCCGCGCCCCCGCCCCATCTACGATTTCCTGCTGGAGCACTGCCGCCAGACCTACAACTATGTTGCCTTGGAAGAGCGCCTGAGGCCTGCTGTCGTGGACGACGCCTTCTGGAGCGCCACCAAGCACTATGGACCTCCGCTTCATGCGCTGCTGGCCCGCGTCCTTGCGGGCGAGCTCGCCAATTGCATCGATAGCGGCGCCTGTCGTCTCGCGCGGTTCGATGACCTGGCCGCGTTCACTGCCGCTGATCGAAGCGCGAAAAGGTAAAGCAGACGATATCCCGGGCGCGGTTCCAGCAAGCGCCTCACAGTCAGCCGTGATATGATTGCGATTTGAGCGATAGAAATCGGAGCCGACCAATTGTCTCGCGATCTCTTGCAGCGTATCTTGCTCGTTCTGGGCGCATTTCTGCTGACGATCGTCCTGCTGGAATTCGCCGTGCGTCTGGCGGGAGAAACCGACGAGGACGGTTAGTTTCGCGTCGGCAGCTATAGTCTGCCGCCCTACAACCTGCGGCTCAATAGCTTGCGTGCCAAAGTTGAGAAATATCTCAAGAACAAGGACGAAGCGACTATCATTCCCGATCCCCAATTGGGCTGGGCTTACAAGCCGAATTCAGTTCGGGAGGATGGCGGCTTCACGATCAACGGCGCGGGCATGCGCGCGCTGCGTGAATTCGCGTTGCAGCCTGCTAGCGATACCTTGCGCATCGCGCTATTTGGCGATTCTTTCGTCGCTGGGGCTGAAGTCAAAGACGACGAAGTTTGGGGCTATAAGCTCGAGAATTTGCTGAACCGGGCGGGCTTCAACACCGAAGTGCTAAACTTCGGCGTCGGCGGCTACGGCATGGTGCAGGCGTTTCTGCGCTGGCGCCACCAGGGCGCGGATTATTCGCCTGACATTGTGATTTTCGTCTTCCAAGGAGAAAACCTCGACCGCAATGTCAATGTGTTTCAACTGCTTTACGGTCAGGCCGGCGTCGTATATTCGAGGCCTCGCTTCATCCTTGAAGACGGCCAGCTGGCGCTAGTTAACTCGCCGGCTTTGCCGCCTGAGGAACTCATGGACGCGTTCGCCGCATTTGACAGCCATCCCTTGGCCGAGCACGAAGCGTATTACCGGGGGCGGGACTTTGCATCGCCGCTCTGGGACATAAGCCGGCTCGCTGGCTTGATGTATGCTGTTCGCGATCAACTCTTCCCGTCCTGACGCCCGCGCAAGGACCATTTCAAAGAGCATTACGATTTCATAGATGCGGAGGATTTCTTGGGGGTCGAATACACGGAAGAGTCATTCTATCAGCCTAGCTGGCACTATGGTCCCGAAATTAACTCGAGGATCGCGGAAGCGGTGGCTGCGGAGTTGCTCGCTTGCATGGAGGACGGAACTTGCGTCTTCGCGCGTTTTCCGGATATCAGCGACATCACGCGCAAAGACTGAGTGTTTTGTTCTCCCGCCTGTTTCTCGCAGCGAGCGCGGCATAGAATCAGAAATGTCGCCGTGCTAGAATTGGCTCTCGCAACCAATCGTAAGCGGCGGACCTGTCCATGACCACGACTGACTTTCTCTTTCGCGCTGGCATTGCTGCATTGGACCCGGCTGTCGCCGAGCTGATCCGCCACGAGACGGCGCGGCAGCAAGAAAAACTGATTCTGATCCCTTCCGAGAGTACAGTGCCCTTCGCCGTTCGAGACGCGCTCAGTTCGCCCTTTCACAATATCTACGCCGAGGGTTACCCGCTGGATAACTCCCGCGCAATGACTGAACCCGAGATTCTAAACTACGAAGAACGTCTCGCCGAGTTTCGGCGCAACGCCGACCAGCGCTATTACAAAGGCGCGGAATACGCCAATATCCTGGAATCGCTCGCCAGACGCCGGGCTGCCGAACGCTTCGCCGGCAACGGACTAAGCGCGGATGACCTCTATGTGAACGTGCAGCCGCTCTCGGGCGCGCCGGCCAACAATGCTGTCTACTCAGCCTTGCTTGATGTCGGCGATACCGTTATGGGCATGGACTTGATTATGGGCGGGCATCTCACGCACGGCAGCCCGGTCAACCGCAGCGGCATCAATTACAACATCGTCGGCTACACCATCGATCCAGAGACCGAGCGAATCGACTACGACGGAATGCTGACGCTCGCGCGTCAACACAAACCGCGCTTGATCATCGGCGGATTCAGCAGCTACCCTTACGCGGCCGACTGGAACGCGTATCGCCGCATCGCCGATGAAGTCGGCGCCTACTTGCTGGCTGATGTCGCCCATGTCGCCGGCTTGATCGCGGCCGGTGTCTATCCTAATCCGGTCGGCATCGCCGATGTCGTCAGTTTCACCACCCACAAGACGCTTAACGGACCGCGCGGCGCCGTCCTCATCACGCATCGGCAGGACCTGTCGCGAAAGCTCGACCGCGCCGTCTTCCCGGGCGAACAAGGCGGACCCCACGTTAATGCGATGGCGGCGCTGGCCGTCGCGCTGCGCATCGCCGGCACGGAGCAGTTCCGACAGTTGCAGCGACAGACGCTGGTCAACGCCGAGCGCCTGGCCGCCAAGCTGGCCGAGCGCGGCTTCCGTTTGCCCCATGGCGGGACGGACACGCACCTGCTCCTGCTCGACTGCAAGACGATTGTGGGAAGCGATGGGACCAAGCTGAGCGGCGATATGGCGGCGCGCATTCTCGATCTGGCCGGCATCGTCGTCAACCGGCAGACGATCCCTGGCGACGCCTCGGCGCTGCGGCCAAGCGGCATTCGGCTGGGCACGACCTGGGTCACGCAGCGCGGCATGGGCGCAGCCGAAATCAATGAGCTGGCGAGTATCATTGGCGATGTGCTCGACGCCTGCCGGCCCTTCAGTCTCACGGGTCGCGTAAAGCCGCTGCCGCGCGCCAAGGTGGATTTCGACGCGCTGCAATCGGCCGCCCGGCGCGCCCGCCAGCTCTCTGCCAGCAGCGGCATCGACACCGATGTCGTGGCCGACGGCTATCCCCATTTCTACAGCCTCGAAGATCCCGAGCGCGAAAGCAGCCTTGAAATCAGCGTGGAGGGAGCGGTAGCGGGCGCTTTCCTGCAGATCGCCACGACGAGCGATGTCGCTTCCTTGGACGCCGGCGAAAGCCAGCCGACACGGATTCTCGATAAAGATGGCTCAGTCATGGCCAGCGGCTCAGTCGCCCGCGCATCAGCGAGCGAATACCGGCTCAAGATTGCGGGACGCGCCGATCGGGCGGTCGCCTGGCTGCGCGCGCTTAGCGATGGCTACGCCCTCTTTGATGAGACGGACCTGCAGGCCAAGCTGCCGGGACCCGTCGCTGTGAAGATTCTAGGCGAAGCGCAGCCGATCGCGCTTGCCGACGGCGCCGGATACGCGCAAAAGGCCTACCACGTCGGCATCAACGGCCCCCACCCCAAACCCCTCCCCCATAAAGAGGGAGGGGCTTCTGATTTGCATTCGAAGTCAGCTTCCACCCCTTCCCTCCCTGTGGGGGAAGGGGACGGGGGATGGGGGGATGGAAGCGATCTCCCCAAATTCGTCCCCGATGTCGCCACGACAGACATGCTGTTGGAAACGCCCCTGCACAGCTTGCACCGCGAATTAGGCGCTAAGATGGCGCCCTTCGCCGGCTATGACATGCCGCTCTGGTACAAATCCGTCAGCGACGAGCACCGGGCTGTCCGGCGCGACGCCGGCATATTTGACGTGACGCATATGGGCGTCTTTGAAGTTTTCGGCGGCGGCGCCGAGCACTTCCTCGACCAGGTAACGACCAACGATGTCAGGCGGCTGAATGTCGGCGATTCGCAGTACACCTACTTGCTGGATGTCGACGGCGTCCCGCTCGACGACTTGATGATTTATCGCATTGAGGACGAGCGCTACCTCGCCGTTGTCAACGCGGCCAACAACGACAAAAACTGGGCTTGGCTCAAGGGCGTGCTGGATGGCGCCGTTTTGATTGACGCGCGCGATCGGAGCCGGCGAATCGAGGGACGCGACCGAGTCCAACTGCGCGACTTGCGGCTGCGGCAAGCCGGCGCGGAACGCCGCGTCGACATCGCGCTGCAAGGTCCCCAGAGCCGCGACTGCCTGCTGCGGCTCGGCGGCAGTGATGCGGACCTCGCCGCGATTAAGCGCTTGAAGTGGGCGGGCGTAATGCAGGCGACGCTAGGCGGCATTGATCTCATCGTCTCGCGCACCGGCTATACCGGCGAGCGCGTCGCCTTCGAACTTTTTGTACATCCTGATCGCGCGGCCGAGCTCTTCCGGGCGCTGCTAGATCTGGGCGCGACGCCCTGCGGCTTGGCCGCCCGCGACAGCCTGCGCACCGAAGCGGGCTTGCCTCTCTATGGCTTGGAACTGGCCGGCGATCTGAACCTGAACCCGGCCGAGGCCGGCTTCGGCGCCTACGTCAAGCTCTACAAGCCCTTCTTCGTCGGCAAGCGCGCCTTCATTGAGCATGAGGCGAAACGCAAAACTCAGGTCAGCCGCTTCCGCCTGGACAATAGAGGCGCTCGCCCGGCGCATTACGGCGACCCGATCGTCAACGCCCGCGGCCGCGTTGTCGGCATTGTCACCAGTTGCAACATCGATTCCGAAGGATTTCAACTCGGACAGGCGCTGATGCAGCGAGATTTCCGCAAGCCGGGGACGCGGCTATCCGTTTTCGCGGGCGCGGGCCGCGCCAAGCCTCTTGATTTCGCCGAGCTCAGGCTGGGCCGGCGCGTCAAGATGCCGGAGCCGCTGACGATCCTCTCGCGCTTCCCCAGGCGAAAATGAGGCATTTGCCAGCGCGTCATCTCCGGCAACTGCACACAGGCGCCTGGCGACATTGAACCGCCATTTCAATGAATAACTTGCGCTTTAGCCCCTGAATGGAGTAAAACTGGGCAAGCGAGAAACATTAGCCAATGGAGGAGATTCTTTCAGATGAATAAGAACCAGTATACGACGCTTTTGCAAAAGCTATTGATTGTCGGGCTGGGCGCGCTGCTGCTGGGCGCGCTAAGCCTGGGCGCTGTCGTCGCCCAAGAAGCAACCGACGTGCTGGTCTGGTCGCTTGGTTACGGCGGTGATTACGCTGATGTGCTGGTGGAGCGCTTCAACGAGGCGCATGACGACGTCAACATCGTTTACGAGGATGTCTTGACCGGCACTTTCACCGAGAACAACCAGAAGGTGCGCATCGCCCTGGAAAACGAAGCCGGTCCCGACGTGCTCGGCGGCGTTGATGTCGGCGCAAACCTGCAGGCGCTGGTCTCGACCGGGCAGGTCCGGGATCTGACGGAGTATTATCGCGCCTCCGGCTTGATCGATCGTATTCCGCCCAACCTGCTTTCGCAAGTCACGGTCGAGGGGCGGATTTACGCCATCCCGCAAAACATGGAATCGGTCGGCATCTTCTACAACAAAGATGTCTTCGCCGAATTGGAATTGGCTGTACCGTCCACCTGGGAAGAGTACATCGATGTCCTGGAGGCGGTTAAGGACGCTGGCTACTATGGTTATACCATGGGGCTGGCCGGCGGCTGGCCCTCTGCTCTGATGGCGTCGATGTTCATGTACAGCAGCGCTGGCTCGGAGTATATTGACGTGCTCAGCGGCACGCAGCCTTGGCCCGATTGCGATAATTGTCTTGATGGCTTGAACGCATTTTATGGCATGGTCGCTAACGGCTACGCCAATCCCGAGCCGCTCGGCATCGACTACAACCAGTCGCTTGATCTGTTTTATCAGGGCATAACCGTCATGGTGCTCAATGGTCCTTGGTTCATCGACGACGCGATGGCGGCTGAACCTGATTTTGAGATTGGGTTCTTCTACCTGCCCGCGGTCAATCCCAATACCGACATCAAGACGCTGGGCGGCATCGGCGGCTCCATTATTGTTGCCGAGTACGCGGACGTTGACGCCGCCTTCAAGCTCGTGGATTGGTTGACAACGGAAGAGGTGGCGGTGCAAGCGCTGCGCGAAGTCTCCGTGCTGCCGGCTTTCTCCATCGAAGTGCCGGATGATATAGCGCCGCTATCCTATCAGATCGCCTCGGAGACTGCCGCCAACGTGGATAAAATCGGCTTCTGGCCCGTGACCTATCTGCCGCCCAAGGTCTTCGGCGATATGAACCAGATCGTTCAAGGCATGATCGGCGGCATGCTCACGCCGGAAGAACTCCTCAGCGAAATGCAGGCGACGCACAGCACCTATCTGGCGGAGAACTAAACGCCCGCATAGTCGAAACTTGTAGGGGCGGGACTTGTCTCGCCCGCTTGAAGCAAAGACAGAGCGGGCGATTTGATAAATCGCCCCTACATGATTTCTACATGGGACAGGCACAAGCTGGCGAACAAATATGGCGCATGCGCTCAGCGGTCCAAGAAAACGATCCTCCGGTCCTCGCTCCAAGCTTGACCTGATGCCCTATCTATTCATCTTGCCCGCCGTCGTCATCTATGTGGTCTTCAACCTGGGTCCGGTGCTGGCCTCCTTCTTTTTGAGCTTCTTCCGCTGGGATCTGCTCGCGCCGACGACGGAATTCATCGGCTTCAAGCACTACGATTTCATCCTCAATGACGATAAGTTTTGGAATGCGCTGAGCCACAACTTCATCTTCCTCCTGCTTGCTGTCATCATTCCCGTCTCGATGGGGCTGTTCCTGGCTGTTTTCATCTATGAGATTCGCAGGGGACGCGTCTTCTTCCGCGCCGCGCTTTTCCTGCCGGCCATCTTTTCGGGCGTGGTGATCGCCTACGTCTGGAAGTGGATTTATCATCCCTTTGCCGGCGTGCTCAATCCGACGCTCGAGCTGATCGGCCTGGGCGCATTCACGCAATCCTGGTTGGGCAACCCCAAGATCGCCCTCTATTCAACCTTCATCGCCTACACTTGGGCCAGCTTCGGTTATTCGATGGTCATCTTCCTAGCAGGCTTGCAGGATATCTCCACCGACATATTCGACGCCGCGCGCGTCGATGGCGCCAACTTCTGGCAGAAGCTCTTCTGGATTACGATCCCCTGCCTGTATGATGTTTTCACCTTCGTGATCACGCTGCGCATCTTCACAGCGATGGGCGTCTTCGGCGTCATCTACATACTCACCGGCGGCGGGCCTTTCTACTCCTCCGATGTCATTGACATCTACGTATTCCGCATGATCGGCAATTTTGAGATGGGCTGGGCGACAGCGGCGGCGACCGTGAATACAATTGTAGTCGTCTGCATCTCGACCGGCTTCATCAAATGGCGGGAGTGGCGCTCGTGGAGTTCCTGAGCGGCAGAATGCAGCGCCGGCTGCGGGGCGCGCCCTTCTACCTTGTGCTGACCCTGGCGACCGTGATTACGCTCGTCCCCATCATTTGGGTCTTCGCCAGCGCCCTAAAATCGAACAAGGAGATCCGCGAAAACGCCCTGGCGCTGCCGGGCGAATGGCGCTTTCAGAATTATGTCGACGCCTGGTTCGGCGCCAGCTTCGATCAATACTTTTTCAACAGTATCTTTATCACGGTGACCAGCGTCGCCATCGTGCTGTTTCTTAGTTCGCTGGCCGCATACGCTTTCGCTAAGATGCGCTTTCGCGGCAACCAGATGATCTTCTTTATCTTCCTGATCGGCATGGCTTTCCCGCTTTCCGCCAAGCTAGGTCCGCTGCTTTCGCTGATGTATGAATTAAAACTGGCCAACAGCCGCATCGGCTTGATACTCGTGTACGTGGCCGGCAGCCTGCCTTTTGCCATTCTGATGCTGCGCGCCTTCTTTCAGGGCTTCCCGCAAGAGCTGGAAGACTCGGCCGCGCTGGACGGCTGCAGCCGTTTCCAATTCTATCTGCGCATCTTGCTGCCGCTCTCCAAGCCGTCGCTTATGGCGCTGGGCATCTTCGTCTTCATGGGCACCTGGAATGAATTCTTCCAGGCGCTGCTGCTCATCAACGAAGACAGCAAGCGCACGCTGCCGCTCGGCTTAACCGCCTTCCAGGACGAATATTTCACCGACTTTGCGCTGTCCTTCGCCGGCATCAACATCACCGCCGTGCCGGTCATCATCGTCTATATCATGTTTCAGCGCAACCTGATTGAAGGCATCACGGTCGGCTCGCTCAAGTAAGCCGGCGAGCTTCTCATCCGCGTCTAGTAAAGGACTTTTGACCAAGATGGCAAATTCACAGCCAAATATCGTCTTTATCATCACCGATCATCAAGCCTACTACGGGCATGACCGCGCAGGCGAGTACGATTACAAATGGGAGAATTTTGAGCGCTTCGCTGCCGAAGGCGTCCGCTTTGAGCGCGCCTATTCGGTCTGCCCGCTCTGTTCACCGGCGCGCAGCAGCATGATGACCGGCGTCTACCCCAGCTCGCATGGCATCATCATGAATACCGAAGCGCCGCTCTTCGGCAATCAAGCCGATCTGGAATCGGGCCAGCCGCTCTACAGCCACTATCTCTCGCAGGCCGGCTATCGCAACGGCTACGTCGGAAAATGGCATTGCGGCCGCGAGCGCTTGCCGATTGACTACGGCATTGAAGGCTGGAGCTTGCCCGACTACGGCAAGGTTTACATGTCGGACACTTACAAGTCCTACGCCGAAGAACGCGGCTTTGGCGACGCCCGCGCGCAAATCGAATACAACATCAATTATCCGGAGTGGCGGGGCCAAGAAATCGTCCTGCACGATCCGTCGCCCTGGAAGTTCATGAATGGTTCGGGCGTCCTCGCAGGTCCGCCGGAAGCGCATGAGGAGCAGTTCGTCGCCCATCTCGCCTGCGAGAAGCTGCGCGAATTCGCCGAAAGCGACCAGCCATTCAGCCTGGTGGTCAGCTTGTGGGGACCGCATCAACCCTATTACCCATCGGCCGAGTTTGCCGAAAGGGTCGACCCGGCAGCGATACCGGAATATCCCAGCTTCCGTGACGACCTGAGCGGGCGCCCCTTCCGCCACATCTTCCATCGCGAGATCTCTCATCAAAGCGCCGCAGCCTTCCCCGAATGGTCGACTTGGCAAGAGATCCTCGCCCGCTGCTACGCGCAAGGGCATCAGACCGACGCCGCTATCGGCAACGTACTGGACACGCTGGATGAATTGTCGCTGACGGAGGACACCATCGTGATCTGGCTGGCCGATCACGGCGATGCCGTCGCCAGCCACGGCGGCTTGTGGGACAAGTCCTCGACTTTCATCGAGGAGGTCGCGCGCGTGCCGATGGCGATTCGCTGGCCCCGCGCGATCCCGGCCGGGGGACGCAGCGAGCAGCTCGTCTCCAACATGGACGCGACCGCCACCATGCTGGACGCGGCCGGCATTGACGCGCCCGACTATATGCACAGTCGCAGCGTGCTGCCATTGTGCCAGAATCCGTCTGAAGCCGACTGGCCAGACGAATTGATCTGCGAGCACATGGGGCACAGCTACCTCTTTCCCCAGCGCATGATCTTGCATGACCGCTACAAATATGTCTTCTCGCTGCACGACATGAATGAGCTCTACGACCTGCATGAGGACCCCTTTGAAATGAACAATCTGGTCCAGGATCCGCAATACGCCGAGGTCACAACCGATATGAAGCGGCGCCTCGTTCGGCATTTTGAGGGTTCCGACATGCGCGATCAAAGACTGAAGCGGCTATTCTTGCTCGCTCTGGAGCGGGACCTGTAGCTTGCCGGGCTGGGTCGCCGGAGGTCGCTGCATCCGCACAGCGCAGGCAAACGAATATGCGTCGTGGACTCTGCCTAAATCAGTCGCTGCTTCATCCACGCGGCGCTATTGAAAAAGCTGGCCACCGCGCCGCCCGGCGGCACTAGTTTGTCGCAGGCTTCAGCCAGTTCGCCGCCGAGCGACATATCGAGCACGGGCAGCAAATGCTCCAACTGCTCGAGCGTGCGCGGACCTATGATAGGCGCTGTTATGCCCGGCTGATCTTTGACCCAGAGCGTCGCAAGCTGGGCGGGGGCGATTCCATGATCTCGCGCCAGCCCCACCAGCTTATTGCCGACTGCGATCCCCGGCTGCGTGATGCGCTCAGAGTAGATGCCGCCGCGCCGAGCGCCGCGCGAATCGGCTGGCATGGCATCCGCCCGCGCGTAACGCCCGGCCAGAACGCCTTGCGCCAAGGGCGACCAGGTGATCAGCCCTAGCCCCTGCGCTTGACACATGGGAACGATTTCGTTTTCGATGCGGCGATCCAGCAAATTGTAAGGCGGCTGCTCACAGACGACGCGCGCGTAATTCTTCAACTCGCTCACCATAATGGCTTCCATGACTTTCCAGGCTGGATGCACGGACGTTCCGATGTAGCGCACTTTGCCCTGGCGAACCAAGTCCGTCAGCGCGCCCAGCGTCTCGTCCAGCGGAACCGTTGGCGAGGGCCGATGCATCTGATAGAGGTCGATATAATCGGTGCGCAGACGGCGCAAAGAGTCCTCGCAAGCGCGGATGAGATGCAGGCGCGACAGATCTTCATCGTTGGGTCCGGCGCCGACGCGGTAAAAGGCTTTCGTCGCCAACAAGACCTGATGACGACGCTTGCCCTTGGCTAATGCCCGCCCGATCATTCGTTCGCTCTCGCCGTCGGAATAAGAATTGCTGGTGTCGATCAGATTGATGCCGGCGTCGATGGCGCGGTAAAGGATGCGGCCCGCTTCTTCTTCGGGCGTTGGATCGGCAAAGTTGCCCGTGCCCAATACAAGCGGCGCGACTCTGACACCCGAACGGCCTAAGATTCGATATTCCATTTCGTCTCTCCTGCGCGAATCACGCCTCTGAGCAGCGCGTAGCCAGGCGCCCGCCCAATCCGATTGCCAGTCACCAAGGCTCCCCTGCCAATGCCATAGCAGGATTATAGGAAGGCGTCGGCTGTTTGGAAAGTCAGACAAGGGTCTCAGAATTCTGGCTTAGACGATGCCGTTCCGAAGCAGATATATCAGAATTGTCAGCGTGAACGGGCTGATCAAGGTAGAGGTGAGGATGAAGCTCAGGGTGAGATCGCGATCGGTATCGAATTGATGCGCTAGCACGAGCGTCAGCACAGCCGTCGGCATGCCCGCCTGCACGATGAAGGCAAAACGCGCCGCGCCCTCCAGACTGAAAAGCAAAGCGAATGCGATGGCAACCAGAGGCGCCGCCAGCAGCCGTATGCCCGTGCCCAGCATGACCAGCCGCAAACGCTCCGGCTTTTTGAAGCCGCCCAACTGCAATCCCAGCAATGTAAGCATCAGCGGTATCGCCGCATCGGCCAGCAGTTGAGACGTGCGGCTCAAAGCCGGCGGCAACTCGTCAATGCCGAGGGCCTTCAAGCCGAATGCCAGCGCCAGCGCATAGATGACCGGCGTGCCCACAACATTGCGCAGCGCCGCCTTCATGGAAGCGGCGCCCTGCGAAGACACGAATACGCCAGCCGTCCAAGCCAGCGTCGACCCGGCAACATAAACGACGACGGCGTAGCTCAGCGCCTCCGCGCCAAAAGCGAAGCTGACGATGGACAGCCCGAAATTCGCGCCATTGAATACGAAGGAAGCGACCACTGTCGCCGCGCGTTCGCCGGGTTTGATGGGCAGCGGGCGCAGCAGCAAATACGAAATCAGCGCAATCACGCCCAGCAGCGCGATTGTGCCCGCGTACACCTGCAGGAATTCGCCGCCGCTGATATCGTGCGTGTACAGCGCGTGAAAGGCGAGCGCCGGCGAGAATACGTAGAACATCATGCGCGAGACGCCAGCCGGCTCAATGTGGAAGCGCCGCCGCATCGCCGCGCCGACCGCGGCAATCGCCAGCACGGGAATCATGTTGTCAACAAAAATCTGGAGCAGCTCGTTCACAGGGGACTATCTTCATCGGCACGGGCGGCAATGCGCCGATGATAGAGCAGCGAAAACGAATCTTGTAGGGGCGACCAAGCTGGTCGTCCGCAAATCAAGCGGGCCGCGCCGGCGCGCAGCAGAGCACCAGCTCCTTCGCCGCGCGCACCTCGTCGAGTCGGCGAACGGGCGCCGTATGTGGCGCCTGGCGCAGCAGCTCCGGGTCGTCCCGCGCTTCTTCCGCGATCGCTTCCATCGCCGCGACGAATTCATCCAGGTCGGCTTTGGTCTCGGTCTCAGTCGGCTCGATCAGCAGCGCCTCGGGCACGATCAGCGGGAAGTAGTTGGTCGGCGGGTGAAAACCGTAGTCCATCAGCCGCTTGGAAATATCGAGCGCGTGCACATCGTTCACGTCGGCGAAATGTCCCTCCAAGACAAACTCATGCCCGCAATAGCGCGGATAGGGCGCCTTGTAGGACTTCATCAGCTTGGCGCGCAGGTAATTGGCGTTGAGCACAGCGTAGCGCGTCACGTCGCGGATGCCCGAATCGCCATAGACGCGGATGTAGGCGTAGGCGCGCAGGTGCATGCCGAAGTTGCCATGAAAGGCTTTCAAGCGGCCGATGCTCTTCTCCGGCATGACGAAGCCGTAGAGGGGCGCGCGGGCGGCCAGGTTGGTCGCCCCTACATCCTCATCATCCGTGCGGGCATCCTGTAGGGGCGACATATCATGTCGCCCGCCCTCTGACGCGTCTGCATTCCCCTCCTCCACAATCGCCACGATCGGTCCCGGCAAATAGGGCGCCAGCTTTGCATTCACCCCGACCGCGCCGCTGCCCGGTCCGCCGCCGCCATGAGGCGTCGAAAATGTCTTGTGCAGGTTGTAATGCATCACATCAAAGCCGAGCTCGCCCGGTTTGACCACGCCCATCAGCGCGTTCATATTGGCGCCGTCCATGTACATCAAGCCGCCGGCGTCCTGCACGGTCGCGATGACATCGACGATCGTCGATTCGAATAGTCCCAAAGTGCTCGGCACGGTGATCATCATGCCGGCGATGCGGTCGCGCAGCTCGCCCGCGCAAGCCACCTGCAGCGCGTCCATATCGACATTGCCCTGGTTATTCGACGGCAGCTCATGCACGCGCATGCCGGCCATCGTCACGGTGGCCGGGTTGGTGCCGTGCGCGCTGTTGGGCACGAGAATGAGATCGCGCTGGCCCTCGCCGCGATCAATGTGGTATTGGCGGATCATCAAGATACCGGCGAATTCGCCCTGCGCGCCGGCGGCCGGCGTCAAGCTGACCGCGTCAAAGCCGCTGATCTCGCCCAGCCAGGTCTGCAGCTCGTGCATGAGGAAGAGCGCGCCTTGCGAGCCGCACTCGTCCGTCAGCGGATGCAATTGCGCGAAGCCGGGCAAGCGCGCCGCGTCCTCATTGATCTTGGGGTTGTACTTCATGGTGCAGGAGCCCAGCGGGTAGAGCCCCTGGTCGATAGAATAATTGAGCTTGCTCAGCTTGACAAAGTGGCGCACCACCTGCACCTCGCCGACTTCCGGCAGCGCCAGCTCCGCGCGCATCAGCGCCGCCGGCAGCTCCACCTTGGGCACATCGCATTTCGGCAAGTTGACGCCGACGCGCCCCGGCTCGCCGATATCATAGATCAGTGGTTGAAGCATGGGCTGCGCCTTTCGCTCGTTCACCTGCGGGCGACCAGGTCGGTCGCGCCTACACTCTTGTTACGTTCACGGCCGATCCCTAGGGGCGACATATCGTGTCGCCCGGGCGCTTGAATCCAATTGAGTGGGATCATCGACTCAAGCCTCCCAGTATCTCGACCAGGCGGTCAATCTCTTCTTTCGCGTTCATCTCAGTCACGCAGACCAGCATGCGGTCTTCCAGGTGGAAATAGTGCTGACCCAGGTCATAACCGCCGATAATCCCCTCCGTCAACAGCGCGTCGTTGATCTCGGCGACCGGTCGTGGACATGCGATCACAAACTCATTGAAGAAGGGCTTGCTCATATCCACGCTGTAGCCGTCGAGCCGGCTGATCTCATTGGCGGCGTAATGCGCCTTGTGATAGTTGAGTTCGCCCACTTGCCGCAAGCCGTTCTTGCCCATCAGCGCCATATAGATCGAAGCGGCCAGCGACATCAATCCCTGGTTGGTGCAGATATTGCTGGTGGCGCGCTCGCGTTTGATGTCTTGCTCGCGCGGCCGCAGCGTCATCACGAAGGCGCGTTTGCCATCGGCGTCGAGCGTCTCGCCGATGATGCGCCCCGCGATGCGGCGCACGTATTTCTGGCGGATGGCGAAGTAGCCCAGATAGGGACCGCCGTAACCAAGCGGCAGGCCCATCGGCTGCCCTTCGCCCACGACGATATCAGCGCCCAACTCGCCCGGGCTCTTGAAGATCGAGAGCGCCATCGGATTGGCGACCATCACTAGCAGCGCGCCAGCCTCATGAACAGCTTCCGCCAGCGCCGTCATGTCATCGATTTGCCCAAAGAAGTCGGGATACTGCACAGCCAGCATGGCGGTGTTTTCGTCGAGCATCTCCATCAAGTCCACGATTTCGCCGCGCCCGCGATCGCCGATGATGCGGATGTCGCGCCCTTGGTGGTAGGCGCGCAGGACTTCGCGGTATTGCGGGTGGATGGCGTGGCTAAGGATGATTTTCTTGCGTTTGTTGCGCGTGGCTTCCAGCGCAACGGTCACCGCTTCGGCCAGGCTGGTGGCGCCGTCGTAGTGGCTGGCGTTGGCGGCGTCCATGCCCGTCAGCGCGCACATCATGCTCTGGTATTCGTATGTCGCCTGCAAGGTACCCTGAGAGATCTCCGGCTGATACGGCGTGTAGGCGGTGTAAAACTCGCCGCGCAGCAGCATATGATTCACGACCGACGGAATGAAATGGTGATAAGCGCCGGCGCCGCGAAATATGGCGAAGTCTTGAGCGTGGTCGTTCGCCTCGCTGATCGCCAGCATTTCAGCCATCACTTCCATCTCGCTCAGCGGCGGCGGCAAATCCAGTTTGGGGAAGCGGTGAGCGGCCGGCGCCGCCCCAAACAGATCGTCTATCGAGCCCACGCCGATATCGGCGAGCATCTGCTCGGTCTCGCTTGTGGTATGCGGTATGTAGCTCACGTCTGGGCTTGCCTCTCTATTTCATCCGAGCGCTAGTGGCTAGTGAGTACACGGCGCCGACTCAAGCCGACGCGCGCCCTCGCTCAGGCCTGGCTAGCGACTGTCACAGTAGGCGTCATAGGCGGCCGCGTCCATCAAGCCAGCCAGCGGCGACAGGTCGTTCGCTCTAATCTTGACCATCCAACCCGCGCCAAAGGGATCGGCGTTCAAGGTCTCGGGCGCATCTTCCAAAGCGGAATTAACTTCAATGATTTCACCGGCGACAGCGCTATACAGTTCGGAGGCTGCCTTCACGGATTCCACCTCGCCAAATGATTCGCCGGTTTCCAGCACATCGCCCGCGTCTTTGAATTCCACATAAACGATGTCGTTCAGCTGATCCTGCGCGTAATCGGTGATGCCAGCCGTCACAATATCGCCGGCAACGGCAAACCATTCGTCCGTCTCCGCGTATTTTAGCTCCGCCTTCGTCGTCCAATCGCCCATCGTCCACTCTCCCTATGCGCCATCAACAACAAAGGGCGCAACTCTGCCGAGAATGCGCCCTGTCGGTCTGCCCCACCTTCAGAGGTTAATGGCTCAAGAATCCTTTTGCCTGAGAGTTTCACGCAAGTTGGCGAACTTGGCGCTTGCCCCTTCGGCGTTCTGTCCGCAGACAAAATCTCTCTTCTTGAGACATTATCATTCTAGCCGCTTTCTCGCGCATCCGCAATGTAAAGCCCGCGGCATCTCAATTGCGCCCGGGGCTACACCACTTCATGAGGGCAAACCTTACTGCTACAATCAAGCCGGCCTCAGATCCTCGGATATGATGGGTTGCTGACAGTGAAGAGAAAACAGGGAACGGCCTACACGCGTCATTTTCTCTATAGCCTGATCGCGGGCTTAATCATTGGGATATCAGCCTTAACGCTTTACCTGCTGCAAGCCAAAATGCGGCCGCCGGCAAGGATCGACGCCGGGCATTTCACGGTTGAAGGCGATGCCAGCTTTGACGGCCTGATTCCAATCCAGCCGCCGATACCTTTGCCTGACTTCACCCTTGCCAATGTCGAGGGCGCCGAAACCAGCCTCAGCGACCTGCGCGGGCGCTTCGTGCTGCTGACTTTCGGATTCACGAACTGTCCCGATATATGCCCGTTGACGCTAAACGACTTTGAGCAAATTAGCGACATGCTGGGCGATCTGTCGAGGCAAGCGGCCTTCCTGTTCATCAGCGTAGACGGGCGTCGCGATACCCCCCAAGCCCTGCGCAGATACTTTGAGTTTCGGGGCATGGAGGGCCTTATCGCCTTGACCGGCGACGAAGCGCTGGTGCGCAGAATCGGCGCGCCGCTAGGCCTTGCGTTTGAAGTCGTTGGCGACGAGGCGACCGGCGCCTATTCCGTCAACCATAGCGCCGGCTCATACTTGCTGGACCCCGAGGGCCGCTGGGTCATGCGCTATCAATTTGGCGTTCCGCCGAGCAGAATCGCCGCGGACATAGCGCGGCTATTGACGAGCTAGCAAGCAAGCGTCAGCCGTTCAGGAAACTGCGGGGAACGCGCGGCGCGATCGACGTGACCACCTCGTAATTGTTGCTGCCGATCCAGCGCGCGATTTCATCCGCGCTGATCCTTTGCTCGCCCTGCCGCCCCAGCAGCACCGCTTCATCGCCGACCTTGACCTGAGGAATATGGCTGACATTGACCGTGATCTTCTCCATGCTGACGCGGCCAATCAAAGGCGCGCGCCGCCCATGTATCAAGACCTCGCGCCAGGCTTGCGGCGCCCGCCGCAGTCCATCGGCGTAGCCAACGGGCAAAACAGCGATCGTTTCCTCGCCCCGTGTACGATAGGCATTGCCGTAACCCACCGGCGAATCAGGCGGCAAGGTCTTGACCTGAGCCACCTGTGTCTTCCAAGACATCACTGGTTTGAGCCGCTTGGCTAAGCCGCTCGCTGGCATAGGTTCCAGCCCATAGAGCAGTATCCCGGGCCGGACAAGGTTGAAGAGCGCCTCGCAACCGTTGACAAGGGCAGCTGAATTGGCCGCATGGATATATTTGAACCGATTGCCCGTCATCCCAATTCTGGCTAGCATGCTCTTGAATGTTTTGAGCTGTTCCCGCATATACGCTGGATCGTCGTCGGCGGTGGCGAAGTGCGTGTAGATGCCTTCGAGCCGGATCCCAGCGGCCTCCCGCAAGAGCTGGCAAACTCGGTATGCGTCGCTCGGCAGGATACCCAGGCGGCCCATACCCGTATCCACCTTGACATGAACCGCGAGGTCGGCCGGCGGCCGGCTGGCGGCGGCGATGCACTGCTCGGCAAATCCGCTATCGTAAACCGATAAAATGAGGTCACACTTAATCGCATCGAGGATAGATTCGGCCGGCGCGTAGCTCAAAACGAGGATCGGCGCGTCGATGCCGGCTGCTCTTAATTCGCGCGCCTCGGCCAAATTGGCGACCGCCAGCATATCCGCCCCAGCTCGCAGCGCGGCTTGCGCAACCGCAGGCGCGCCATGACCATAGGCATTCGCCTTGACCACCGCCATCAGCGCGGTATCGCCCACTCGCGCCTTTAGCCAGCGGACGTTGGATGCCAACGCGGAGAGATCGATTTCTACTCGGCTGGGATACGACATGCGCGGACTACGCTCGATAGGCGCTGCCATTCGAGGTTTCGCCTTCTTCAATTCTGAATCGAGAGCGCTTGCCATGTGCCGCCTCCCTGAGCCGAAGGTGGCGATCCGCATCCCCTAAGAATACTCCGCAGGCAGTATAGCAGCCTCCGCCAATACCTGCTGAGAACCGCGGCAGTTGTTGTCATTCGCCGGAAGAGACGCGCCGGCTCGCGCGGCCAAGTCTTATGCTATACTGTCGGCGGTCGCTAACCGGCGCCGAGGGCGTCGGCTGGTTCCATCATTGCCGTCGCGGCGCCAACTGTCTTGCGCAACCTGACGACATCGACATCGCCATTGGAACTGCTATGTCTTTCGAATTTGAAGTGGTCGCCACCGATGGCAAGGCGCGAGCCGGCATCCTGCATACGCCGCATGGAGACATCCCCACGCCCGTATTCGCGCCCGTCGGCACCAGCGGCACGGTCAAAGCCATGCCCCCGCGAGACTTGGAATCTCTTGATGTCAAGCTAATTCTTGCCAATACCTACCATCTGCATTTGCGTCCGGGCGATGAGATCGTGCGCGATCTGGGCGGACTGCATCAATTCATGAATTGGCCGGGTCCGCTGCTGACCGATTCCGGCGGATTCCAGGTGTTTAGTCTGGCTGAGATAAACCGGATTGACGACGACGGCGTCACCTTTCGCAGCCACTTGGACGGCAGCGCGCAGCGACTGGATCCGCAGCGTTCGATGGCGATTCAGCAAAACCTCGGCGCCGATATCATCATGGCTTTCGATCAATGCCCGCCGCCGCGAGATCGCGACGCCGTCCGCGCGGCTCTCGAGCGCACGCATCGCTGGCTGGCTCTCTGCCGCGACGCCCATCCTGACGATGCGGAACAAGCCCTTTTCGGCATCGTGCAAGGCGGCGTCTTCCCCGATCTGAGGGAGGAATCCGCTCGCGCCGTAACGGACCTGGACCTCAAAGGCTATGCGATCGGCGGGCTGGCAGTCGGAGAAACGAAAGCCGAAATGTACGCGACCTTAGACGAAACGCTGCCCTGCCTGCCGGCGAACAGACCGCGCTACTTGATGGGCGTCGGCGAGCCGGATGACCTGGTCGAAGGCGTCTTGCGCGGCGTCGACATATTCGACTGCGTCATTCCAACGCGGCTCGCGCGGCACGGCGCCGCCTTCACGCAGGCCGGGCGCGTCAATCTGCGCAACGCCAAATTCAAGCGGGACGAATCGCCGATCGATTCGCAGTTAGACAACTACGCCAGCCAGTTCTCGCGCGCTTATTTGAGACATTTGCTGATGGCAAAAGAATTGCTGGCGTACTACTTGCTCAGTCTGCACAACATTGATTTTCTGGCGCGCCATGTGGAAAATATGCGCCGCGCCATCATCGACGGTCAACTCAAGACCTACGCGCAAAAATTCTTGACGAGCTTCGAGCGCGGCAATCCGTCCAGCGAGCAGCGGTAGACCGCCATCCGTCTGGCGAACGCAACGCGGACGCTCTATTCTTGCGCTCAGCCGCCTGCCTTAAACTCGACGCCGGCGAATAAGTCATCTTCATCCACGCGGTTGTGACTGGGCGGTGGATACACGCGCGTGAAGCCCTGTTTTCGGTAGAGCAGCCGCCGCAGCAAACGCGATGCGCGTGTGATCTTCCCGCCGCCCTGGCTGGCATGGCAGCGGCTCGCCTTTTCCCATATTCCCAAATACGGAGCGATCGGAATGCGGGCATGCACCGGTTCAATGCTCGCAAGGGACTGTAGCGTATCGACATCCTGGTTAATGCCCATGCGGCGGGGATCCTGCCCCTTGAGGCGCGCTCTCCAAATCCGCATCCGCAGCGAAATCTTGGGATAAGCCGCGTAGTAGAGCTTTTGCGGGCGGTAGCCGTTTCTGTCTCCCGCTTCGCCTTGCAGACGCTCGAAGGCGCCCACGGCGGCCCGCTGTATCGCAATGTGGTCGGGATGGCCGTAGCCGCCATACCGGTTGAATGTGATCACAATTTGCGGCTGTACTTGACGCATGACAGCCATAACATCCCGCCTGACGCGCTCGGGATGATACCGCCATTGATAAGCCAGCGAGTCCGGATGGCTTGTCGTTTCGCTCCCGCGCATGCCGCTATCGCGATAGCCGAGCATGAAGACGTCCTTGAACCTGAGATGCTGGCGCGCGCAAGCCAGTTCGCTCAATCGCAGTTCGGCCACGGTCGCGAACTTCCCGCGCAGGGCTGCGGGCACGTGCCCAACTTCACCGTTGGTGGCGCAAATCAGAAATACATCGACGCCATCAGCTATCCATTTCGGGATAGCAGCACCCAAACCGAAGCTTTCGTCATCCGGATGCGCGTAACAGATTAATAATCGCCGCGCTTCCACCATTTCTCCGTTTCAAGTTGCGCTAGGATACGATTCTCCTATTATACTGGTATCGACTTGTCGAAGTCTGCGGGGTATCCCAAACCTATTGCCGGCCACAAAGCTGAAACGCGAAAGTTGGCGTACATGCGTCGATTGAATCTGCCAAGCTGGATGAGCGCGAGCATGCTCGTATTCTGGTTCTCCGTCGCGGCTTTCACCAGCAGCGGCCAAGAGGCCGCGCCTTTGGACGGGGCCGCTCGCAGCGCGGGCTCGGATGTCGGGGCTCGGGCCGAGGACGGTCTTTCATCACCGAACCTGCTGCGCGCCGCGATAGCCAAAGTCTACGCGCCGCAGGCGACCGAAGAAGTTGGACCCATTCACTATCCGACGGGCATGAACTCCCTCACCGGTTTGCCCTATCCGAGCGAGGAGGCGCGGCTGCGGCGCAATCTCATCGTAAAGATATCGAATTGGCCGCCGATAGTCCGCCCCCAGCATGGCGTCAATCAGGCCGATCTCGTCTTTGAAATGGAATCCGAAGGCGGCGTCACTCGCTTCGCCGCGCTCTTCCGCAGCAACGCGCCGGAAAAGGTCGGCTCCGTTCGCAGCGCGCGGCTGGTTGATATGGAACTGCTCACCATGTATGCCGCTTTGCTCGCTTATTCGGGCACGAGCGGACCGGTTCGAGAAATCTACAAAGAGCGCATCCATCGCTATTTGCTGCTCTCGCCATCGCTGGGAGACAATTGCGAGTGGGCGGGCTTTTGCCGCGATGAATCCGTAATCGACCGCGGTTATGAACATACGATGTTCACCAATACAGGCCAACTGTGGCAGCTCGCCGACTTGCGGGAGGTGAACTTGGGCTTTCGCGCGGCCGGCTTCGCATTCGATTTTCAGCCGGACGCCAGCGACAAGCAGGCCAACGAAATTTATATCAACTGGTACAACCGAACGGAAACCCGCTGGCAGTATGACGCGGCCAGCCGGCGATATCTGCGTTACAGCGATGGCGAGCCGCACTTTGACGCGGCAGATGATACGCAACTTTGGGCGGACAATCTGGTGTTTCTGGAGGTTGCGCACAATCGCCGTCCCGACCTGTTCGAGCGTGGCGCCATCAACGAGTCCTTTGAGGTGGCGCTCTGGGAGCAAGGCCCGGCGCTGGTCATGCGCGAAGGCAAGGTCTACCAGGGTTTCTGGCGCCGCCGCAATCACAATCGGGGAACAGCGCTCTCCCTGATTTACGGTGACGAAAAGCCGATCAAGCTGAAACCCGGGCGAACGTGGGCAACGATCATGCGCTCGATTAAGGATATCGAGCTGAGCCCGGTACGAGCCAATATGAAGGCTACCGCCACCGCCATCGCCCGGCGAGAATCCTAAGACGGCTTTGTCCCTCATGGCGCGAATGCTCATCAAGATCACAGCTATGCTCGGCTGAGCGCGAGGCAAGAACTTGCGGCGCGCGACCCAAGGCTGTTTTCTGATTTGCCTGGTCCTGGCGATTCTCTGCGTTGGCTTAGCGCTTGCCGCCTGGATCGCGACTGATGGGCAGCTGCTGGGCGCGGCGCAGCGCGCAATCCTGCGCATTCAGATCAGCGGCCAGGCAAAGGAACTGAACGCGCCCTACAGCAACGACAACAGACCCGTTCGCTTTCACATTCCCCTAGGCGCTGGCGCCGGCGCAATTGCCGCTGCCCTGGCTGAAGCCAGGCTCATTCGCGATAGCGAGCTATTCGTCGACTACGCGCGCCTCGAAGGCTATGACCGCCGCTTTGAAGCCGGCGTCTATTTCCTGGATCAGACGCAATCGATCAAGCGTATCGCCGAGATTCTGACCGATTCCAGCAAAAGCTTCATTCCCTTCCGCAGCGTGGAGGGCGCGCGTATCGAAGAGCTCGCCGAGCGAATCGATCGCAATGGGCTGTTTGGATTCAGCGGCGCCGACTTCCTCGAGGTGGTGGGCGCGGGCGCGGATTTGCCCGCCGAATTTGCCGCCTGGGCTAGCATTCCGCCGGCGGCATCGCTGGAAGGGTTTATGTTTCCCGATACGTATCAGCTCCCGCCCGATATGACCGCCAGCGGTTTGCGCGATACGCTGCTGCGCGCCTTTCGCGCTCGCGTCGGCGATGACTTGCGCGCCGCCGCGCTGTCGCAAGGTCTTAGTTTGCATCAGGTCGTCACCCTCGCTTCCATCATCGAAAGGGAGGCCGTCTGGCGCGACGAACACGCCATGATCGCAAGCGTCTACCGAAATCGCCTGGCCATCAATATGAACCTGGAAGCGGATCCTACTGTGCAGTACAGCCTGCACGGGGCGCGCGGCAACTGGTGGCCGCAAATCACGCGCGCCGATTATCGCGCGGTGAACTCGCCGTACAACACCTATCTTTACGGGGACCTCCCGCCCGGTCCCATCGCCAGCCCCGGGCTCTCAGCCATTATCGCGGCCATCCACCCGGCTGCATCCAGCTACTTCTTCTTTCGCGCCGCCTGTGACAACTCCTACTACCACGTCTTCGCCGTCAGCTATGAAGAGCACCTGGCCAAAGCCTGCTGAGCAACTAAAGATCTCGACCGTCAATGACGCCATGAAACAGCGGCAACCGCTCGACGGGCGCCTCGCTGTATTCAACTGCGCCGGCGAGCTCGTCCAAAGCCGCCGTCAAGCGGTCTTCGTCATTGGCATGCAAGGTCATGAGCAGATCGCCGGCTGCGACTGCGTCGCCAACGCTGCAGTGCGCTTCAATGCCGACCGCATGATCGATTTCATCCGCTTTCGTCCGCCGCCCGGCGCCGAGCGCCAGCGTCGCCCGCGCGACTCGGTCAGCGCGTACCGCCGAGAGACAGCCGCTTTCGCGCGCGCGCCATTCAAAACGGAGCGTCGCCTGCGGCAGGCGGCTGGTATCCTCAATCTGCGACACATCGCCACCCTGGGCTTTCACCATGCGATGGAGGTCTTGGAAGGCGCCGCCGCGCGCCAAAGCCGCGTCCGCTTCGCCGCGCGCATGCGACAATTCAGCCCAGCGTTGTCCCTGTCCCGCCAGCCGCAACATATGCGCCGCCACTTCGACGCAGTGTTGGTGGAAATCGGCCGGTCCCGCTCCCTGCAAGGTTCTGACCGCT
Source organism: Chloroflexota bacterium (assembly GCA_026706455.1). Taxonomy (GTDB): domain Bacteria; phylum Chloroflexota; class Anaerolineae; order Aggregatilineales; family Phototrophicaceae; genus UBA6055. Next base: position 4,662 of record JAPOYS010000048.1, on the reverse strand, counting down.
TCCGCCACTTCCAGGGCGTTGCCAACGGCCACCCCAAGCGGCTGATCCGCATCGGCCAGCAGGGCAATCATGTCGCGCCCAGCATCCAGACCGATCTGCACCATGGCAAGCGCTAATCCGCGCGCTTCCTCAGGCGTCTTCATGAAAGCGCCATGACCGACTTTGACATCAAGCACGATGCCGCTGGCGCCGGCCGCCAGCTTTTTGCTCATGATGCTGCTGGCGATGAGCGGCTGGCTGGCGACCGTGCCAGTCACATCCCGCAGCGCGTAAATCTTGCCGTCGGCGGGCGCCAGGCTTGCGCTCTGCCCGGCGATGACAATGCCGCTTTCGCGCGCAATTCGCCGAAACGCGTCTTCGGACAAACTCACATTGAACCCGCGGATCGCCTCCAGCTTGTCCACGGTGCCGCCGGTCGCGCCCAGGCCGCGGCCGCTCATCTTGGCGATGGGCACGCCAAAGGAGGCCACCAGGGGCAATACGACCAGGCTGGTCTTGTCGCCCACCCCGCCCGACGAATGTTTATCAACTACGTAATCCCCGATGTCTGACAGATCAAGCATGTCGCCCGATTCCGCCATAGCCCTGGTCAAATTCACCGTCTCGGCGCGGCTCATCCCTTGAAAGTAAATCGCCATCAGCAGCGCCGCCGCCTGATAATCCGGGATCTCGTCCGCTGTGTAGCCGTCGACGAAGTAGCGAATCTCGCGCTCGGTCAGCCCATGACCATCGCGCTTTTTCTCAATCACGTCATCCATACGCATCAGCAGTCGCCTCTCGATAGCTTGGCTCAATACGGCTCTCGCCCGCTGACGCATAGTATAGGGCAAGGCGCGCGTCTTACGCAGACGTAAACTTGAGCCCGCCGCTCAGTCACACTGTTGACGAAGGCAAAAGCGCGTTGTAGGATTTGCACATCCAGCCGAAAAGACATTCGGCGCTTGCGCGCGTTGGCGCAAGTATAGAAATAGCTTTCAAGGACTCGGACGTGACGCAGAAAATTAAGGGCGCTCCGCAGCGCACAAAACTTCTCCTGGTCGCGGTAGTCGTTGTCGCTGTTATTGTAGCCGCTCTTTTGGTCGTTCTCTCCAGCCAGAGTTCGTTCAGCCAGTCGTCTTACGATTATTCGGGGATACCGCAGAGCCGGCAAGCGGACGGCGGATTTGTGCTCGGGGATCCGGCGGCGCCGATAACCATCGTGGCTTTTGAAGACTTCCTCTGCGGCCATTGCCAGCGCTACAAGGCGACTGTCGACCAACTCATCAGTCAATATGTGGCCAAAGGCATGGCGCGCTTCGAGTATCGCTTTACGCCCGTGGTTGAGCCACAGGGCTATTCGCGGACAACTGCTGAACTCGCCGAATGCGCCGAAATCTTGCGTCCCGGCTCCTTTTGGAACGCGCATGACCGCCTCTTCGAGCTGGCCAGCGCCCGCCGTTTCAATGACAGTTCGGCGCGCAGTTTCGCCGAGGTGATGGATATGCCCTACGCCGACCTGCTCGCCTGCAGCGCCGACGCGTCGCAAGTTGATATTGATCTGCAGCTCGCGACCCAGCTCGAAGTTCGCGGCACGCCGACGGTCTTCTTCCGCCTCGGCGACGGAATGCCGCAGCTTACGCCCTTCAGCAACCAGCCGACCATCGAACAGCTTGGGACGCTGATCACTCAATTCAACTAGACTAGACGTCGCTCACGAGCATGTCTCTGCCCGCATTCTACGATCCGAGCCAGGTCGGCGCCTGGCAGCCGCTGTACGAGCCCGACTGGTCCGCCGTTATGTCGCGCAAGTAGAACCAAGTTAGTCATGCGAATTTTCAATGGAAACTGTAGGGGCGAGCCGGTGACTCGTCCGCATGAACAGATAACGGTTGCGGAGAGGGTGATTCACCGAGCCGCCCCTACAATTTCTAATTTTTTTGTAGGAACTACTCAGTATCAGCGGCGCCAGGAAAATGGCTTGACCTTCGCCGACACGACCGAGTCGATAGGCTAAATCGCATGCGGACTGTCGAGTGGGATCAGGGCGCTGTCAAGATGATCGACCAGCGCGCCTTGCCCTGGAAGCTGGAATTTGTTCGGCTGGAAACCGTTGAAGCGGTCGCAGAAGGCATCCGCAACATGACGGTGCGTGGCGCGCCGGCCATAGGCGCAGCCGCTGGATTCGGCCTGGCGCTCGCCGCCCAGCGGAGCGACGCCGAAACCAGCGACAAGCTCGTCAGCGACTTGATTGAGCAGGGCGACAAGCTGAAAGCCGCGCGCCCCACAGCCGTCAACCTGGCTTGGGCGGTGGACAAGCTCCTGCAGATTGCGGGCAGCGGCGCATTCAAAAGCCCGGCTGAGCTGCGCGCAGGTTTGCTGGCCGCCGCCCAGGAGATCGCCGACGAGGACGTGGCCGTCAACAGTCGCATGGGACGGCACGGCGCGGCACTGGTGAAAGACGGCGCGACTGTCCTGCATCACTGCAATACGGGCGCGCTGGCCACGGTCGATTTTGGCACGGCGCTTGGCGTCGTCCGCGCCGCCTTCGAGGCGGGCAAGGATATCCACGTCCTGCTGGACGAAACGCGCCCCCGCCTGCAAGGGGCCCGCCTGAGCGCCTGGGAACTGGAGCAACTAGGCGTCAGCTACGATATCATTCCCGACGCCGCGGCTGGTTATTTCATGCAGAAGGGCGAGGTCGATATCATTCTGGTCGGCGCCGATCGCATCGCCGCCAACGGTGACTTCGCCAATAAGATTGGCACCTACCAACTGGCGATCATGGCGCAGGCGCATGCTATCTCCTTCTACACGGTGGCGCCGACATCGACCATCGATCTGGCGGTCAGCAGCGGCGATCAGATCCCCATCGAAGAGCGCGACCCGGCTGAAGTGACGACGCCTTATGGCAATCCCATTGTGCCGGGCCGCTTCAAAGCGCGGAATCCAGCCTTTGACGTCACGCCGCACCGCTATCTGAGCGGCATCGTTACCGAGCATGGGATCGCGCGTCCGCCCTACACGGAAAGCCTGAGGCGGGCGGTCGCGGGTGAAAAGGTCTAAGCGTTCGGCATTCGCTGACGCTTTTCGGGGTATTCATCAATTTAGCTCGGCCAGATCGACGCGTTCCAAATCGGGATTGTCACAGGGGCGCCGCCCCACCTTGGACAGTTTGACCCATTCGCCGCCGACCTTCACGCGCACAACATCCATTGTGAAATCGGAATTCGCGCGTTGATCATTGCTCAAGAAAGCCGAGCCGATGCCATAACTGTCGACTGGCGCGCCCTCGCGCTCAAATCGAGCGACCCGCTCGACGTTGAAGCCGCCGGAGACGACGATTTGCGTAGCGCGGCAGAACTCGCGCGCGACCGACTCTAAGTCACGCGGGACATCCCAACTCTCCCAAGCAGTATTCAATGCTTCGCGCATGGTGAAGACCAATTGCGGGCTCACGCCTTTCTCCGCCTCGTCGGGCTGCGAGGCGTCACGGAGGTTGGCGCTGGTATCGAGTCGTACGCCATGCAAGCGCCAGCGCGCCAGCGCTTCCCGGTCGGACGCTTTGTACGCGGCGGCATAACGGGTCCAGAAGGCGGCCAAGGTCGCCCGGCTATCGGCAACCACATCGTTGTTGAAGTCAGCCAGCAGGATGCGCGGCGTCTCAAGGGGGATGTGGCGCGCAAACTGCACCATGGTCTCAGCGCTATCGGCCAGAAAGCAGGCGATTACAGCATGCGGGATTGTGCCCAAGCCCGCCCCGCCCCAAAGCGAGGCCTGCGCGTCTGTGCTCGCCAGCGGCCGTACCGCAATGCCGGTATCGAGATGAAAGCGGCGCAGCGCCAGCCAATAGGCATAGCCATCGATCGCCTGAACTTCCGGCATGTCAAAGCGCGCTGGGAAAAACAAGACCGGCTTGCCACGCGCCGCCTGCAGCGCCTCATAGACATTGGTGGCAATCCGGCTCGCGCGCGAAAGCACGCCCAGGATAGTCGTCTCCAGCACGGCAAAATCGCGGTAGGTCCCGCGAATTTCGATGACGGTCAGCACATTCAGCGGGTCGCCATTGTAGTAGGTGACGGCGCCATCCTGCACGGCGTCAACTTCAAGCCGAGACCAGGTCTCCACCCAGTTGTCGTCAGCGTCGAAATAACCGGCCGCGCAGCGCAGCTGAGCCAATGCGTGATCGACGCCGGCGATCAGCGCCATTGGCGAGCGCCGATTGAATATCTGCGCTTCCACCTCAATATCGCCGACTTTGACTTGGCGCGCCCCAGCGACGCCGCGCGGATTCAGCCCGCGGTAGACATAGGCTTCTTTTGCCAGCGCGGCCAGCATCTCCCGACTATTAGCGAAGTAACGGTCGGTGAAATGGCCGCGCCGCAGCGCTTCCACCGGCAAGGCGAAGTCTGCCGTCTTGAAGCGTTTTCGATCGAATATCGACATCCGTTGGCGATGCCTCGCGCATAGAACTGCCGTCAAGATCGGAAATCGACCAAAATTAGTATAGCACCAGCCGAGCACAGGGCGACAAAGCTGCTCAATACAAGCTCAGTAGAACCAATAAAGTAATGCAAATTTCACTAAAGCAGCGATCTGTAGGGGCGACATACCATGTCGCCCAAAACCACAAGTCGCAGCGGCAGCGGACGACCAGATTGGTCGCCCCTACGAGGCTCGCTTCTT